>JAGVZD010000002.1 GCA_018302805.1 Candidatus Woesearchaeota archaeon | reverse complement strand
TCAAGACTACACTTAAAAACCTTCTGTAGCAACTTTTATAAATAATACGAATGTTCTATTGTTAAGGTTGCTGCAACTAAGATTATGGGCCCATAGCTTAGCCTGGCTGGAGCATTCGACTCATTTGAGGGTGATACTGATAGCCAGATTGGACAGCCATCGAAATATTAAATCGATATAGGTCGCCGGTTCAAATCCGGTTGGGCCCATTAATTTTTCAATGAGGGGCATATGCAAATAAAAAAAAGAGATCTTACATTCTTGGGAATATTAAGAGTTATTTTTAAAACAGCCTGGATAAAATTCAAATGGAAAGTAATAGTTATGTTTGTATGTGCTCTTTTTGTAGCAATTCTAGAAACAGTAGCTCCAAAAATTGTTCAGCTTATCATTGATAATTTAGAAAAATTAGCAAATCCAACAAATCTTGAAATTAGATTATATATAATATTGTTAACAAGTCTATTTGGGGTTGGTATAGCAATGACACTATTTCGTTTTTGGGTCAACAGATTAAGCTTCTTCATTGCTACACAAGTTGAAGATTACTGGAGATATAGAGTTCTAAATCATTTCTTTAACCTTCCCACAATATGGCATGATAAACATGACTCCGGGGAATTTGCGGGAAAAATTGATAGAGGTGCAAGTTCAATTTGGACTATAATTCACGAATTATTTGGAAATAATTTCTTAGTTTATTTAATAACATTAATAATTGTTTTAATAATTGCATTTATAAGTTTTCCAGGGGCTGCATTAATTTTAATAATTCCAATTCCAATTTATGTAATTGTTACATTTATTGTATCTCAAAAAATCGCTAAGAGACAAAATTTTGTTAATAAAATACATCATTTTGCATCAAGATTACTATATGATGCTGCAGGCAATGTAAGATCTGTAAAGGCATTTGGTACAGAATCAAGAGAATCTAAAAATTACAAAAAAGTATGGGCAAAAATTCATCACCTAGAGTATAAGGAAGAAGAGCTTTGGCTGGTTCAAAGCCTAATGCAAACCGGAATAGAAACTCTAATGAGAATTATTTTACTAACATTTAGTATATGGAAATTTTACAAAAATGAATATACAATAGGCCTAATTGTATTATTAATTAGCTATCAGCAATTAACATTCGCACCATTAAGAGAATTAAATTCTATATTTACTAGAATTAGAAGAGTTGTTGGCAGATCAAAACATCTATTTGAAATTCTCTCAGAAGATGATTCATTAAAGGATTCAAGAAATGCAATTGATCTTAAGGAGCTTAGAAATAAAATTGTATTTGATAAAGTTAATTTCTCATATTCAAAAAATTATCAAGCATTAAAAGATATTACAGTAGATTTTAAGAAAGGAGAGGTTGTTGCAATAGTTGGGAGAAGCGGAGCAGGAAAATCTACATTTTCAAATTTACTTCTCAGATTTTATGATCCTGACAAAGGTAAAGTTCTATGGGATGGTATTGACTTAAGGAATGCCAGAAGGGCTTCCTTAAGGAAAAGGATTGCGTACATCCCACAAGATATTAACCTGTTTAATAGAAGCATAAAAGATAATATTACATATGGCCGATTAAAATTTAAGGAAAAGGAAGTTATATTTGCTGCAAAATTAGCTGCTGCACATGAATTTATCTCTAAAATGCCTAAAGGGTATAAATCTGTAATAGGTGAGAGAGGAATTAGATTATCTGGTGGGCAAAGGCAAAGAATTGGTATTGCCAGAGCTATATTCACGGGAGCAAGTGTAATAATTATGGATGAATCAACAAGCCACTTAGATTCTGAATCAGAACAAGCAATTCAAGAAGCAATTAAAAGTATTCATGGTGATAAAACATTAGTAATAATTGCCCATAGATTATCAACAATACTAAATGCAGATAAAATAATTGTAATGGACCAAGGAAAAATAATAGCAGAAGGCAGACATAAGAATCTTTTAAAGAGTTGTTCAATCTATAAGAGGTTATATGATCTTCAAGTTAGAAAAGAAAAGAACAGATAAACTATCTTATATTAGCACCATTTTCAATATTTTTATCAACTGTTAACAAAACAACATTATTATTTTTTTCAGCTGCTAACACCATCCCTTCACTCTTAATCCCTCTTAATGTCTTTTGCTCCAAATTTGTAAAAACAACAACTTTCTTCCCAATTAAATCTTCTTTCTCGTAATAATTTTTCAACCCTGCAACTAAATTAATTAACTTTTCTCCAATATCAACCTTAATGACAAAAAGCTTTTCAGCATTTGGATGATCATAAACTTCAAGGATTTCCCCTATTCTAAAATCAAATTTTTGCCAATCATCAAATTTTATTTCTCCCATGTTTCTAATTATTATCACTTAAATTTAAATCCTTTTCCATCACAAATTTTGTTGCTTTTTTACCATAATTTACCTTTTCTTTTACCTTGACTACAGAATATCCTAATTTCTTATACAAATTAATAGCAGCGCTATTTTTACTATTAACTTCCAAGCTTATCTTCTTACATTTTTTATTTATGGCTTTCTTTTCAATAAATTGCATGAATAAACCCCCTAATCCCTCCCCATGTTCTCGTTTAATTACAGAAAGATAGTCTACATGGCAAACACTATTTTTGAATAGTACTGAAACATAGGCTCTTTTTTCTTTTTCTATAAAAAAATCACAACCATTTAGAAAATCATCTTTTATTCTATCAATTTCTTCATTAGTACTTATTTGACCCCTAAATTTATACCCACTATTTAATTCGATAAAAGCAATATCTTGTATATCTTTTTTTGTCGCTTTCCTAATCATAATATTTTTTTTGGTGAACCTCTTATTTTTTAATCTTATATTCAGTTACTTTTGCAGTTTTATTCTTCAAATCTTCAATCTTTTTTGATTCTAATTTTTCAAACAATATTCTAGGTTCATTAATCTTTTTAACATTGAATTCGTTTAGATTCTTCCAATCTGTTTCTCTGCAATTAAGAAATCCAAGTATTTTATTTGATGTTGATGGCAGGTAAGGTTGTATTAATAATCCAAGAATTTTACACAAGTTAACACAGTTAAATAGAATGTTTCTATCTTTAGTCTTCCATGGTTCATTTTCCTGGAAATATTTGTTTCCATAGTCAGATAATTTTAATATTTCACTTAAAGCATCTTTAAGTTCTACTTTTTCATATAATTTAAGTATTAAGTCTATTTGCTTACTAATTTCTTTATAAAATTCCTTATCTAAATGTCCATTTACCTCCCCATCAAAATTATTCCATGTAAAACTTAAGGTTCTATTTATGAAATTTGAAAAATTTCCAATCAAATCATTATTTATTCTATCTTGAAAATCTTTCCATAAAAATTCTGTATCCCCTGTCTCTGGAATCAGATAAGACAAATAAAATCTCCAATAATCTGCATCTAATCCTGCATCTGGAAGATTTTCGCAGAAAATTCCATGTCCTTTACTCTTAGAAAATTTACTATTTTCATAATTAAGATATTGTAATCCCACAACATTGTAAGGTAAGTTAAATCCACCATGTGCCATTAATTCTCCAGGAAACAAAATTGTGTGAAAAGGAATATTGTCTTTGCCAATGAAATGATAAATCCTTGAATCTTTGTCTTTCCAATATTGTTCCCATTTAACATTATTCCATTCTTTTGTGGAGCTAATATAACCAATTGCTGCTTCTGCCCAAACATAGATCTTCATATCTTCATAGCCTTTAATAGGTACTGTAACTCCCCAATTTAATTCTCTAGTAACGTCTCTAGGTTTCAGACCTTCATTTATCCAGGCCAAAGCTATGCTAGATACTTGTTTTCTCCAATGTTTATTTTTCTTAATCCAGGTTTCAAGTTTCTTAGATAGCTCAGTCAAATCTAGGAAAAGATGTTTTTTATCTATAAATTCAATTTCACTTTTTCCACAACCAGAACACTTAGGTTTAATTAAGTTTTCCGGTTCCAAAAGCTTTCCACATTTTTCACATTGGTCTCCTCTAGCAGAGCCATAGCTACAGTAAGGGCAGATTCCTGAAATATATCTGTCTGCTAAGGACCTTTTACAAAAATTACAGTAGGGTATTCTTACTTTATTCTCAATTAGAAACCCTTTTTTATGCATTACAAGAAAAAATTCTTTTACAGTTTCATGATGAATAGGCTTACTTGTTCTAGAAAAATTATCATAACTAATTTCAAACCAATCATATATTTCCTTATGAATTTTAAAAAAGAAATCACATAATTCCTGGTAGCCTATCCCATATTTTTGTGCAGCAATCTCTGAAGTTGTTCCATTTTCATCTGTACCTCCAATAAAAACACAATCAAAACCATTTAATCTAGAATACCTTGCAAAAATATCTGCGGGCAAATGACTTCCTACAATATTTCCAATATGTGGTACGTTATTAGTATATGGTAATGCAGCAGTTATCAACCTTTTTTCTTTCTTCATGAAAAGAACTCATTTGTAATATTATTTAAGTTTTTTTATTTGCCAGTGCCTTACTAACTAAGGCAGAAATTATTTCTTCTACTTCATCTTTCTTAACAATAGGTAATATTTTTGGCGTACTTAATATATCATGTTCTCCCACTTTGATTAAATATAGGGTAGGATCTGGAATTAACCTTTGTTCTCGTAATAATTCAGAAATAGATTTTTGGCTTATGGTTGAAATTGCCAATACAGCCTCTAAACCAAAATCACTGACAAGCTTTTCCTTATTGGGCTTACAATCATCAACTTTAAAATATTTAAAAGATACTTTTCCAAGATTGTAGGGAATATCAGGTTTAGATTCTCTATTATATAATTCCTCTAGTATTATCTTTCTAGTTCTTTTATCTACTAACTGAAGATACCTTACTAGATTTCTGGCTAAATTAAACTCAATCCCGATATGTTCAAATTCCTCATCACTTATTAAATATTTTTCCATTTAAATTATAAAGTAGATAAAGTATTTAAATTTGATTTTTACTGTAAATGTATGCAGTAGAATGCGGCTTGTGGGAATCGAACCCACTTCTCAAGCTAATTCCTAAGAATTGGGAAGCTCGGATTCTACCGGTGAACTAAAGCCGCAATTTTAACCTAGTCCCGATTTAAAATTGATATTTAACATAATTATTGTTTATCTAACTTATTCAGCATTTAGTTCTTTGACAACACTTATAAATATATTTGAATCTAACTTTTTTGAAAAGAATGTCTATATTAACAAAACCAGAATTAATCCAGGAGATTAAGAAAAAAAGGATAAAAATAACTCCTTTTAATATTAAGAATATTGGACCTGCTTCAATAGATTTGACTTTGGATAATAAATTTAGGATATTCTCTAATTCAAAAAAAATCTTTGTTGCCTCAGATAAAGCAGATTATAAAAAAATAACAAAACTAATTACTTCAAAAGATATAATTTTAAATCCCCAAGATACAATATTGGGCATAACTAAAGAGAAAATAAGGTTACCTTCAGATATTTGTGGCTGGTTAGAAGGCAGGAGCAGATTTGCCCGTATTGGTTTAATGGTTCATATCTCAGCACCGTTTATGCAGCCAGGAATTAACAATAAACAAGTTTTAGAAATAAGTAATATGAGCCATATTCCTATTAAGATTAAAGCAGGTACTAAAATTTGTCAATTTATTTTTCAAAGAGTTTATGGGAACGCGAAATATAAAGGAATTTTTAAAAATCAAACAAAATTATAGTTAAAATTAATATTCGCATAATTATCTAGAAAAATTTTTAAATTATCTTAATAACTTAAATTTGTAAAATGAGTTGTTTCCACTCTATATAATTTAACATATAAACTCTTTTTTCCAGATAATCAAGTTTAGGTAATCTTTCATTAGCTTGTTTTTTTGTTAATTTTAACACCTTACAATAAGATTCTCTTATTGCCACCTTTAACTTCTTATCCATCTGTAAATAAATCTCCTTTATAACAGAATTTTTTTTACTGCAAATTCTCTGTGGGACAACAGAAATTATAGCACAATCAGTCTTTGGTATAGGTAAAATGGCTTCTCTTGGAATAGTCTCTAAAACTTTTATTTTGAAAAACAACGGGATTATCAAAGAAAGAAGTCCTTGTTCATTGGTTAGTCTATTTGAAAAAGAGATTGGAACACAAAATACACACCTTTTAAATTCTTTTTTAATTAAAATATTAAAATATGGCTCACAAATATTGAATGGTAGATTAGAAACAGCAATATCAAAATCAATATTGTAAGATAAAATATTTTTATTTATTACTTTCAAGTTTGGTAGTTTTAATTTTTCTAATTCTTCACATAATTTAGGATCAATTTCAATAGTAGTGACAGGGCTCTTTTTAACTAATTGCTTTGTTATAACCCCATTACCCGAACCAATTTCAATTACCTTATATTTTGATGAGACCCGAGCGTACTTTACTATCCTGGCTGCAACAAGATCATCCTTTATAAAATGCTGGTCATAATTCATATTACAAGTGGGCCTGCCAGGACTTTCGTGCACTTTGATTAAACTTTTCTCAAAAGTTTCTTTCGAACCTGGGACCTCAACTGAGTGAGAGTTGTGTTTGCTACTTAAATTTTGATTAAACTTTTCTCAAAAGTTTCTGACATAGCCACTAGACCACAAGCCCATAAAAACATTGTAAAAGATTAACTTAATAAATCTTTCAGCTTATTCTTCTACCGGGCTTACTTTTTCCTTGATTCTACTAACATACTTATGTGCTAAATGAAGTGGTTCTGGCAGTTTATGTGGTGGCTTTATGGAATTTTTTGCAATTTCATAACTTCTAAGAACACTTACCATGTGTCCTGGGCTAATGTATATTGGATTTGCTCCTTTTTTTGTTTCTAATCTCATAGCTCTTAACTCTTCCCCAACAAATACCTTGTCTTTCTCAACTCTGCCTATCAATAATTTTTTAGCAACTCCAATTGTAGCTATATTTAATGTAACCCCAAGATGTGATGCAATACCAAATCTTCTCGGATGTAAGATCCCATTTCCATCTATCATCATTAAATCAGGCTTATTTTTTAATTTTGAGAAAGCATCAATAATGACCGGTGCTTCTCTGTATGCTAGAAACCCAGGAACATAAGGAAAATCAACTTTTCTGATAGCAAAAGTTTTTTCTAGAACAGAAAAATTATCAGCATCACACAAAACAACACAAGAATATATCTCATCTCCAATAACTAATTGGTCACAACCACCAATAGTTTTAATTTCTTTATGAGTACCAATAATTGAAACTTTACTGGATAACTCAATTTGTTCTTTTTTGAGTTTTTCTAAATCCATTTTAATTATAGAAGTATTCTAAAGCTTCCTTTATAGTTCTCACTTCAACTATTTTAATGCCTGCTTCATCTTCAACATTAACCTTTTTTGGAATTTGCTCAATTGTACAGAATTGACTTCTACCGAATTTCTGACAATGTTCCTGTCTTTCATAAACAACCTCTTGGCCTTGTAGTAAAGGTACAAGGAATACTTCTGCACCTGCTTCTTTGGCAGCCTTTGCTTTCTGAGCTATTTCCCCAACAGGACCAATAGTTCCGTCATGATTGATACTACCAGTAATCATAACTTTTTTATTAAGGGATTTGCCCTCAATTCCTGCAATAGTTGCAATTGCCAAAGCAGCTCCCGCACTAGGTCCTGATATAACTTGGGCATCACCAGCATCAACACTATATGTTAAGTCTACATTGCTTAAATCCGTATTGGTTATATCAGACGCAACTTCTTTTGCCATCCTTATACTATTTTGTGTATCTACCCAGAATAATAAATTGTCTATATCTGCAAGGGTTTTGCCAGTCCCCTTTTCTGCACGAATTTTCAATACTGTACTGACTCCTTTACCATCCCTATTAACTGCCGGTAATAAAATGCTTACTAAAGTCCCCTGCTCATTCTCAGCACTAAATTTGAAACTTTCTTTCTTAATCTCCAGATTAGCTTTTGAATTTGCTAATTCTTGCTTTAAATCTTTATTTAAGTCAAATAAATAGGCATTTATTGTTATTAAATAGACCATAAGTAGAATACTTAATACTAATACAACTTTACCAAATAATCCTGATTTTTTAATTTTTTTAACCATAATCTAGATAAATACAAAACTAATATTTAAATTTTATGAAGTCAAGTATAACAAATTCATCTAAAAAGTCTAAAATAGTTATGTTTATAAACTCGATTAAAACCTCACTGATTAATGGAATATTTAGCTTTTAGAAATTATAAGGTTTTCTATATTAAAAATGGATTTTACTGAATTAGGGATAAAACAAGAAATAGTTAAAGCATTATCTGAAGAAGACATAATTGAACCTACAGATATCCAAATAAAGGTTATACCTCAAATAAAATCAGGTCATGATATAATTGCCATGTCTAAAACAGGTTCGGGAAAAACCATAGCATTTGGCTCATCTATTCTTGATAATATAAAAACTGGGCAAGGAGTGCAAATTCTAATTGTTGTTCCTGTAAGGGAACTTGCTGAACAGGTAGCTAGGGAAATCAGAAAACTTACAAAATATTTTAAGTTATACACAACAGTAGTTTATGGTGGGGTTTCATTGCAACCTCAAGAATTTCACATTAGGAAAGCAGATATTGTAGTTGGCACTCCTGGAAGATTAGTAGATCATTTATCGAGAAGATCTTTAGACCTATCAAAAATTAAAGTCATTGTTTTAGATGAAGCGGATAAAATGTCTACTATGGGATTTATCGAAGACATAGAAATTATATTGAAGGCGACTCCAAAAAATAGACAGACATTATTATTTGGGGCCACTATATCTGATGATATTGCTAAACTGAAAAATCACTACATGAAATCACCAGTAGTTATTAGATCTCAACCACATGTGGAAGAAAGTTACCTTAATCAATTTTATTATGATGTTGACATAAAAGAGAAATTCTCAATGCTAGTGCACTTAATCAAAAAAGAAAATCCTAAATTAGCCATAGTCTTTTGTTCGACTAGACGAAACGCAGATCTTACTGCAAGGAATTTAATTAAGAATGACATAGATGCGCAAGTTATCCATGGAGGTATGTCACAAAACAAAAGATTAAATGTTATAAATGGCTTTCACAAGGGAAAACCTCATGTTCTTGTAGCAACTGCTATAGCTGCTCGGGGTCTAGATATAAAAAATGTTACACATATCTTTAATTATAGTGTTCCAAAAAATCCAGAAGAATATGTGCATCAAATTGGTAGAACTGCCCGCGCAGGCAAATCAGGAAAAGCAATAACATTACTTTCCTCTAATGACCATTCTTTCTTTTCCGCTGTCCTGCAAAAGTATCCCATTAAAATTTTAAAGCTTCCTAGAGAAGAATTTAAAAGAGTTTACTTTGATGTTGGAAGAAGAGATTTTGATTATAGATCCGGATTCAATAAACCAAGAAGACATAATAATTTACACAGACGTAATTAAATCATAAACTTTATAACATCATAAAATTATGAAATAGTGATTTGAAAACTCTATTAAATATTATTAAATCATGTAGGCCTCTATTATGGCTAAAAACTTTATGGGTGATGCTACTGGCATCTTATTTAGCATTAAATAAATTACCTCCTATAAAAGAGTTCTTTTTTGGTTTTTTAGTCTTAGGGGTATTAATGTGGTCTGGTCTTTATATATTAAATGACTTAAGTGATATTTATGTGGACAAATTTCATAAAGAAAAGAAAGAAAGGCCTATAATATCAGGCCAATTAAGTAAAAAAACTGCCACAATATCTGCCTCAATTTTAATTTCTTTGTCTATTATTTTATCTTCACTCATTAGTTTTTATTTTCTTTTAATAATAATATTTACCTTATTCAACCAATTAACTTATACTTTGAAACCATTTAGATTTAAAGAATCTGCTAATTGGGACTTTATCTCTTGCGGTATGCTGGGCCAAATTCTGAGATTTTTAGCGGGATGGTTTTTATTTACAACATCTTTTAACATCCCCATTTTAGGCTTAATTTTTGTAACATTGACAAAAACATCTGGATTTTTATTTTATAGACTTCATCATTATGATTTAGAAAAAAAATTAAAGTATAAAAGTTCAGTAACAACTTATAATAAAGATAGAATTAAAATTTCTGCCTTCGCTTTAATGTTTATAGCGATAGCTTCATTTTTCTTAATGTTATTTAATGATAAATTCTTTAATATTGAGAACATCGGTTCACTACCATATAATTTAATTTATTTAACCCCTATAGTTTTACTAATTGCCCCCTTTTATTTAAAAGTAATAAAAAACCCAAATTTATATACAAACAGTTATATTAGACATGTAAGTTATGTATTACTAATTATATCCTTACTAGTTGCCTTACCATTATTATAAAGCTATATTAAAATATATAGTCTTAAACACTCTTCTCTAATCCAATTTTACCCTTAAATTCTTCCAACCCTTTTTTAGTTAGCGTAATTAAATGATGGCCTTCTACAGCATAAGTAATCGCATCTGGAATATCTCTTAAATCATGAGATGCAACTTTCCATAAATAATCCCAGTAAGTTTTTTTGTAATCACTCTTAATTCCTTGATAATAAAAAGATCTAAATGCAGCTTTAAAATTAGCAAAATCAATCCTAGTTTGCCTAATTGGTTTTCTTTCTCTATGATTAATATAATCTAATGTCCTTGCAAAATAATTCTCAGGACTGTTTATATGTTGTACAACTTCACGATGCCTTCCTAAAACAATTTCTGGATCCATTTCACTTCCATCTTGGTATCTTGGAATATAACTTAATTCTTTGGCAAACAATCCAGAATCTCCATTATACCTCACACTTTCTACAAGTCTATTATCTCTAGAGTATCTTATCCAATCCGGAGTATCTGGCAAGACTCCTAAGGGACCAACCATTGCAACACTAATCCTTGATTCATCAATAAATGCCTTCATCCTCTTAGCAATATCAGGGGGGTCTGCATCAAAACCAATAATGAAACCAGCTTGACCCCTAAAATAATATTTTTGAATTTCACGAACTTTTTCAAGCATTGATCTCCTTCCACGTTCATTAGTTGCTTGCAGATTTTTTTGAGCACCCATAGCCTTTAAACTTTCAGCAGCTGGAGATTCTAACCCCCAAAAAACCAGATTAAATCCAGCTTGGTACATAGCGTCCATTAACTTAGGATCTTCATACATTCTTAAACTTCCTTGAGTATGGAGGCTAAAAGGATAGTTATGCCTCTCTTGCCAATGAGCAGTTTCTTTCAGAATCGGGATAATTGCTGTCTGATTACCAACAATATTATCATCTACAATCATTACCGATCCTCTCCATTTAAGATCATAGAGTAATTGCAGTTCTTGAATTACATCGCTTGCAGATTTTAATCTTGTTTTCTTTCCATACAATGAGGGTATGTTACAAAAAGTGCAGGATTCCGGGCAACCTCTGGTAATTTGTATAGCCATCGAAGCATATTTTTGCAGATTATCCTTGATTAAATCAAATCTTTGTAAAGGAGTATTATTTAAGGATTCAAACTTTTTTCGCTTATCAACTACTCGCTTTCCAGGTATAAATCTTTGCCTTACAATTTCATCTAATGTGTCAACAAATCCTGCTTCAGCTTCGCCTAAGAAGAAAGTTGCATCACCTTTAATATCATTAAAATATTGTGTTGCTAATGGACCTCCCGACAATACAGGTTTTCTATGTTCTTTAGCTCGTTTAATAATTTCTTCAAGTGAATCCAAATGTATTATCATAGATGAAGTTAAAACAACATCTGCCCATTCTAAATCTGTATCTCTTAAAGGTTCAACATTTTCATCTATGACTCTAGGCGCATATCTTTCTGGTAACATTCCTGCAACTGTAAGTAATCCTGCAGGTTGAAAAGAACATTTTTTCCCAGCAATCTTTAAAGCTTCATCAAAACTCCAAAATGTAACAGGATTCTTTGGATAAACTAATAAAGCATTTGGCATTTAAAATTAAATTTCTCCACTTTTATAAATATATGCACTTTCTTCAGACTCTGTAGAAATCCTAATCGGTACACTAACAAATTTATGAGGCATGTAAGTTATTCGATCTTAGCATTATCTTTAATTTGGGCATTACCTCTTTTGATTAAATAAAAAAAGAAAAGTAAGTTTATCTACACCGTATGAATCTCAGACCAACAGTTCCTCTTTCAGCACCTTCACTTGGTGGAATGCGCCCCCTAGCGTACGTAATGTCTAGAATTGCTTCGTCACCACCTGTTGGTTCGGTGGATGTAGTTTCTCCTCTTAAATAGAGCCTATCAATGTCTTGACCATTACTCAACAGTCCACTTACGTATCTTGAGTTATTGACCAACATAGAAACGATATGTGCACTTGGGTTGGGCACATCCTCTGGTTCTGGCCTTACATGCAAAATCCTTACATAATAGGTGCTACTTTCAGCTTCAAATCGAAGTGACCTTTGATCATTTACAGATACCAAAGTAGTATCCTGCAGCGTGCAGCCCAATCCTTGTTCAAAAGGCCTTGTTGCCTCACTGCATGAAATTGCCTCAACTCCGATAGCAAATACAATTGCTGCTAAGGATCCTTTTAATATCCCTTTCATTTATTTGCCTCCTACCACCCCTCCGGGAAAGAGATTGTGAAAAATTATTTAAATGCTCTCAAGCATTAAATGCTCCGTCCGAGATTTGAACTCGGGTCTCGGCCTTTCTCCATTTTGATTAAACTTTTAAGAAAAGTTTGCTCGAGAGGGCCGAATCCTTGACCGGGCTAGACTAACGGAGCATAGTTTCAAAATATTTTAAAGAAATTTATAAGTCTATCGAATTAATTAAATACCTAATAAACTAATTTTCTTTTCTAATTTCTTAAAAATTATAAGACCTAAAATTATTAAAGCAATTCCCCAGATTAACAGGTAACTTAAAATTGGAAACACATTAAGAAAAGATGCATTATTAATTACTATTTCTCTTAGTAAGTTGATTGACTGGGTTGTTGGTAGTACAAAAAATATTTTTTGCATTGTTTCCGGAAAAATTTCTATTGGATAATATACCCCAGATACTAAGTATAATATAGAACCAAGAACAAAAGAGACATTTGCAATGCCTTCTCTCCACGCACCTAAACTTGCAATTACAATTCCAATCCCAGAAAATGTAACAAAAATAAGAAGTAATGAAAAGATAGCTAACAAAATACTTCCATTAAAATTAATATCAAAGAAAACAAAAGCAACAAACAAAGACAATATAACATTGATTAATATTTTAAACAAATTAATCATGACTTTGCTATACACAAAAGCTAATTTATTTGCAGGACTAACTAATAGGTAAGGCAATGTTCCCTGATATTTCTCCCTTATAAAAGCCCATATACCATCGCCTGTTAAATTTACGCTAATAAATTCCCAAACAATACTTCCAGACAATATAAATACAATGAAATTATCTTTTGTCAAAGGTCCTATACCTTCAAAACCTCCTTTAAAGACAGCCTGCCAAACTAATACAAAACTCAAGAAACCAATTATGCTTAATAGTACATCAAATACAATTCTTTCTGACCAAGTATAATATCTCTTGAAGTCTAATATCGTTAGTATCCATAAATCCCTAAAGAAGCTCATCGCTCACCAACTCTTGACCAGTTAAATAGAGATATGCATCTGCTAAACTTGGTTCTTCCACATTTATTGAACTTACCTTCAGATTATTTTTATGCAAGAAAGTAATAAAATCTTCAACCTTCGCAGTCAGTTTCAGGATTACTCTGATTTTTTCTTCAACTCCAATAAATTCTAAATCTTTGACATATCCAGAATCTTTAATTTTCTTTAAAACTAGGCTATTAAAATTTTTAATTTGAACTTCTACAATTTTATTCTTCCTCAATAATCCCTTTATTTCCTTTGCAGTACCTATCTTTAAAATTTTTCCTTTATTTAAAATTGCTACTCTATCACATAAATAATCTGCTTCTTCCATATAATGTGTAGTTAGAAAAATTGTAACATTGTATTTCTTATTTAATTGCTTTAATAACTCTCTTATTTTGATCGCCATATTGACATCTAACCCAATAGTAGGTTCATCTAAAACCAATAGTTCTGGCTGATTTAAAAGTGCTTTAATTATTTTAAATCTCATTGCCTCTCCTGTAGAATAAGTATATGTCTTGCTCTCTGCTTTCTTATCAACCTCAAAAATTTCTATCCACCTTTGAATCTTTTTTTTATAATTTTTAATTCCATATAACTTAGAATAAAATTCTAGATTTTCTCTACCGCTTAATTCATAAAATAGGTTTGCTCTGGCAAAAACAACATTAAATCTCCTACTTTCTTTATTAATATCATCACCTTGTTTATCAAAAACTAATACTCTCCCTTTATCAGGTTTAAGCAGTCCCACTATCATTTTACTCAATGTTGTTTTTCCAGCACCATTAGGTCCAAGCAAACCAAAAATTTCGCCTTTATTAACAGAAAAAGTTACACAATTAAGAGCCTTTACTAACTTTCTGTAAGTGATATATTTTAAAAATTTAAATTTAGCCTTATCATTTTTTCTATCTAGGATTTCTTGAGATTTATCCCTAAAACTTTTACTAACCTCTTTTATTTTAATGATTCCCATTTCTCTCAATTTATAAAATATTTATAATATGAAAATTCTCTCTTTTTAACTATTTGCCTTTTAATGAGGCTAGATAGAAATCAACGAGTTCTTTAATTTTTGATGCAGGTGATAATCTGCTTCCCTCAGATCCACCTAATGAATGTACACCGACAATCCTTCCATATTCATCAGATACAAACATTCCGCTGTAACCACCTCGACTAAAATTATTAGCTAATACATTCTTTCCCAATAAAGTACCCTCTCTACTTATTATAATATCATCGCTCACTCTCTTTAGGATACCTGCAGAAACAATCCTCTCTATACTTATAGTGTCTTTATTTTTAATATACACTTTCTCCGCTGTAAATTCAAAATCAGGACGACCTATAACATTTTTACCAATACTGTATAAGGTTGCATTTTTAGGTAGAGTATCCTCATTAACAAGTATCGGTACTGATATATTTCCTTTTATATCTGTTTTCAAAAGTGCAAGATCATAAAGTTTAGAAAATGCTAAAATGGCTGTGACATTATGAATTTTTTTCTTATCATCCATTACAACTACTTTATTGTAATCATTAAAATAATTTTCTACAACATGAAGTGCAGTAACAAGATGTCCTTCATTGCTTATAATAAATGCATTCGAAGATGGTCCAGAATTCCAGAAGATTATATTTGATCTCCCATCATAACCTAAAACATCTTCAACTAAATTATCTATATCTAAAGAAGGTACAAAAATATGCCCAATATTTACAGTATTCTCTACTAAATTTTCTATCGACTTATCTCGATCAGGCTTACTATCTGAAAAGTTCTGTAATTGTAACTTTGACAGTAATTCACTTTCCTTAGCATAGTTGATTTTAGAAGCATTAATATATGTAGAATTTAAGTAATACTCTCTTATACTATGTTCTAATTTAGCTAAAATTTCAGTACGTCTTTGATCATTAAGTTTGTTAATCCGTGAATCGAAATATTTGTTAATCTGTGGAGCTAGATATTTTTCAGATATATTCCAAATCCCTAATCCAATTGATGCATAAATTGAAACTTTAATTACGTACAAAGGCCAATTTGCTTTCTTCTTTTCTTGGTTCTCATTCACACTAGAATCTGATTTTTTGCTTGCCATTCATATTTAAATATAAGAAAAATTATAAATCTTTCTAAGTTTATTACTATAAAAGAGTATCAAAATGATTTTTGGAACCGGAACCTTCTTAACTTAAAATTTTTCTCAAAATTTATGTTTTCAGCTTTAATTGAAACTATTACAGGGATAATTTTGGCAATAAATTATCTTGGGATATTAATATTGATGGCTCTCGAAAGTATGATCGCTCCTATCCCTTCAGAATTAGTAATGCCATTTGTTGGATTTCTTGTTGCAACAAGCAAACTATCTTTGACCCTGGCAATAATATTTAGCTCATTAGGCACATTAATCGGTTCGTTAATCTCGTATTACATTGGGAAATTTTATGGAGATAAGTTTATAAGAAAATTTGGCAAATATTTATTATTAGAAGAAGCACACCTGCAATGGACAGAAGATTTCTTTAAAAAAAATGGAGAGAAAACGATCTTCATTGGGAGATTCATTCCAGTTGTAAGACATATAATTTCAATTCCTGCAGGCATGGGAAAAATGAATCTTACTAAATTTGTTATTTACACATTAATTGGAGGTACAATTTGGAATACCTTTCTTTTATTCTTAGGTTTTATATTAGCTGAAAATTGGACGTTAATCCATAAATATAGTTTTATAGCAGATTCTATAATTATAATCTTAATTGCAGTAATTATAGCTTGGTATTTTATGCACGTATCAAAAGCCTTTAAAAGGCATAAAAATAATAAATGAGTAAATACATACAATCTTTGATGTATTATGGTTAAGCAACCTTATATCTTGAACATATATGATATACCGACAGTAGAAAATATTTGTAATCAAATTCTTCGTGAGGTTATAAAACTTGAATCAGTCAGTTTAGCTCATGTCCTTATGTATCCAAAAAATGTTTCACTTCTCCATAACCACTATTTTACAAATGAAAAATATTTTATCTTAAGCGGAAGAGGAATTTTATATCTTAATAATCAAGCCTATAACGTTAAGAAAGGAGCATATGTATCAATAGATGTAAGAGTTCCACATAAACTCAAAAATATATCAGAAAGTGAAGATCTAGAGCACTTAGTTATATCAACACCTTCTTTTGATCCTAGAGATATTAAATTAATATTAAGAGAATTTGAAGAACCACAAGTCAAGGAACTTAACTTATTAACTGAATCTCATATCTCTCATGATGGTGCAACAGTTTATGAATTAAATTCTCTTAAAGAAAGAACAAATTCTAATATTGGAATTGCAGTAGGCTATCTTAAAGGATTAAAAAAAGCAAAACAACACTACCATATAAAGAGTGAAGAAGTTTATTTCGTAATCCGAGGGGAAGGGACAATTAAATTGGATGATAAAGATGAAAATATAGGTAAAGGTTCATTGATTTACATCCCTCAAAATATCCATCATTCTCTTAAAAATACTTTAAAGCAACCCCTTGAGATATTGTGCCTTTCGTCGCCACCTTATTCAAAAGGAGATTTTATTCTAATCTAAAAATAGTCCCGCCAGGATTCGAACCTGGGTCAACGGATCCAGAGTCCGCTATCTTATCAGGCCAAGCCTCTTGACCGCTAGACTACGGGACTATATCAATACTTGGATATTTTTTAAATTTAAAAACTTTTATAAATGCAATCTTGATTTGAATTTTATGCTTTTAGTCTATGTTACATGCGATACTCGGGAAGAAGCAAGAAACATAGCACAGGGAATTGTTAAAAAGAAAATTGCAGCATGTGTTAATTACCTCCCAATTAGTTCTTTTTATTGGTGGAAAGATGAAGTTATCCATGACAGGGAATTTGCATTAGTAATCCAATCAGCAAAGAATAACTTCAAGGAAATAGAGAAATATGTCAAGGAACATCATTCATATGAGAGGCCAATGATAGTTTCTTTAAGTGTTAATGATGTAAATCAAGTTTTCTTAAAATGGATTAACGACATTCAAAAATGAATTTCATAAAAAAATTATTCGAAAATAAAATAGATGGAAGTGTACATCTTCAGTTTGAAAGATATAGTAAAGGGATTTTTGAAGATAAAGCTCTTATAGAAATTGATAAAACTAAAAAAAATCTTAAAATAAAAACTAGCTACGAATTTGCAAAAGAATTTGTTTCCTTATTAGCTCTTAAGATTAAAGATACTGCACATATTAGCGGTGTAGTTATAACTAACAATAAGGAATTTAAGGATAAAGTTAAATTTCCTATTGCAGATGTTTCCCAATTTGCAGGTATAAAAAAATTTCAAATAGCTGCAGATATTTCGCAAGATGATTTATTAAATGCATTAAAACAGTTCCCAAATGCTTTGTTTTTGCTTACATTCAACACAGATTATGGTAACTTAACAACCAAACAAAAATTGCCTAAATCCGCAAAACCTGGGGCTGACAAAGCAGCAAAAGCAGATTTTTGTACATTTAAGACAGAAGATATTAGTTTTGCGAAAGAATTTTTATTTGACTATGATAAAGATTTTTCAAAAGTTAAAATTAAACATACTTTTATAATCGAAGAGTTAGTTATTCCAAAAGAATTTGCGAATGATCCTGCAAAAGCTAGAGTCAATGCAAAAAGAAAAGGAAAAATTAAAAGATTCATTGAAGTTGATGGAATAACATTTGAAAAAGAAATTAAATTTGAAGCTTAATTTTCCTAATGATTAATCACCTTCTGGATCATAATCAGGGATATGTATGCCCAATATTTCACATAGTACCTCATCAATTCCATCTTCACTCGGATTAGGTTTATATCTTCTTAATATTTGATATGCATCAATATCTTCTTTTGGAAACTTACAAGCCTTTGACTCCAGATAAGCAGATTTTTGAATTTGAGTTAGATAAACACAGCCATCTTTAACACCTTCAAAAAATCCCACAGCATAATCTGTTCCGCCCATTGAAGTGCTACATGTCATTACACTAGCTGGAAGTGCCAATATAATTAAATCCAAAGGTTTAGCATCTTTTTCAATACTTTCAATAGATTTTTTATTCATTTTTACCACACAAATAAATAAAATAAATAATTATAAAAACTTAATCTTAATTTTATAGATTCAGTCTTAAACTTTTTTTCCATATTTTTTTTCAAGAAATTCGTCAGTTAAATATCTCAGATCTTTATCATTAAGTATACTCCCGAAAAATCTTGAGGATCCTCCAACTAATGTAGAACCATTCCAACCATTTTCCCTAGTAAGACCTTCTGCTTTATTATATTCATCATATAATTCTTGCACTGGAAATGGGATATAACCGCTTCTCCTTCCAATGCTCCATACTTTTTTTCCATCAGGTCTTTCCGCAACTAAGCTTACAAAGGCATCCATACCATTACCAAATAAATAGTATCTTGCATCATTACCACCAATTTCATGAATTATACGATATCCATATGGAGAGTCATATAAAATCTTGTGTCTAATATCTAACTCAGCTTCCCCACCTCTATTCATAAGATATTCTTTAATCCTAAGCATTATTGATTCAATATTATCTTGTATAACTTGATGATTTGCTGTCGCCAGTGCTCCTGATTTCCTCAATTCTGAATAAGGCTGGAATATCCATGAATGTTGCCTCATCAATTTATCGCTAAGATTAAGCGGAAAGGCTCCTCCAGTTATGTCTAATTTATCTGTTAATTCAAGTAATCTATTAAATAAAGGATTACTTTGAGATCCTTCTAACATTTTATTATTTTCCAATTCAAATACAGATAATGATGTATCTTGATCAGAATCATTAACATAAACATAAGCAAATGGCTTTCCATTTTGCCTATAAGATTTAAATAAGCCACCCTTTATTGCCATAAATACTTGTTTACATGTGCTCATAGTGATTTCTCTATCAACTCCATCATGATGATCAAAGTTAACATGTCTAGTTTCTTCATCTCTAAAAGGCCCCCCTCGGACAACACCATCCAAAGCTATAGAACATTGCGGTTTGGCTAGAAAGTCTTCTTGGTTCAAGGTCTGTCTAGGAAGTACAATTAAATCAATTGTTTCATACATTTAAATCACTTAATTACATATATGCCCTATCTTATAAGATTTACCTTTTTTACTATCTATAAGTAGCAAAAATAGAAAGGTTTATAAAGAGTAAAATTTTCATTTGATTTATGGGATTAGAAGATATTGCCTTTGCATTTGTAGATAAGGTAGACTCTAATAGAATGGAGTCTATTTTAAGAGATTTAAATAATAAATCAGAGGACTTCTCAAGAGCGTTTAATTATTTAATTGCTGTTTGTGAAAAGTTAAATTCTACAGGATTACAAGAGAAATATATGCTTATTGGAGGCTATGCGGTTTTGGCTCATCTATATAGTGCAAGAGGAGATAAAATACTTAGTAGATGGAGGGGTTCACACGACCTTGATCTTGTTTCAAGAGATTATAGCATTGAATCTGTTCTAGAAGGTGCTTTTGAAGAAGTTGAAGTAAATACATCCCATTTTCCAGATAAGGATGTTGCTTATATCAAAGATGAACTTGAATTACTTAGGGAATTGGAAGGAAATCCCAGTAAACCTCCTTTTAAAATAGATCTTTATGTTCCCAAATCTGCAGGAGATATTGTATTATGTAGAGAGGAAATTGATGAAAAGATATGGAGTAGATCAAGAGATATTGATATATTAGGACACAATATCAGAGCAATGAGCATTATCGACTTGATAAAGTTAAAACTAAATGTAGAAACAAAAACTGGATTACCAAGAGATAGAGATATTGCAGATATTTATAATTTACTTGGATTAGCTGAAATTGAAAAGTATATGGTAAATGATATTTATGCTGAACTAGGTAGTAAACAGAAACTTAAACTTGCTAAAGTCATTAGTCTTTATAATACAATTGGTAAGCCTAATGAAGAAGTTCTAGTTAGACCTAGCCAAGAATATATGGCTGGGTATTGCAAATTAGCTCGAGCATAGCTTAATAAAACTATTTACCTTTGATTATTTATGGATATTAGAGAATTTTATTTGAAAGGAGATATTGTAGACACATTAAAGAGTTCTAAGTACCATTGGTTTGCTACAGGTAGATTTGGTCTTGATTTAATCCTAAATAAACCAACAGAGAATATTGACATTTTTACAGTTTATGTTCCAGAACCAGAAATTCAAAAGTTTCAATCATATTTATACTCCAAAGGAGCTAAGGATAACCACGATTACCCAAATTTAAGATTAATTCCCACATCTGATTATAATACACTTCTTGAATCTTTATCTGATTATAAAATTGACTTAAAAAAGAGTAAAAATCCTTCTAATATTCAATCGAAATTCATTGAATCAGGTTCCCTCGATAATAAAATCTATGAAAAGATAACTGGAATAGAGGATTGTGGATTTAAAGAAGATGAATTGAGCTATACTGATTTCTTAAGTAAATTAGATTTAGAAAAAACATATAGTTATTTATTTTCGTTTGACAATAAATATCCCCATGTTGTTAGTCTTAAGAAATTGAGGAATGATGCAGCGATTGTTTCTCCTAGATATTTTGATAATATTTGGTCTGAAATTTGGGATAGATACAGGAAGTGGCATGATTCTCCAGAAAGAGAAAAAAAATTAAAAGAGAGACAACAGGAGACAAAATCACAGGATATTTAAAATTCTTTAACAAAAAATCAAATCAAATTCTATCAGTTTAAGGGCAATTTTAAATTCTAATAAATTTTTACTACTACAAAGAAAGTAAAATTAGAAATATTTATAAAGGGCTTTTTCCATAGTAGAATTATGCCAATTGACCAATATTTCGATAAACTAGAAGGTGTACGAACTTCTGATAAAATTAGATTCACCTCCAAAAGTGCAAATGACAAAGGATATATCTTTCTTGAAGGTAAATCACATGGATCATATTCTTATCGGGATTTATTAATCTCCTGTGAAAAATCACATTTTGGATTAAACTGGTTTAATGCTCATCATGCATTGCATCGTGAAAATTCATTTATGCTAAATATAAGACAATATGTAGATTTTTTATCCTTATTAAAAATTGGCAGAGGTTTTGATGGAAATGGGCAAAGAATTGACGAATCAATATTACTCAAAATGGCTTATGATATTTTAGAAATAAAAGATCCTTGGCAAGGAGAATGGTTAGATGCAGATTTTAAAGTTAATCCAACTGATAAATCATTAATAATAAATTATGATCATAGAACTTTCAATAACAAATTACAACCTGCACATTTCATACTATTAGAAGATTACTTGTCGGACAATAAAAATCCTGGAATAGATTTAGAACAATGGATTGATACTTTAACAAGGCATGGATTGCCCCCAAGTAATATCAAAAGTGGAAATTTATGGTATTTTGCTCCAATAAATAATTCTGTCGCTGTGTTCTTCGCTAATTCAGGTAGGGCTGGTCTGGACTGCAATAGGGGTGCTACGTACCGGTCTCCTGGACTCGGGGTACGACGTGTAAAAATTAAAACATAAAAAATGCCAATAGATGATTATTTAGGAAAGATTGAATCTTCAGGACAATATTCAGATAATTCTCAAATAACTCAAAAAATTAAAGAAAATAAGGTATCTTATTATGAAACTCCAGCCTATAAAATTGCAGAATATCTTAAGAGTAAAAATTATATAATCGGGAATTCATGTGGATGGAGAGTAGAAGAACCAGATCCTGATGCTATTACTATCTTAAAACCTAGGGATCCAATTCAAAAAAATTTTCTTGGAATTAAATGGAAACAAAAGCAATATGCCTTTGATCTAGGAACATTATGGATAAGTAATCAAGCAAGAAATACAGTTTCTAACAGTAAATGGGTTTTAGAAGCCAATGGCAGAGAAAATATTGAAGAATTAATAATCCTTATGAAAGATCTTTCTAAACCTTTTGATGTAAATATAGAGATTCAATTAGTTTCAGAAGGTTCTCAATATGAGCGAAGTTCTTCTGATGATTCTGGCGGATAAAATTTAAATTGTCATCGCCTCAATTCCCAATTTATTCAAATCTCTACCACAACCTTTATAAATACTAGCAAATTCTTTAAAATTCCCTACTGTACATAAGAAGCCGCTTATTCTGCAAGTTATTAGACTATTAAAAAATAATATTAAAAAATGCCAAGAGCACATAAACCAAGAGCAGGAAGTTTGCAATACTGGCCGAGGAAGAGAGCTAGTAGAATATATCCACGAATTAGAGCTTGGAAAAAGACTAATGAACTTAAATTAATGGGATTTTGTGGTTACAAAGTAGGCATGACCCATTTACTTTTAAAAGATTCAAATCCTCATTCAGCAACTAAAGAAGAAAATATCTATACTCCTGCTACTATTATTGAATGTCCTCCTATTAAAGTTTATGCAATTAGGTTTTATAAGCATGAAGATAATCAATTAAAAGTACACACAGATTTCTTAAATTCGAAATTAGACAAAGAATTATCTAGGAAATTAAAAATACCTAAAAAATATAATAAAAATATAGATGATATTAATCTAGGTAATATCAAAGATATAAAAATTCTAATTTATACTCAACCCAAATTAACAACTTTAGAAAAGAAAAAGCCAGAGGTCTTCGAAGTTGATATTGGGGGATCCGAAGTTCAGGAAAAATTAAATTTTGCAAAATCCTTGCTAGATAAAGAGTTAAAAGTTAGCGACTATTTCAAACAAGGCCAATTTGTTGATATTCATGCAATAACCAAAGGAAAAGGCCTTCAAGGTCCTGTTAAAAGATTTGGAATAAATCTTAAATCTCACAAATCAGAAAAGAAAAGAAGAGCCCCAGCAAACTTAGGTCCATGGACCCCTTCAAAAGTATCTTTTAGAGTTCCTCAGAAAGGACAAATGGGATTTCACACAAGAACTATTTTTAATAATATTATTTTGGACATTCAAAAAGACAGTTCAAAAATAACACCAAAATCAATGTTCAAGCATTATGGCAATATCAAAAATGAGTATTTATTACTTAGAGGATCTGTACCAGGGCCATATAAAAGATTAATAAGGTTCTCTGAAGCAATTAGACCATTTAAAAAAGCCCATCCAATTAATATAAGTTATATAAGTGTTAAAAATGAAAGCTGATATCTTAGATTTAAACGGACAGAAAGTAGGTTCAGTAGATTTACCAATTCATTTTGATGAACCAATAAGATTAGATTTAATTAAGAAAGCTTCTCTTGCAGTCCAGAATAATTCTAGACAACCATATGGTGCGTTTCCAGAAGCTGGCAAGAGACCAAGTGTTAGAATCTCGAAAAGAAGACGAGATTATAAAAGGAGTTATGGTCTTGGTATTTCAAGAAGCCCAAGAAAAGTGATATGGCATAGAGGATCACAATTTGGTTGGGTAGGTGCATTTGCTCCAAACACAGTTGGGGGAAGAAGAGCACATCCGCCAAAAGCAGGTAAAGATTATACTCAAAAACTTAACATTGGTGAGAGAAGAAAAGCAATCAGATCTGCTATAGCTGCATCAATAAACAAAGATTTATTAGAAGAAAAAAATTATACTTCAAAAGCACCAATTATTTTAATAGAAGAATTTGAAAAAATAAGTAAAACTAAAGAATTAACTCAGATATTAAACAAATTAGGTCTTGAAAAAGAACTAGCAAATACATTAAAGAGAAAAATAAAAGCAGGCGCTGCAAGATTGAGAGGAAGGAAATATAGAATTAAGAAAGGACCTCTCATAGTAGTATCTTCTAAATGCTCTGTAATAAAAGCAGCAGAAAATATACCTGGATTTGATGTCTGCGTCGTCAATAATCTCAATGCAGAATTGTTAGCTCCAGGTGCAAATCCAGGTCGTTTAATTATATGGTCAAATAAATCAATAGAAAAACTTTCAAGAGAAAAATTATTTTTAAATCAGTCGAGGAAAATTAAAATAAAAGAATAAAATGGATCCATACAGAATCATTAAATATCCTCTGGCAACTGAAAAATCAGTCAGAGTAATGGAAATGGAGAATAAGTTGATACTTATAGTTGAAAGAAAATCAAACAAAACACAAATAAAGGATGCTGTAGAAAAAGCATTTAATGTTAAAGTACTTCACGTTAACACTTTAATAACCGGAGAGGGCTTAAAAAAAGCATATGTTAAATTATCTCCAGATACACCAGCGATAGACATCGCGACACAACTAGGTTTGATATAAAATGGGTAAGAGAATAATTGCCAGGCATAGAGGACGAGGAACATCTACTTATAGGGCTCCAAGTCATAATTTTGTTGGAAAGCTATCCTATAGAAATTACGATGATAAAGAGCAAAATAGTTCAGTTTCGGGAATTATTATAGATTTATTACATTGCTCTGGACATTCAGCTCCACTTGCAAAAGTGAAATTTGAAACTGGGGAAGAAATTTTGCTTGCAGCGCCACATGGTACTGTGACTAAACAGGTAATATATTCTGGAAATAGCTCCCCCATATCTATTGGAAATATTTTACCATTAAAAAGTATCCCAATTGGAACTAGTATATTCAATATTGAAGGTAATCCTGGCGATGGCGGGAAATTTATTAGGACAGGAGGATCATCCGCACAAATTGTATCAAAAACCGAGTACAAAGTAATTGTGCAATTTCCAAGCAAGAAAACAAAAGAATTTAATGCTTCGTGTAGAGCAACTATTGGGGTAGTAAGTGGTGCAGGTAGATTAGAAAAACCATTTGGTAAAGCAGGCAAAAAGTTCTATGCCATGAAAGCAAGAAATAGATTATATCCAATTACATCAGGTGTATCAATGAATGCAGTAGATCATCCATTTGGTTCAGGGAGGGGTAAGCATATTGGTAAACCAAAAACTGTTAGCAGAAATGCGCCTCCTGGAAGAAAGGTTGGTTTAATTGCAGCAAGAAGAACAGGTAAGAAGAAGTAAAATGGCCAAAGAAATATTATTTTATGGAAAAAATATTGAAGAACTCAAGAAATTATCAATTGAATCTTTTATGGAATTAATTAATTCAAGACAAAGAAGAAGCTTAAAGAGGGGCTTTACGCCTGCTCAGAAAAGTTTACTGGAAAAAATAAGAAAACATAATTCAGGAATGTCTAAGAAGCAAATAAAAACACATTGCCGTGACATGGTAATCTTACCTGAAATGCTTGGTCTAACAATTTTAGTTCATCAAGGTAAGGAGTTTAGTCCAGTGACTATTATAGAAGAAATGCTTGGCCATTATCTTGGAGAATTCACACAAACCAGAGTAAAAGTTAAACACTCTGCGCCAGGAATTGGAGCAACTAAATCAAGTGCATCAGTATCAGTTAAATAAACATGGTAACATCAACAAAAATAAAAAAAATTAAGGAATCATCTGCAAGTACAAATGCAGATCATACAGCTTTAGCTAAAGCTGATAATTTACCCATATCTACAAAACAATCTATAGAAATATGTAATTTCCTCAGATATAAGGACCTTCAGAAAGCAAAAAAAATACTTAGTAATGTAATAGTAAAGAAGACTGCAATACCATATCTAAGATTTAATATGGACACTGGTCACAAGCCTGGAATTGCCGCGGGTAGATATCCGAACAAGGCATCAAAGGAGATCCTTAAGCTTCTGAATTCTGCTGAGGCCAATGCAGAAAATAAAGGTCTTGATGCTAGTAACTTGATAATATCTAAGATGATTGCTAATAAGGGAAACAGAATGCATCATCCAGGAAGACATCGAGGAATTAAAATGAAAAGGACACATATTGAAGTACAATTGGAGGAAAAACAAATAACCTCTACATAAAATGATTGAAAGACAATTTATTGCAAGGAAAATTAAGGAATTTAAGATAGAGGAATTTATCTCTAATACCTTAGATAAAGATGGTTACTCTCATACTGAAATTCAAAGAACTCCATTAGGGGAGAGAATAATAATCCATACTTCAAAACCAGGATTAATTGTCGGAAGACGAGGTTCTAAGATAAAAGATTTAACAGAGATATTAAAAACAAAATTTAAAATGGAAAATCCGCAAGTTGAGGTTGCTGAAGTAATTAATCCTAATCTTAGTGCAAAAACAATCGCTAAATCTATTGTTCACACTTTCGAGAGATTCGGTCCAAAAAGGTTTAAATCTTTAGGATATCAGAGGTTACAGGATATAATAAATTCAGGTGCTCTGGGCGCAGAAATAATCATTTCTGGTAGAGGTATTCCAAGTAGCAGGGCTAAATCTTGGAGATTTTCAGCAGGATACTTAAAAAAATCAGGAGATATAGCAGAGAATTTTGTTAATGTTGGATACGCAGTTGCACACTTGAAGTCTGGATCAGTCGGAGTAAAAGTAATAATACTAACTCCCGATATTAAATTACCTGATAAAATTACTTTAAGGGAAATCGAAAAAGTACCCCTCATTGTAGAACCTATTGAAAATAAGATGGAAATAAAAGAAGAAGTTGTCTTAGAAAATACAGAAACTGAAAAACACCAAAAAAAGAAACCTGTTAAATCAATAAAACCTAAATCAAAGAAGAAGAATGGCAATACTGAGAAATAAGGAAATTAGGAGTATGAATAAAGATCAATTGATCACTAAAATGGCAGATTTAAATAGAGAACTCATTAAATACAGATCTCAAATTGCAATGGGGACTCTTCCTGAAAACCCGGGAAGAATCAAACTTATAAAAAAGACTATCGCTAAAATTAAAACAAGTATGAATAACCAACAAGAGGAGGTAAAGAAAAGCAATGCCTGATGTTTGTCCAAAATGTGGACTAAATAAAGAGCTTTGTGTATGTGAAGTAATTGCAAAAGAAGAACAGAGGATAAGCATACGAAAAGTTAAACGTCGCTTTGGTAAAATAGCAACTATTGTTGAAGGGATAAGCAAAAGCGATATTGACATTAAGAATGTTGCAAAGCAACTGAAGTCAAAACTTGCGTGTGGTGGCACAGTTAAGAATAACATAATTGAATTGCAAGGAGATCACGTACAAAAGGTCAAAGATGAACTTGTTCATCTGGGCTTCAATCCTGGTGCAATAAGTACGGATTAATAATAACCAAAAATGGAAATGATTGGCACATACATAAACATAGTAGACTCGAAAAATCCTACATTGATAGGGTTAAACGGAGTAGTTTTAGATGAAACTAAATATTCGATTATGATTCAAACAAAATTTAAAAATAAAATTGTACTAAAAAATCACTTAACCAAATTAGAGATATTTGAAAATAATAAAATTAAAATTATTAACGGAAAATCAACTATTGGGAGGCATGAAGATAGATTATTAAAATGAATACAAAAGTGAATATTGGATTAGATGTACCTCAACCAAAATCACAATGTGTTGATAATCACTGTCCTTTCCATAGTAATATGGGTGTCAGAGGTAGGATATTTTCCGGAATTATCGTCTCAAAAGATCTAAATAAAACAGCTATTATTGAATGGATTAGGCCATCTTATTTAAGGAAGTATGAAAGGTACGAAAAGCGGAAAACCAGATTAAAGGTCCATAATCCTCCTTGCATAGATGCAAAAATCAATGATAACGTCAAGGTTGTTGAATGTAGACCAATAAGTAAAACCAAAAAATTTGTAATAATATCGATACTGTAAAATGAAATCATTAAGATCAAGAATTATAAAAGGAATTGGAAGGAGAGCTGAAGTTGACTCTTGTGATAATTCGGGGGCCAAGAAGCTTATAATTGTATCAGTAAAAGGATCAAAGACAGTTCATGGAAGAAATCCCTCCGCAGGTGTGGGAGATTTAGTTCTGGCATCAGTTGTAAAGGGTACACAAGAAATGAGGAAACAAGTAGTGCCTTGCGTAATAGTCCGGCAAAGAAAAGAATACAGAAGGCCAGATGGTACACGAATTAAATTTGAAGACAATGCATTAGTAGTTCTAAAAGATGAAAAGGGTAATCCAAAAGGTACTTTGATCAAAGGTCCAGTAGCTAAAGAAGTTTCCTATCGATGGCCTTCAATTGCTAAACTAGCGAGGATTGTAGTATGAAATCTAAATTTTCTATGTCTTGGAGGTCCAGTAAACAACCACGTAAACAAAGAAAGTTTTTGTACAATGCCCCAAAACATATTAGATTAAAATTAATGTCTGCACAATTATCAGATACCTTAAAAACAAAATATCATAAAAATAGTCTTCCTCTTAGGAAAGGTGACACAGTAAAAATAATGAGGGGACAATTCAAAAAAACTACAGGAAAAATCACTAAGGTACTACTTAGATTAAATAAAGTTCTTATAGATAATGCGACAATAACAAAGAAAGATGGCTCAAAGGTGTTTTATCCTATACACCCATCAAATGTTTCAATAAGTGAGTTAATATTAGAAGATAAAAGGAGATTAAAGAGAATAGAAAAGAAATAAAATGGCACACTTATCACGAATTGCGGCACCAAAGATTTGGCAAATTCCGAGAAAAAATAGAAAATGGATCACAAGAACAAAGCCAGGCCCATATAGCTTAGATTCCAGCATTAATATTGACATATTGCTAAGATATATTTTGAAGTATGGGTTAACTAAACGAGACATCAAAAAAATATTAAATAATAAGGAAATAAAAATAGATAATAAAATTAGGCAAGATCAACATTTCGCTATTGGTTTAATGGATACTATATCAATAGAAAAATTAAATAAATTTTATAGATTAGTATTAAATAAGAAAGGTAAATTTTTGTTAACTGAAATAGCCAAGGAGGAATCTTACATAAAACCTGTCAAAGTTATAAATAAAACCATTTTACCGAAGAATAGAATCCAATTAAATTTATCTGATGGTAGAAATATTATTGTCAATAAAGATACATATAGTGTATCAGATACCCTAGTACTAGACCTCAACAATAACAAAATAATTAACCATTTACCTCTTAAGGAAGGTGCCACTATTTACTTAATGGGTGGTACCAAACTAGGGAGTATTGGTAAAATAATATCAGTCAACAAAGGTATAGGAATGCAACCTGCAAAGATTACATTCTCTATAGACAAAGAAACTCACGAAACATTAAAAAAATTTGCATATGTGATTGGTGTTGATAAACCAATTATAACTCTCCAAAATGAAAAATAAGGAAAATAAAATGCGGGACATAAGAATTGAAAAGATAACATTGAATATAGGTACTGGACAACCAGGAGATAAGTTGGACAAGGCTGTGATTCTCTTGCAAACAATAGCTCAGCAAAAACCAATTAAAACAAAAACTATGAAAAGAATCCCTACATGGGGTCTTCGTCCAAGATTGGAAATTGGATGTAAAGTCACTATTAGAGGAAAAAAGGCAGAGCTATTGTTAAGTAGATTATTGGATGCAATAGACCATTCACTTGCATTTAGAAATTTTGACAATAAAGGTAATTTATCATTTGGAATTCCAGAATATATTGATATTCCTAACACTCAATATAATCCACAAATTGGTATAATTGGATTAGAAGCAGCAATAACGTTCCAAAGAAAGGGATATAGAATCAGTAAAAGAAGATACAAAAAAATCCGTATACCCATAAGTCACCAAATCACTCAGGAAGATTCAATAAATTTCCTTAAAAATAAATTTCAAGTGAGGTTAAAAGAAGATGACCATTAAGAACTATCAAAAAGTCTTTAAACAACTTGAAAATAAACCAGTTAAATTAGCCAAATATGAAAAGCATAATGCTCCAAAAAAGCGAACTATAGGTTCAGGTTCAAGAAGATGTAGTAGATGCGAAAGATTTGGAGCCCATATACAGAAATATGGTATAAAATTATGCAGGCAATGCTTCAGAGATATTGCGAAAAAAATTGGATTTAAAAAATATTACTAGGAGGAAAAATGTCACTTAATGATACATTATCAAACGCTTTATCACACATCTTAAACAATGAGAAGGTTGGAAAAGCAGAATGTGTAATTAGTCAATCCTCTAAATTGATTAGACATGTCCTTACTTTACTTAAGGAAAATGAATACCTGGGTGAGTTTGCTGATATAGAAAACACTAATGGTAAATTTATTAATGTTCACTTATTAGGTAAGATCAATAACTGCGGTTCAATAAAACCTAGGTTTTCTGTAAAGAAAGATAATTATGAAAAGTACGAAAAAAGATTTTTACCTGCTAAAAATTTCGGAATCCTGATTGTATCAACTCAAAAAGGTATTATGACTCATAATGAAGCAATGGAGAAAGGTTTTGGAGGTAAATTGTTAGCATATTGTTATTAAAATGACAGAGAATAAGCAATATTCCTCGGAAATTGAAATACCCCAAGGTGTTAATGTAACTCTTAATTCATTTTTAATTACAGTTAATGGACCGAAAGGGTCAACAATGAGGAAGTTTGCACATCCAAAGATTTTGATTGTGATAAGTGAAAATAAAATTATGCTTAATACATATGGTTCAGTCTCGAAAAGAGAAAAGAAAGTATTAAACACATTTACAGCACATTTAAAAAATATGGTAGATGGAGTAACCATTCCCTATTTATATAAATTAAAAATATGCTCTGGTCATTTTCCAATGAATGTTTCAATTGATAAGGAAACACTTATCATTAAAAATTTCTTGGGAGAAAAAATACCAAGAAAAGTAAAATTAACTAAAAATGTTCAGGTAAGTGTTACTGGAGATATTATAAGTGTATCGAGTGTTGACAAAGAACTGGCCGGAATGATGAGCTCAAGTATAGAACAATCAACAAGAATTACAAATAAAGATAGGAGAAAATTTATGGATGGTATCTGGATGATTGAGAAAAGTATTCAAAATGGATAAGCAAAGCTTACTTGAATTAAGAAAAAATAAGAAGAAAGTAAAACCTCATTTTGTTAGAAGAAACTATAGAAAATTAAAGCTTAGGGATACATGGAGAAAACCGAGGGGTTTACACAACAAATTAAGATTGAAGAGAAAAGGTCATATTAAAAATCCATCTATTGGCTATCGATCGCCAGCTTCAATAAGGTATATGGATAAAAATGGTTTAATTCCAATTTTAATTTCTAACATTCATGATGTTAACAAATTAGATCCAAATAAAAATTCCTTAATTATTAGTTCTACTGTAGGAATAAAAAATAAAATTAAATTACTGGAAAAAGTAGCTCAATTAGACTTTAGAATATTAAACTTCAAAGATGTAAATTCTGCATCAGAACGTATGAAACAAATTTTTGAAGCTAGAAAGAGAAAAAGATCAGAATCTGTAAAACTTAAACAGGAGAAAAAATCAAAAACAAAGGAAATAAAACCAGAAACAAAACAGACAAAGGAAGACCTAGATAAGGAGAAACAAGATATATTGCTTCATGAAAAACAAATTCAACCAAAACAAATACATGATGTTCAAGATAAATCTCCAAGGATGAACGTGACAAGAACCAAAATAACACCTGGAGAAAAACAATGAATTTAAAAGTTCAAAGAAGGTTAGCTGCACAAATTTTGAAATGTGGTTTTGATAGAGTAATATTTAATAAAGATAAGATTGACCTGATTAAAGAATCTATCACCAAAGCAGATATTAAATCTTTAATTAAAAATGGAGTAATAATTGCTAGAAAGAAAAAAGGGATATCCAGAGGACATGCCAAATATGTAGCACATCAACAAAAGTTAGGAAGACGAAGAGGCATAGGTTCTAGAAAAGGAAAAAAAACCGCAAGGGATCCATCCAAAAGAAATTGGATATCTAAAGTTAGGGCACAGAGGGGATTGTTATTGATATTAAGAGATAAAGATCTTATTGCTAAAGAAACATATAGAAATCTATATAAAAGGGTATCTGGAGGTTTTTTTAGAAGTAAAAGACATATCAATATTTATTTGAAAGAAAATAACCTTATTCAAAATAAAAAAAATGTCATCAGGTAAAAAATATACTGTAATGTATAGAAGGAAAATGGAAAGGAAAACTAATTATCGAAAGAGAGTAAAGTATCTAAGTTCCAGAATTCCAAGAGTTGTTATTAGAAATCACACTAATAATATTATACTTCAATTAATTCTATTTAATAATGATCATGATCAAGTCATTATAACCACTCATTCTTCTCAACTTAAAAAATTCGGCTGGCCTTATCACAGAGGAAATATACCTTCTGCATATCTTTCAGGTTATTTATTCGGTAAGAAAATTATTAATAAAAAAATCAATAAGGTAGTAATTGATCTTGGTATTTTTTCTCCTAATAAAAAATCAAGACCATATGCCGCAATAAAAGGATTAATTGATGCAGGTGTAGAAACAAATCAGTCTAATGAAAAAATTTTTCCAGATAAATCAAAGATTCATGGAGATCATATCAGAGATTATTTTACTAAAATTAATGCAATTAATAAAATTCAATTTTCAACTTATCAGCAAAAAAATCTTGACATGAACAAGATTGGCGTTGTTGTTGACCAAATAAAAAGTATTATTGACAAGGAGAAATAATGACAAAAGAAGAAGACACTAAAATAGAAGAAGTAGTAGTACCCGAGCCACCAGTAGATATTCCTTTGGAAGAAGCACCCATTGGTGTTGCAAAAAAGGAGGCTACAGACTCATGGAAGCCAAAAACAAAATTAGGATTAAGAGTCTTGAATAAGGAAATTACTAATGTCGATGAGATTCTCAGCTCAGGTTTAAGAATTCTTGAACCTCAAATAGTTGAAATGCTTATACCAAATTTAGAATCAGATTTTGCATTTATAGGTCAGTCTAAGGGAAAATTTGGTGGTGGTAAACGAAGTATTTGGAGACAAACACAACGTAAAACCAAGGAAGGGAATAAACCAAAATTCTCAACATTAGTTATTGTTGGTGATAGAAATGGACATGTGGGTATTGGCATAGGGAAAGCAAAAGAAACAGTACCTGCAAGAGAGAAAGCTTTACGAGCAGCAAAAACAAGTTTAATTACAATAAGGCGAGGGTGTGGTAGTTGGGCATGCTCATGTAGAAGTCCTCACTCAATACCCTTTAAGGTATATGGAAGATGTGGTAGTGTAAAAGTTGAATTAATTCCTGCCCCCAAAGGCACAGGTTTAGCTTCGGAAAAAGAAACCAGAAAATTGTTGAATCTGGCAGGTATAAAAGATATTCACTCAAAAACGTATGGTCAAACTAGAACTAAAATCAATTTAATGTATGCTTATTTTGATGCACTAAAGAATTTGACCAAAACAAAAGTAAAATCCAATTATAATAAAATTTCGGGTTTGGTTGAGGGAAATATATAAAATGAATAGGATTGCAATAATTCGTATTAGGGGAGAAATTGGAGCAGTTAAACAAGTTAAAGACACATTTAAAATTTTGAGATTATATAAGAGAAATACTTGTGTTATTCTAAAAAATACCCCTCAAGTTTTAGGTATGATTAATTTAATAAAAGACTATGTGACTTGGGGTGAAATAAATGAAGCCACCTTTGATGCATTGCTAAAAAGCAGAGGAAAGCTTCCTGGAAATAAACAAATTAGTGAGGAATATATTTCAATGAAATTAGGAATGTCATTAGATGAATTTTCTAAAAATTTTATAGATCTTGAAAAAGAATTGAAAGACATTCCTGGATTAAGACTTTTCTTCAGATTGAAACCCCCAATTAAAGGATTTGAAAACAAAGGCATTAAACAACCTTTTTCAAAAGGTGGTGCTCTAGGATATAGGAAAGATAAAATTAATGATTTAATTATGAACATGATTTAAAATGTTAGCATTAAAAAATAAACGGAAAAAGTCAAAGAAAATGAGGGCTCAAACCACTCACGGTTGGGGTGCTAAAAAGAAACACCGAGGATCAGGTAACCGAGGTGGTGTAGGTATGGCAGGTACTGGGAAAAGGGCAGACCAAAAAAAGCCAAGTATCTTGAAGAAGTATGGTCATTCTTATTATGGTAAGAAAGGATTTACTTCTATACATCTTAAACAAAAAGCAATAAATCTGTTCTATATAGATACTCATGCAGAGCAATTAACCAAAAATAAAGAAAATAATATTTACATAGTAGATATAACAAAGCTAGGATATCATAAACTACTTGGTTCTGGAATTGTTACAAAGAAACTTAAGATTATCTGTGATGCAGCATCAAAAAATGCAATTGCTAAGGTTTCTGCACTAGGTGGAGAAGTAATTGTAAAAAACAAAAAAACTTCGGGTGAGCCAAGCAATGCCTAGTTTCTTAGATTCTATTATAAAAATTCTTCCAGAAGTTAAAGGGCCTCAACAAAAAAAGTTACCTTTTAAAGAGAAATTAAAATGGACTTTTATCATCTTATTGGCATTCTATATATTGTCTGCTATTCCATTATATGGCTTGGGTGAAAATGCGTTAATTAGATTCCAGCAATTATCTACAATTTTAGGTGCATCTTTTGGATCAATTATGTCTTTAGGTATTGGTCCAATAGTAACAGCATCAATTGTACTCCAGCTTCTTGTTGGATCAGGAATTTTGAAATATGATATGGCTTCTCATGAAGGTAAGGCAAAATTCCAAGGTCTTCAGAATTTATTATCTATTGTTTTTGTATTATTTGAAGCAACTATATATGTAATTATGGGTGGTTTAAGCCCACAAGAAGGATTGTCTCCATTAATTTTGATATTTCAATTAATACTTGGCGGTCTTCTTGTAATTTATATGGATGGAGTTATAAATAAATGGGGTTTTGGATCAGGAATTAGCCTTTTTATCGTCGCCGGTGTTGCCTCACAACTTATGATTAGAATATTTTCTCCGCTATCTCAAAGTGGTGTTTGGGCTTTTGGATCTGGTCAACCACCAGTAGGTGCATTATTAGTAATGGTTACTTCTCTAATAAACCAAGATCCAAGAGGTGCCTTGCTAGCTTTTGCTGGAATTGCTGCGACAGTGATCATTTTTATATTTGCAGTTTATTCCCAAGCTATGAAAGTGGAAATTCCTTTGAGTTTTGGAGGCATCAGAAGCATTAGGGGTCATGGTATTAGATGGCCTTTAAAGTTTATTTATACAAGCAATATTCCAGTTATTCTAATTGCAGCATTATTAGCAAATATTCAATTATGGGCAAGATTATTAGAAAATGCAGGTAAACCCCTCCTTGGAACATTTTCAGGAAATACTCCCTCTACTGGTATAATAGCATGGTTATTCCCTCCTGATTTAGTTGGAAGTTTTATCAGAGGATCATTTGTTTCCATTGATTTGGCCCATGCATTTGTTTATTCTTTATTCCTTATAGCAGGTTCAGTTGTTTTCTCAATATTTTGGGTGAATACTGCAGGTATGGATGCAAAGAGTCAAGCTAAGCAGATGATGGCTTCAGGTCTTCAAATCCCTGGGTTTAGAAGGGATGAGAGAGTTTTAGAAAGATTACTTAACAGGTATATTAAACCTCTAACTATTATGGGTGCTATTGCAATTGGTTTTTTGGCTGCAACAGCTGATGTTATAGGTGCATTAACAAATGGTACAAGTATATTATTATCCGTAATGATTATATATAGATTATATGAAGATATAGCACAGCAGCATATGGTAGATATGCATCCTGCTTTAAGAAAAATGATGGGTGAATAAAATGTCTTTTATAACAGATAATCCTTTATTATTTGTAGTAATAATTTCAGCAATAGCTTCTTTTATCGTAAACCTATCCTATAAGTATTTTACAAATCAGGAATCATTAAAAAAATTAAGATTAGAAACTGAAGAATTAAAAAAGAAGATAAAAGAAGAATCAAAAATAAATAAAAATGATCCTGGTAAGATCATGGAAATGCAGAAGAGAATGTTTGAGATGTCTCTTGAGCAGATGAAGCATACGTTTAAACCAATGTTAATAAATTTTATACCTCTATTCTTTATCTTCACATGGCTAAGGAAATCAATTCCTGATTCGCAAGTTATATTAACCTTACCATTTAATATACCTAAGGTAGGTCTAAATAGTGGTTTTGGATGGATAGGGATTTATATATTATCCAGCCTTGTTTTTAACCAGCTATTTAAAAAAATATTGAAGGTTTATTACTAAAATGTTACCATCAAAATCAAAATCAAGGACATTCAGAAGAAAACGAGTTAAAACTCCTGGTGGAAGGGTAGTTATTCAATTTGATAGAAGAAATCCACAAACTCCTAAGTGCGCAATCTGCAAGAAAGAACTTCATGGTATTCCCAGAAAATTACCTTCAAAATTTAGGAACCTGCCAAAATCTAAAAAAGTTATAAGCAGGCCCTTTGGGGGTAATTTGTGTTCCTCATGTTCAAGAGAAAAAATAAAGGAGATTACTTTGAAAAATGTTAATGTCAATAGGTAGACTATGTCTTAAAACCGCAGGAAGGGATGCTGGAAATATAGCAGTGATCATAGATACTTTGGATAATAATTTTGTTGTTATAGATGGTTATGTCCGACGTAAGAGATGTAATATTAAACATCTAGAACCATTAGATCAAATTCTAAAAATTGATAAAAAAGCAAGCACAGTTGAAGTTAGAAAGGCATTAGAAGCTGCTAAAATTCATCCTAAAAAACAACAAAATTTTATAAAAAACCGCAAAACCAAGGAAAATAAATCAGTAGAGGAAAAACCTATTAAGCCTTCTAAACCTTTACCAAAGAAAAAATCCAAAAAATAATGCCAAACGAAAAAGAAGAATTACAAAAAAATTATTTAGAATTACAAATACTTACCAATCAATTTCAGCAAATTCAAGATCAATTGACACTAGTTTCTAACCAGATTACTGAGTTATCTAATCAAATACAACATTTAAATGAATTTAAGGAAATAAAGAATAAACCTAAAATTTTTACTCAAGTTCTTCCAGGAATTTTTATTAAGGCAGAACTAGAAGATACAGAAAAACTCTTGGTGAATGTAGGTGCAAATGTTTTGGTCCAAAAAAGTCCTTATGAAACAGAGCAATTAATAAAACAAAAAATAGATGAACTTAAAGAAGCAGAAGATGCCTTAAAGCAAGAATTAATAAAGATATATAATCATATAGAAAATATCCAAAGTCTTCTAGAGTAAAAGATGCACCCAATAATTAATTATTATTCAAGAAATGATATTAAGAGGTCTATTTTAAATATATCTTCAAATAGGGAAGTAAGTTTTAAATTTGGAGATAAAGGTTTTGGGAAAAGACCAGATATATTACAATTCGATGAAGATATAGTGGAGTTAGCTAGACAAGGAGTGACTTCATTTCATGTCTCTGAAGAGCTTTGGTCCAATCCTTTAATCTTAAAAACTGGAATGTCTAGGAAAGAATTAGACAATTTGAGAATAGGTTGGGATCTAGTTCTTGATATAGACGGTCTTGATATAGAAATGTCAAGAATAACAGCAGAATTAATCTTAGAAGCATTAAACTATTATGATATTCAAAACCCCAGTATAAAATTCTCAGGCAATAAGGGTTTTCATATAGCTCTCCCTTATAAAGCAATACCAAAAAAGGCTAATAATCTCGATGTTAATCTAATGTTTCCAGAATTTTCAAGAATAATTGCAAATTTCATCAAAGGTATGATAAAAGAACCACTGGCTAAGGAAATACAGCAGAAATATACACTTAAGGAGCTCGAAAATAAATATAAGATTGATTATAAATCCCTAGTAATTGAAGGTAAGCTTAATCCCTATTCGTTACTTGATATTGATTCTATTTTAATTTCAAGTAGGCATATGTTTAGAGCCCCATATTCAATTAATGAAAAATCAGGATTAGCTAGTATTCCCATTACTAAAAACTCATTAAAGAATTTTGATTTATCCAGTGCTAAGCTAGAAAACGTAGAAGCTACAGTAAATTTCCTAAATACAGACGATTTTGTTGAAAATGAAGCAAAACAATTATTTATTCAAGCTTTGGACTGGCAAACCAAACAGAAAGCTCCAGAAATCCCAAGAGTAGGCGGTACTCAAAAATATACAGATTCTGTAAAAATCAGTGATATTTACTTTCCAGACTGCATTAAAAAAATTCTGAGTGGGATGAAAGCAGATGGAAAGAAAAGAGCTCTTTTTATATTGATTACTTTTCTAAAGAAATCTAATTATTCTTTTACAGACATAGAACCCCTAATTTATTCTTGGAATAAGAAAAATAGTGAACCCTTACCCGATAATTATATAAAAACTCAATTAAGTTGGCATAAAAGGCAAACCCAAGATATTATGCCGCCCAATTGCGATAATGAAGCGTACTATTCTAGCTTAAATATAAAGTGTAGTTACTGTGACAAATTCAAAAATCCACTAAATTATGCATCAAGGATGAGCTTCCAAGCTGGATTAAATAAGAGGACTAGAAAGAAAACATAACATTTATAAAGTTATTCTGATAAAGTGACAATATGGGAAGAATTAAAACAATACTTGTGAAGAGAACAGCAATAGAAATATTTAAGCAGCATCCTGACGAAGTCAAATCAGATTTTGATTCTAATAAAAAGATAGCAACTTTTTATGCGGACATACCTTCGAAGAAACTAAAAAATTCAATTGCAGGGTACTTAACACGATTAAAAAAACAAAAAGAGCTGAAGGAAAAAAAGTAAAGACAGATGGAGGTAACTAATATGGCAGAAAATGCAGATGATCACATTGTTTTTGTTGGAGGAAAACCATTTATGAACTATGTTACAGGTGTTGTAATGCAATTCACAACACAAGGTGCAGCAGAAGTAGTTATTAAAGCAAGAGGAAAATTCATCTCCAGGGCGGTGGACATAGCAGAAGTGTCTACTAAGAGATTCCTTGAAAATACGGTCACAATAAAAGATATAAAAATTGACAGCGAAGAATTCGAAAACAAGGAACAAAAATTAATCAGGGTTAGCACAATAGAAATAACTTTAGCAAAGAAATAAATTTTTATTCTTCTTAATACTATTGCTATAAAAAGAATTAAATTTATAAACAACTAAAACACTTTTTTCAAAATGGTTATAGAAGAGATGACATCAGTATTTAGTTCTAGTCTTCTCTTAAATATAAGTATAATACTATTAATTGCAACAATTCTTTCTATTATTGCCAAGGTATTAAAACAACCCCCAATATTAGCATATATATTCACTGGAATAATTCTCGGACCATTATTTTTGAAAATAGCAACACCTTCTGAAACTATACATTTATTTGCTGAAATAGGGATAGCTTTCCTTCTTTTCTTAATAGGTTTAAGTCTCAATTTCTCTACATTGAAGAAAACTGGTAAATCATCTTTAATAATAGGTTTACTCCAAATTATAATAACATTCTTTTTTGGTTATTTTATATCTAAAGCCCTTGGATTTAGTAATGTTGAATCACTGTATATTGGCTTAGCAATAACTTTTAGCAGCACTGTTATCATAGTAAAACTATTGTCTGATAAAAATAGCATAGACACATTATATGGGAAAATTTTAGTAGGTGTATTATTAGTTCAGGATTTTGTAGCAATATTAGCTTTAATTTTAGTCACAAGTTTAGGAAATGGTTCATTTAATTTATTATCAGCTACAATCATCATCATCAAAGGTCTTTCATTAATAATTTTTGTTGTAATCTCAAGTAAATATTTCCTAAAAAGAATATTTAACTTGATGTATTCTTCTCCAGAATTACTATTCATTGCAAGTATTGCCTGGTGTTTTCTTTTGGCTTCCCTAGCTTATATTGCAGGCTTAAGTGTCGAAATAGGTGCATTCTTAGCAGGCGTTAGCTTAACTGTAATCCCTTATAATTATACTATACTAAATAAAATAAAACCATTAAGAGATTTTTTCATAGTAATATTTTTCGTAAATCTTGGTCTAGGTATGGCTGTAAATTCAATAAAGTCAGTTATAATTCCAGCTTTAATCTTATCAATATTTGTCATAATTGGGAAATTGTTAATACTATTAGTTATTGGTGCCTTTATAGGTTATAAAAAAAGAACAAATTTCTTAATTAGTTTAGCTATTGTTCAAATTAGCGAGTTCTCACTCATTTTAGTAAATCTTGGTCTTAAGGTTAATCATTTAAACGAGAGAATAACAACACTAATAACATTAGTAGGTTTAATTACCATTACAATTTCAACATATTTGATATTATATAATGACAAATTATATGTATTATTCTCAAGATATCTAACTATTTTTGAGAGAAAAAAATTAAAAGAAGAAATTGTTTCTTTAGAGAATAAAAAATATGATATTATTTTATTAGGTGGGCACAGAACAGGTTATAATGTTATTAAATCATTGAATAAATCAAATAAGAAATTTCTGACAGTTGACTTTAATCCTGATGTGATTTCCAATTTGAAAAAACAGGGTATTGATTGCATATTTGGTGATGTTTCTGATCAAGATTTTATAGAGGAATTATTTAAAGTAAAACCACATTATGTAATTTCTACAATCCATAATCTAGAAAATAATTTAGAAATCATTAGGGAATTTAGAAAAGTTAACAAAAATGGATTAATTTTTGTAACTACAAAAGATTTAATTGAACTTAAAGTTTTGTATGAGAATGGCGCAGATTTTGTAGTTCTTCCAGAATTTATAACAGGTCAAAAAATAGCAGATTATTTAGATCATTTAAATAAAACCCAGATTAGGAAATGGGGTAAGTATTATTATAAAAATATCTTAAAAGAAATTAAAGCTGGATTGATATAGCATTTCTATTTTCCAAAATTTTTTAAGTAAGTAAAAACTATTTATTTTATGGATTATAATCAAAAATTTGAGCCTATAGGAAATAAAGTAATCCATGGTGCAGGACAAAGTCCAACTACTTTTAAAAACTACTCTAGTGCCCTATATAAATCTAAACCAATTCTTTATATGATGTATATTAGGATTAATGAAATTAGTCTTAATTTTTCTAAAAAACTAAAAGAAATGCAAAATATATCAAAAGAGTTAATTCCTCAAATTGGGTTAAATCTAAAGACTAGAGAAAAAGGTTCTCAATGTAGGGAAATTTTTGAAAGAAAATACGACAAAGAATTGACATCTCTTTGCAAAAAAATAAAAAATTTAAGGAATCCGACTTTTTTAAGAATCGGCTACGAATTTAATAATCCTTCTCACAATTATAATGCTAAAGACTACATTAGGGCTTTTAGATATATTGTTAATTCTTTTTGAAAAAATAATATCAAAAATGTAGCTTTTATTTGGTGTGCCTGTACTGCTTTTAACAAAAACATTAAGGACATTTTGAAATTCTATCCTGGCGACAACTATATTGACTGGTTCGGTAATGATTTATTTGGAGTTAGACATTTTAAAGATAACAAAGACAAAGTAACTGAAGATTTCTATAAAGAATCGAAAAAACATAAAAAACCTTTAATTATTTGTGAATCGTCTGCAGCAAGGGTAGGTATATTAAAAGGAGAAGATTGCTGGAATGAGTGGTTTGATCCATATTTTAAATGGATTAAAAACCATAATAATGTTAAGGCGTTTTGCTATATCAATTATAATTGGGGAATTGATTGGAAGAACCCCGGATGGGGAAATTGCAGAATAGAAGAGAATAAAGTAGTAAAAAGTAAATATTATTTAGAATTGAAAGACAAGAAGTACGTAAATAATATGAAAATAAAAGATTTCTTAAGATTAACCTATAATTAAAGTTACTATTTTTAGTTTAAATTTATTTTAGAAACTTAAAAATACTTTTAATTTTTTCTATATTTCTTATTAGAGTCTTTTTTTGAACCACGTTTAACTCCTAGATATACAAACACACATGCAATCACTAAAAAAACAATAGTTATTATAACATAAATTAATGAGTATGCATAAGATGGCCATTTATCATCACCAAAAATAAAAAGCCAAAAAATACCATATAACATAACACCTAAGAATAGGGCTGCCATAATACCTAAAATAAGACCGAGAATTCCGAATAAAATACCATATTTTATTCTTGCATTCATTATAATTTATCAAGTCTGTGATTATTTAAAGTTTTCTAGATAAGAGGTTTATTTTAATGACGCTGCTTAAATTTATTTAGCAAATGCAATATTAATATTATTTCTCACATATATTTTAATTATTAAATTACTTAATTTATACATGGCTTTTAAAGGAATTGAATTTTTAAATTATGAAGAAAAGTTAGCATTATTTTATGGAATAATGCTAGGTGATGGGTGCCTATCTAACGGAGTTTACAAAAGACATACTAAGCATACGATTTGTATAACAGGAAGCATTTATGGTGATAAAGAATTCTTTGATTCTTTAATTATACCACTAGTTAAAGACTTAAATAACAGAGATGTTAAATATCACGAAAGGCCCAATCTTGGGAGCTTAGATCTTAGATTTGAAGATATAATTTTGTTTAATAAGTTAAAAGACCTTGGGTTTATTGTGGGCCATAAGGGTCCTATGATATCAATTCCCGATTTTTTTAATAAATATAACCTGATGATAAACGTTACAAGGGGATTCATTGCAACAGATGGAAGTTTAGTATTGACAAAAAATCCCAACAAATTTTATCCCAGAATTGAAGCAAATGGAATATCCAAACCCCTAATTCTTGGAATTTTTAAATTTTTATCAGATTCGGGTTTACAAGGACACATTTACAAGGCAAAAAGGCTAAAACTAGATGGTGGATTTAGACACCTTCAAGATCAATATAGGTTTCAATTTAATGGTCCGCGTAACTTGGATTTATTTTGCCGAAAAATAGGTTTTATTAACTCCAAACATTTCTGCAAATTAAATACTTTTTATGAATACTCAAAAGTTTATGATGAAAAATTAAAATACCCTTATCCAAATAATAAGAGAAGGATTAGAGATAAACTGAATTTAGAATATTATAATATATGGCGCTGAGGAGATTTGAACTCCCGGCCCATGGCTCATGAGACCATTGCTAACTGGCCAAAAGGTCTACCAGGCTGAGCTACAGCGCCAAAATATAAGAAATAGCTTCAAAATAAGTTATAAAAAGCTTTGGATTTTTTTAAGTGAATCTAATTGTTCATCTTCAGAAATATTCTTGAAATTACCTAATTTAATTGCGTTGCCATGACCATCATTATTAAATCTAGGGATTAGATGTACATGAGCATGAGGGACTGCTTCACCAAAAACTAATGATACAACATAGTCAGTACCTAATCCCTTTTTTATTGCATTAGCAATATTCCGTACAGATTTATAAAATTCATCAATCTCTTTTATATCCCAAACCCATCGATAATGCTTTTTTGGAATTACCAAAGTATGCCCTAAATTATAAGGTTTAATATCCAAGAAAGCAAAACTAAGTTTGTCCTCATAAACAATTCTACTTGGAATTTCCTTTCTTATTATTTTACAGAAGATACAATCATCCATGCTTCCTCTTCTTAATAATTAAAAACTATATTATATAAAATTTGTGGTGCAATTCAATAATATGGAATTAATAGTCACAAGACATGGAGAAACTGAAGAAAATATACAAAATATTACAACGGGCTGGCGCCAAGGTAGGTTGTCCGAACAAGGGAAATTGCAAGCTAAGAAATTATCAGAATCACTAAAAGGCCTTAAATTAGACATAATTTATTCAAGTGATCTTTCTAGATGTTTGCATACAGCCAATGAAGTCCTAAAATATCACAGTATTCCCATGGTAACTACATCCTTATTACGAGAAAGATCCTACGGAGAATATGAAGGGAAGGTTTTAACTTCAGAAGAATTATATAAATTACCAGGGGGTTTATATGAAGGTAGACCATGTCAAGGAGAAAGCCTAAGGGATGTTTGGGATAGGATAAACAAATTTTATACTTATTTAAAGGATTTAAATAATTATGAAACTATTTTAGTTATGACTCATGCTGGTCCATCAAGAATTTTTCGAGCAATAATTGACAATAAGAAATTAGAAGATTTGATGGCGATCCAAAAATTAGAGAATGCAGCAATTTTGAGATTTATTATTTAGACTACTAAATTTTACTATAAATATTTATAAGGAGATTTTATTATTATTTGTTGCAACTCATTTTTACAATAGCGAGCCTGGTGGGATTCGAACCCACGACCTACAGCTGTCTTCCAAAATTAGGAGGCTGCCGCGCTATCCAAGCTGCGCTACAGGCTCATAGAATTAGCTTGATAGTTATACTTAAAAAAGTTTAGATTTTATCTTATAAAGAAAATCAATATTGTTCATACAAAAACGATAATAATATAAAGTTTATAGAATTCTTGAAACAATGAATAAAATGAAAGGAAATTTCTTAGAATTTTCAATAATTATTGTAGCCATAATTCTAGTTAATGGATGTACCCAGACCGATCAAAGGGATTTAGATAGAATGTTAGAAGCTTTTGACAGTCCATTATCATATCAAGAAGGACTAATATTTGTATCCTTTGCCCAATATATAACGGAAAACCAGGCAAATACCATTATTCAAAATTATGGCTTAACAATTGAATTTTATGATGATAAATTAAAAGGTGCCAGAGTTATTGTACCCATTGGTGAAGAGAGAGATTTTGCCGAATCCCTGATAAAAAATGAACAGATTATCTGGGTAGAACCGGTAGTGATTCTAACTCTTAACGATTAAATAAGCAGACCGCTTTGCCTTACTTTAAATCTAAATTTATTAAATCCTCATTATAATCTTTCCGTCTTTCAAAACTCTAATACTATTACTTTCAGAGATTACAACTGCAATAGCATCAGTCTCTTTTGTAATTGCTGCAGCACTCCTATGCCTTGTTCCAAAACCATTAGGAATTTCAATATTATCAGTATTAGCTGTAATATAAGCTCCAGCTGTGATAATAGTACCATCATTATCAATAACAAAAGCTCCATCCAGTTGTGAGAATTCTTTAATAGTCTCTCTTAAACCAGGGTCCATAATACTTCTTTCATCATCTGCATATCCAGTAAAAGGATTAATTATTAATTGTCTTGTATGTTTGACAACATCATCTCTTCTACCAATAATAAAAGTAGTGCCAATTTTTTTTCCTTCTCTACCTTCTTGACATAACTCTTTTGAAATACTTAAAACAGATTCTATAACACCAGGAGTTACATTTTGAGTTATTTTATGTGTACTCATGTCAAAGAATAATTTATCAACATCAATTATAAGAAGCCCATTTAAAATACTCCCAATAGCTTCATCTAGAACACAAACAACTCTATCGCCTTTTTTAATATAATCTTTATTTACTCCTTCCATTAAGAATTCTTTGAGCAAAGCTACAGTCTCTTGATCCAAATCCCTTAATTTTTTTGTATATTCAGTTTTTCTAAAAACAGCTTTCTTAAATTTTCTAAAAAAAGAAACCTTTACTTCTATCTCAGGATCATCAATATTATATTTTTCACTTATTACTCTTTCAACAGAAACAATACAATCTGCATCAATATCCTCTGCAATTTTTGCAGCAGCAAGGCCGATTGATTTCTGAATATTGTTCATGGCCTGCAATTTTTCTCTTTTCTAGTTAAAAAGCTTTCTATTCTGAAGGCTTTGTGTAAATAGTGATAAAATAGGGCTAATTTATACACAGAAACAGCCCAAAAGGCATAAATCATTTTTTGTGAAATTCTTTAAGTAAATTTATGCATTCATCCCTTAGAAAATTTCCCTCAATTTCCATTTTGTTAGCTCCTCTTTTATTAAGTTCTTTTACACTAATTTTAATTTCTGGTAGTCCGACGGCAATAGAATCACTAATTGTTGCTCCATATACTAAGCGAGATATTTCGGTTACCCAAGCCATATAAAAGCACATAGGACATGGTTCACAAGTGGAATATAGTGTACACCCAACAAGGTTCTTACCTG
>JAGVZD010000070.1 GCA_018302805.1 Candidatus Woesearchaeota archaeon | reverse complement strand
ATTTTGAAAAATTTTGAAGAATTCAAAAATATAAAAGTTAAAAAACATGATTTAATTACTAATCTTAATAAGACTATGGACGAAATAAACTCTTTATTTCTTTCATTACATAAAAAATTACCTCTAGACGAATCTATTAAAGAAGAAATAAAGAAGTCCCATATTGAAGTTATCAAACCCCAGAAATCTGATTATAAGGCAATGATTTCTGGGAAAACAGAATCTTCAGAAGAAGATAAAATTCTTTCTGAACTTAGGTCAGTGGAAAATAGATTAAGGAAAATCAACCTTTAGATTTTTTCCTTTTAACTTTAGATTTCTTTCTTGCAAAAATTCTTTTGTAAAATGTAATGAGAAACAAAATTGCAATCAATATTATGGATACGGCCATAATTAGTTGTCTCTTGGACGATCTCAAAACAAATGTTTTTTCAGCTTTTAAACTATTAAAGGCAATATTGGCTTGATTATTTCCATTATTTTCATCTTGATCAGCCAGAACCTTTATTTTAACTAAGTAAGATCCTTCTTTATTGATTACAAAAGAATCTTTATGGACCTTGGAACTAGATTCCTTTAATGTCTGGCAACATAAGGTTTTTTTATTGGTCTCTAAAGGGTCTTCTATTATGTACTCAATAGAATATTCAGAGTTAGTCTTTCCATTGTTAAAAACCGTAACATCATATTCAAAAATATCGCCAACTTCATAAGGTCTTGTACTAGTAACAATTAGATTAATAGATAATAAACAGACAAGAATTATTATCTTTTTTATCATACAGATCTTTATTATCGATAAAGATATATTTAAATATTTCTGTTATTAACCTTTGTATTATGCTAGATAAAAAGGCTCTAAGGCAAAAATTTTCCAAGTCACCAGAAGAATATTTTGCTGTAAAAGTATTGAAGGACGAAGGCTTTATTAGAAAAAAATGCCAGAATTGTAATCTATTTTTTTGGTCTACTGATGAAAATAGAAATTATTGTGGTAATCCTTCTTGTTCTGGAGCTTATAATTTCATTGGAAAAACACCAGCATTACATAAATTAGGCTATATAGAATTGTGGCAATGTTTAAGAGACTTGGGTATACGCCAATAAAAAGATATCCAGTTGTTGCAAGATGGAGAGATGATACTGATTTTGTTCAAGCATCTATTTATGATTTTCAACCATATGTAGTTAGTGGTGAAATTAAACCACCTGCAAATCCATTAGTAGTTCCCCAATTTTGCTTAAGATTCAATGATATTGACAACGTAGGTATAACCGGTGCTCATAATACTGGTTTTGATATGATAGGGCAACATGCATTTGATAAGAAAAACAAATTTGATCAAGAAAAGTACCTTAAAGACATTCATCAATGGTTAAACAAAGGACTTGGCTTAAAAAATGAAAAGATAGTTTATCACGAAGACGCTTGGTTGGGTGGTGGAAACCTAGGACCTTGCATGGAATTTTTTTCAGGGGGTGTTGAATTAGGTAATCAAGTTTATATGAAATATAAAGTAATAAATGGAAATATTTCTGATTTAGATTTGAATGTACTAGACATGGGAATGGGTCATGAACGTAATACTTGGTTTTCTAACGGAAGTCCAACAAGCTATGATGTTGTATTCCCAACTGTAATAAAAGAACTTCTAAAGAAAACTGCAATTAAATATGATAAAAATTTGATTTCCAAATTTGTACCATATGCAGGGCTTTTAAATATAGATGAACTTAAAGATTCTGACAAAACTTGGAATGACATAGCTAATAAAATTAGTTATACAAAAGATGAATTAAAAGAACACGTATTATCATTGGCAGCAATTTATAGCATAGCTGATCATTCAAGGTCTTTATTGTTTGCAATTTCTGACGGAGCACTTCCAAGCAATACAGGTGGTGGATATAATCTCCGAGTTTTATTTAGAAGATCTATGAGTTTCATAGATAAATATAAATGGAATATTTATCTACCAGAAATATGCAAAATTCATGCTTTATTTTTAAAATCACTGTACCCTGAATTACTTGAAAATATTGAGGATGTTAAGAAAATATTGGATGTTGAAGAACAAAAATACAATAATAGTAGGCAAAGAATAAACGACATAGTAAAAACCATAGCTTCTAAAGAAATAACTGAGAATGATTTACTCAAATTATATGATAGTAATGGAATTCCTCCGGAGTTAATAAGAGAAGAGGCAATCAAACAAGGCAAATTAATTACTATTCCGGAAGATTTTTATTCAAAAATTGCTTTATTGCATGAAAACAAAATTCAGGAACATCAAACCAAAAAAGAAGAAGAATTGAACTTGAATAATATAAAAGAAACAGAAGCATTATATTTTTCTGATTATAAATTGAATAAAATAAAGACTAAGGTATTGAAAATAATTAATAACAAAGTAATTTTAGAGAAAACAATCGCCTATCCTACTAGTGGTGGCCAACTTCATGATATCGGCTTCATTAATGATTTAAAAATAGTAGAAGTCATTAAACAAGGTCCATATATAATTCATACTTTGGAAAAAAATCCTTCTTTTAGACAAGGAAATATTATTGAAGTCAAAATAGATCTAGATAGAAGATTGCAATTAGCTAAACATCATACATCTACACATATAATAAATGCTGCTGCTCGAAGAGTTCTAGGAAAACATATTAATCAAGCAGGTGCCAAAAAAACTGTAGAGAAAGCTCATATTGATTTAACTCATTATTCAAGCTTAACAGAGGAAGAGCTCAAAAAAATTGAAGCAGAATCAAACAGGATAATAAAATCAAGAATAAAAATTGAAAAATCATTTATGTCAAGAAATGAAGCAGAATCAAAATACGGATTTTCTATTTATCAAGGGGGAGTAGTTCCCGGCAAAGAACTAAGAATAGTAAACATTTTGAATATGGATGTAGAAGCTTGTGGTGGAACCCACTTAGATAATACAATTGAAGCAGAAAAAATAAAGATTTTGAAGTCAAGCAAAATAAGTGATTCAATAGTAAGAATTGAATTTGTTGCCGGTAAAAAAGCTTTAGAGGAAGAAAACAAAGAGAAATCTATTCTTGAAGAAGTTTCAAAAATTTTAGATTGTGAGGTTTCTCAGATACCAGGAAGAGCAGAAGAATTATTTAATCTATGGAAGGATATTGTGAAAAAGAATAAGAAAATATCTTTTAAATTAACTTCTAGATCTAAGTATTCTGGAGATTTATTGACAGAAACTTCTATGATATTAAAAACACAACCTGATAATATTATAAAAACAATATCAAGATTTATAGAAGAAATAAAGAGTAAAAAATGAGCCTTTTGTCAATTGAAATTTTTATAATTAAACTATTCCAATTATATCAGCCTAGTTGGCTTACTTCTATCATGTTATTTATCAGTTTAATTAGCTCCATAGGAAGTTATTTTATTATTGTACCAATAGTAGCACTTTTCTTTTCTTTTAAAAATTATAAAACAGAAGCTTTTTTTTCCATATTTATCAATTTAGGAAATATTCTTAATCCAATAATTAAAAATATTGCCGGGAGATCTAGACCAAATTCTGGTTTAATAAAAATTCTAGAAGAAAAAACTTCCATGAGCTTTCCCAGTGGGCATGCAATGGGAGCCATAATTTTTTATGGTTTCCTCATATATTTAATATGGAAATTACCATTTAAACATAAAAAAATTATCATACCTCTATTATTGCTATTTATTTTACTTGTTGGTATTTCTAGAATTTATTTGGGAGCACACTGGCCAACAGATGTACTTGCCGGCTATGTTATTGGTTTTATCTGGCTTATTTGTGGAATATTCATATATAGTAAATTTAGAAAAGTATTTATTAGGTAAATTTTCTATTTTAAATGAAAAAAGTGGTAGAAGTAAATAAAATATTAATTTTAATTGGATTTATACTTATTTCCTTAGCTTCTGTCAGTGCAAACAGCGGTATTTGGATTTCTAATTCTGAACTAGCAACACTTCCTGCATCAGGAACCGCTTGGCTTAATATGAAGAATGAAGCAGATCAATCATCTTGTATTCCCGCTCTTTCTAATCAAGATGATAATTGTAATGTAAGAGTCCTAGCTCAAGCATTGGTCTTCGCAAAGTTAAGGCAAGAAACTTATAGAACAAAAGTTGTTTCAGCATTAACTAGTATTGTTAATTCAGGCACATATAATGGAAGATCCTTAGCACTAGGAAGAGAACTCGGAGCTTATGTTATTTCTGCAGATTTAGTAGACTTAAATTCATTTAATCCTACATTAGACACTCAATTTAGAAATAAAATAAGGGAGTTATTAACTACCCCTACTTCAGGAGGCCCGGTTAATATAGAGGATTGTCATGAAAAAAGGCCAAATAATTGGGGAACAATGTGTGGTGGTTCAAGAGCAGCTGTTGCTGCATATTTAAACGACGATGCAAAATTAGATCGGGTAGCTCAGGTTTTTAAAGGATATCTAGGAGATCGTTCGTCTTATGTTTCATTTAGTTATGGAGATCTTTCCTGGCAATGTAATCCAAGTCAGCCAGTAGGAATTAATCCAATAGGCTGTATAAAAGAAGGTCACAGCATTGATGGAGTTATGCCAGACGATCAGAGGAGATGTGGCAGCTTTTCGTGGCCTCCTTGTAATACTGGATATGCATGGGAAGGTCAACAAGGAATTTTATTCGAAGCAATTATTCTTTCAAGGCAGGGATATGATGTGTGGAATTGGGAAGATAGGGCAATCCTTAGAGCGCATGCTTGGAAAGTTAATGTGGGAAACAACCAAGCAGGTGGTGATGACACTTGGCAGCCTTGGGTTGTTAATTATTATTATAATACTAATTTTCCCGCACCTAGTCCTTCAAATCCTGGTAAGAATATCGGTTGGACAGATTGGACTCATCAAGGAAATGCTCAACCACTCCAATCTTGTTCTCAACAAAATGGACTATGTTGTGGTGCAGGATTCACATGTAGTGGTAATGCAATACCTTCATCAGATTGCAATACTATTTGTTGTTTAGGTTCATGTCAAACTCCACCTCAAGACACAACACCTCCAACAGTTTCAGTTAACCATAATCCAACAACAAATATTCAAACAACTACCAGTGTAAATATAATAGCT
>JAGVZD010000020.1 GCA_018302805.1 Candidatus Woesearchaeota archaeon | reverse complement strand
TCAATGCTTATCATTCCATCTAATTCAATTCTAGAACAAGCAGTATTAACCCAATATTCAATTTCATTAAAATTTTCTAGTTCTTCTTTTCTGACATCATTAGTTACAAAAATAAAACATTCTTTATCTTTATGGCCTTCAACAAATTTTTCAGCTTTCCATAACAATTGTTGTCCAGGTTTTAATGAAACAATAATACCTATTTTCTTAGACATATAAAATTTAGCTAATTTCCCTCTTAATTTCTTTTCATAATTTTTAACTTCCTGCTCATTAATTTCAGATATTACTTTAGTGTACGGATTTAATTTTGTAACTTTTTTTCCAGTTTTTCTAGCAACTTCAATAGGATGAAATTCCCCACTCCCAATATATAAAATACCATCAACATCATCTTTAACTTTAAATGCATTTATTACATTACAACCAATAACTTGCCCACCAATTATAACATTAATACCCTTTTTTTTCTCTAAATAATCTTTAATTTCATTCAACACATGTAATTGTTGTATTGTACTTACTAAAGCAATTTTCTTAGGCAATTTTAATTTATCCAACAAACTCTTAGAAATATTTGTTTGTGATTTTGCTTCAATAAAAAGAACTTTCATACTTTCAATTTCTCAACTATAACATCCTTACCCAATATTGCAGAATTTCCAGAAGGATCTTCAATCACTATTTTTAATTCCATATCTCCTTGTTTTATTTTCCATAATTTTTTTAGCAAATTCTTAGCATGTTTCTTCACACTATCATCTTCACTTAAATCCCTTTCATCTTCAAGTATTTTCTTAAATCTATTTAGAATACCTTCAATATTGCTCACATAGCCATTACTTCCTGGACCCGGTGTAACACTCATTCTTAACTGTGGAATTTTTATTGTCGCTTGACTTGATTTAACTACGCGAATATTTAGATCTTCTTCCTTCTTTATTGCAAAAGTAATTTTACAAGGATCTTTGGTCTCTTCAGCTTCAACATCAGCCTTAAAGTAATTACAATCACTGTCTTGACAACTCATAGAAAAAACATATGTTTTGCCAAAGTAAGGTATGTCCACAAGATCTTCATGTAAAACTAAAGTTTTATTATGGCAGAAAGGACAAATTTGTTCTGTTAACTCTTCCATCTTAATAAAATAATACTAAAAATTTATAAATGTAACTCTTAAGATTGCTCTGCATCAGCAGCATCTATATTTTCAGTATTTTTATCTCTGTGAATTTGAGCAAAACTTGGAGTTATTACAAGCCAATCTTCACCAAAACCAGCAATATCTCCTTCAATAGCATCACATGTCTTTTTAAGTTTTCCAACTGCTCGCTTCAATTCCATAATATCCTTATCTTTTAAGGGCTTAATATTAACCAAAGCTATTGTATAACCTTCTCGTATAGCATCTAGCATTGGTTTTATATCCGAGAAATCCTCAATTAAAAATGGCCTTACAATAACCTTTTTGCCAGGTATTTTCTTCTCAGAATCAATCTGAACATAATCACTGGTGAAATCTTCTGGAAAATCCTCAAAATTCTCTCCGAGACCAACCCTTTCTTTAATTTTGGAAAATATTCCCATATTTTTTTCCTCTTTTAATTGGTGTAAACCAAATTAATATATAAATATTTCTATCCTCTTTATATACTTTCTAGTGCACTAACCACATTCCAAATTTGCATTCTAGTATAGCTAGATAGGTTAGGATCATCAGATATTTCATCTAATTCTTGCAAAGATTGATCAACCCTTAGCCCAACACTCTTATTTTCTTCATGTAATGAGTCTAAAACACATTTAATTTTAGTCCTTATATTCTTTGGCACTGAAAAGTCACCTTCAATTTGGACTAACATGTCTACTACACTTCGTACTTGCTCCAAAGCCATTTTGTACCTCACTCTTTTAAAGTCGACAAGACCTCTTTTTGGATCGAATTTGATTCCTCTTTTAACTTATTTTCTTGTTTCTCAAGATTATTAAGTTTAATATCAATTATCTCTTTTTTAGAGATTAGATCTGTTTTTATATCTTGTGGTTTCATTTGAACCATGATTCCACCAACTAATTTGTAAGCATAATCACTAACCTTATCCAATTCATTGATTGCATTTTCAATCTCTAACAATTGAATTTGCAAATTTTGTTTTTGTGTAAGAATGTTCCTAAAATTTTCCTCAATTAAATGTAATTTCTCAACTTTTTTCTGAGTTTCTTTATCAGCCATATTAAATTGCCCTAACTTTCACATTAGTTACTCTAGGTTTGAATAATATTTTTGAACCACAGTAAGGACATCTAACTCTTTTTTCCACATATTCTTCCTTTACTATTTTATTACAATTAAAACATTTATAAGTTACCATTATTCAAATAAATATGCCTTCCTAGCAAATTTTAAATCACAATTATAACACTTCCAGATACCAAAAGCTATTCGTTTAACTCTTTTTTTATTGCAGTTGGTGCATTTATGGTATCCTCTATATAAGGCTTCTATATCAGCAATCTTTTTCCTGGTTGTTCTACCATATCTAACACCAAATCTTCCTGAAGTTCCAACTTTCTTTGTATGACCCATTTCTATTAAAAATTAGCGTTATCTATCAAATTATTAGGTTTTAAAAAGGTTTCGTTGAAGGCACGTCAAAAGTCTTAAGCATTTTTTGGCAGAACAACTGAGATAATATAATTTTTTTTTCTAATTTCATCTGCTTTTTTCCTAATGTCTTCTGAAGTAATTCCGAGTATACTTCTTGTAATCTCTTGCTTTGTTATTCCATTTTTAAATTCGCTTTCCATACCAGTAATATCAAAACTTTGAGAATTATGTATTAAGTTAATTCTGTAATTTTTCTTCTGCATTTCATATTCGGCATTAGGAATTCCTATATTTGCAATATCATTAATAGTTCTTTGCCATGCAGATTCAATTTCAGGCCAGCTCGAAGAATTTCCAGTTTCACAGGAAAAAAGTAATCTACCCGCCCTTCCACTTCCATGAGTTTCTATGTTTAATCTGTATACAAGTTCTAATGAATCTCTCAATTTACTATAAAGGGGTCCATGGCTTTTATTTAAGTAACCTATTAAAGCCCCATAAACAAGCCAATCCCTAATATCTGTGTCATGAGGGAAAAGCGGAATTTGGTAATGAATATTTATGGACGCCACAGGTTTATCATTTAATTTTTCAATAATTTCTAACCTTTTACTAAGATCAGGTTCCATTGGCCAGGAATGTTCAAAACTTTCTAGTGGACTTCTCTGAGGGGTTGATGCAAAATTTCCCACTAGTTCCTCAACGTTTTCTGGGAGTTCGCCCCCGAGATACAAAACAGCGTTTCTTGGATCATAGAATTTATTCCAATATTCAATAATAGCTTCCTCTGTAATCCTCGGAAGTCCTTCCAATTCTTGCGATATAGACTTCATTATTTTAGCATGGTTTGGAAATAATTGAGTAAAAATACTCTCGTTAAGTGCGTTAAATGGATTTACTTTTCCTAGCAATTCATGTCGCACAGCTGCTCTTTCCCTTTCCATAATCTTTAAATCAGGCCTGTCAAAAACCCTAGCAATTAATTCCAATCCGTCTTCAAAATCTTCAGGGACGATACAACCAAAGTAATATCCAAGGGCTTCAAGACTAGTGTAAGCGTTGCTATTTGAGTACGCCAATGATCCATTTCCATAAATTGTTGAAGTGCAACCTTGTATATGTTCAATTAAATGAGCAGTTGATGGTATAGTTTCGTCTATAGATCCAGAACTAAAATTTAATTGTATCTTACAATCACCAAGCGGCTTTGGATCAAACCATATTTTTAGACCATTATCTAAAATTTTCTGAAATCTTTCTACCATATTGATAAATTCTAAATTCCCATTTATAAATCTTTCTATTAGTTACTACTATTAAATTAGAACTAATGGGGTTACCAGGATTTGAACCTGGGCCCAGCGGTATTTTGCTTCGGAGAGTCCCAAACCGCCGATACTAGACCAAGCTATACTATAACCCCTTAACTGCAACCTATGCAGATTTATAATTAATATAACTTTCTAATTTAAAAATACCTTAAAATACCTTTATAATAATTTCTTTATTATGAAAAAAAGAATTCTACAAATAGATTATGGATTTTACATAATTGATGACAAAAATAAAACCTATAGATTTCTAAAAAGAGCTTAAAAAAAATTTGACATATATTAAAAATTGTAATAACAAGAAGTCTATTAATGGTAATATAAGAATCTTAAGAAATAATGGAAAAAGAAAATTTTACTTTCAAAAATAAATCTACTTTTTCTTCACATCTTTTTTATTATCTTTTTTTTCTTCTTTCTTTGCTGTAACAGGTGCAGCAGCTTCAGGAGTAGCAGGAGCAGCCGCTGCCTCTGCAGCTTTCCTATCTGCAGTTTCCTTCATTACTTTTTTATAATTATCTTTAATTCTTTTTACTTCTTTTTCAACGGCTTTCTTTTTGTCAGAGTTCATATCACTGATTTCATTATTAATCATCTCATCGAAATCCCCATTATTAATCATGTTCATTATCTCTTTAGGTTCCTTTCCCTCAATTAATATACCTACAGAAACGCAACTGCCAACAACATTTTTAACAGCACTTTTCAAATTATAAACTAATAATGAATCTTTTTTCATCTTTGCAATTTTAATAACTTGTTCTATTGATAAATATCCTGCTTTTAATGAGTTAGGAGTACCGCTTCCTTTTTCAAGTTCATTTTCCTTTTTAATTAATTCAGAAGTTGGTGGACTGCCAACTTCAATTTCATAACTTTTATCAGAAGTTTCGACATGAATTTTGACTGGTACTTTTATACCTTTAAAATTTTCAGTTTTTTTATTAACATCATTTAGAATAGCTTGTACATTAATTCCAAGAGGCCCAAATTTTTGCCCCATTTGTGGTGTTAAACCAGCCTTTCCACCTTCAATTATCATATCAACGCTTTCTTTTACCATATTGTTTATTTAATAAAAAACCTTAAATTACTATTTATTCTTTACTATCATCTTCAGGTTCTGCTTCTCCTTCCCTTCGTATTACTTTTACAGAGTCAATACTTACAGTTATTGGAATAGGTACTGCAGCTTCCAGCAATTCAACTATGACTTCTTCTTTTGCGATATCAATCCTAGTAATCTTTGCTTTTTCTCGTTTGAAGGGACCTGCGATTATTTCTACAATATCATTCTTTTGAATATTAACAGCAGTTTTTACCTGCTCCAGCATATGCTCAATTTCTTTATATTCTAATGGTTTTGGTAATAAACCTCTGGCATAAGGTACTCCCTTAAAAGCTTGCTCTGCATCATTTCTGCTTTCAGCTTCTATAAAAATATAACCTCTTAAATCATGTGGCCTTATTAAACTTAGAACTTTCAAATTTTTCTTTTGTGCATGACTGTAAACAAAGTCTAAAACTTGATCCTCTCGATTCGCAGTTGTCCTTAAAGCAAAAATATAACCCATCTTAGCTCACTAATGTCCATATCAAATGAACTAAAAAACCTATCGCTCCAATAATCAACATTCCTATACCACTTACCTTAACAATAGTTTTTAATTCATCTTTAGTAGGTTTCTTTGTAACTTGAAAAACTCTTTTGCATTCTATTAAGAATGTTTTAATTTTCCCTGTTAATGTTTTTTTCTCTTGTTGTTCATCCATTCTCTAAGACTCCTAATAGGCTTAAATTAAACTGCTTAGAAGTCTATTTTTAGAACTTATTATTAATTTATAAAGTTTTCTAGTAGATTCAAAGATCTAAATTTAAATTGAAGTAGCTAATTTTTCCATCTCTAACTGCTAGAATTCCTATTTGTCCCTCATCCAGATGTCCTGAATTCCAGAAAAGATCATCTACAAATATTCCTTGTTCTACTCTTTTCCCATAAGAATCTATTGCTCTATGTGCACTCTCATGGAAATGACCGCTAACACCTTTAGTAATTCCAATCTCACGATATAATCTCTCTAAGTCAATATTACCTCTATTTTCCCTTTTAAGGTCTAATCCATTCTGACGAGCTAAAACTACCATCATATCTTGTGTTAAATAACCATAATTTTCTCTTAGCGCTCTCTCAACAACAACTCCAGGAATAATACTTCCATCTGATTTTTCTGCATAAAAAGCCATATCAATTCCATCGTTAACATTAGAAAATCTTCTGGGTACATGGCATATAACAATTGTTTTTCCAGCGTCTTTTATTCTCTTTTTTAGGTCATAAATATTTTCATAATGCAGTAATTCTATATCCTTAAGGTTAGATTTTTTTCCATCGACATCGTTTATATTAATTAAACCTTGAGGGGTAATAATGTAATCTCCAGTAGGGATATTTTGATTTCCGAATGTAAAATGTCCATCAGCAGTCCAATCAGATCCCGGTAGAAAAACCAGATCATGATCTTTACTTTCTGCTATTTTTTCATTTAAAGTATCAATAATATTGCCATTTTTATTTTTAAAATATTCTAATACTGAATGATATGGAATATAAGATTCATGACTTCCTGGTTGAATAAATGTTTCTAAATTACTCTTTGCCACTGCATCTAATACAATTGCAAAAAAATCCATATTCCCTTGCATGGTTCCAATATTCTCTGCTATATCTCCATTTAGAATTAATTTGTCAATGCCTACTGATTTCAGTTTTTCAATAGCTTTAGCTACTTTTAAAGGATCTTTATGAACATCTGAAATAATCCCATATCTAGTTTCAAGCCCCATTTCTATAAATTAGATTTTACCCTTTATAAATCTTTCTATTTTAGCTACTATTTAGGAGCAACATTTTATCAATTTTATAGGAAGTATTATAAATTATTTCTTCCTTATACTTCAATGGGAGTTACAAAAAGTAAAATTCTAATTTATTCTTTAGCACTTGGTTTAAGTGCTGCCACTGCAGTATACTTATATCAGTCAAATAAGAATCAAAATACTTCTTCACATATTTCTGGCGGTAAAGATACAAGTTTAGTAGATGTCTTGGATTTTCCTAAATCTAATTACTCTGCTGTTGAACAATTGGCCTTGACTCATCAAGAGTTTATTAAATCAATTGAAGAATTTAAAGTAGAATCTAAAAGGTATTCTAAAGAATTGAAAGAAAATCAAACAAAATTATCAAAATTGCATGATTTAAAAAATAAATATGAAAATAAGTTGGATAATGCTGAAGATGATTCAACAAAAACTAGGATACTAAGTGAATATAAGAGAAAATTATCAGATCTTGTTGAAGATAATTAATCTAGAAATTCAATACCTAATTCATCAGACATATCGCCTTTTCTTTTCTTCTGTAAAGATCGCTTAGGACCAAATATCTGTGGGCTATTTACTCCAGTAATTATTAACATTGCCCTAATTGTCTTCTCTAGATCTTCACTTATTTGAGCCCCCCAAATTATCCTTGCATCTTCATCTAATTTTTGACTTACTGTTTCTACAACCTTTCTTGCTTCTTCCAAGGTCATGTCCGGACCACCGCTAATATTGATTAAAGCACCATTAGCTCCAGTAATATCTACATCAAGTAAAGGATTGCTTAAAGCTTTTTCAACAGCTTCTACAGCTCTATTTCCTGTATCACTTTCTCCAACCCCAATTAAAGCAACTCCTCCTTTACCCATAACAGTTCTAATATCTGCAAAATCTAAGTTCACCAAACCTGCCTTTGTAACTAATTCAGCAATCCCTTTTACAGCATTAGTTAATATTTCATCTGCAACCTTGAAAGCAGTATGCAATGGTAATTCAGGAGCCAATTCTAATAATTTATCATTAGGAATAACTATTAATGTATCTACAACATTTTCAAGTTTTTCAAGACCATTAATTGCATTTTCATATCTCCTTTGACCTTCCATTGTAAAAGGAATTGTTACAACACCTACTGTCAAAGCACCTAACTTTTTTGCAATATCTGCTATAACAGGAGCACTTCCAGTTCCAGTCCCCCCACCTAAACCGCAAGTAATAAAAATCATATCTGCTCCCTGAATTTTTTGCTTTATTTCATGTTCAGTTTCCCTAGCAGCTTGTTCTCCAATCTCAGGAAGACTACCTGCACCCAGTCCATGGGTTAATTCCTTACCAATTAAAATTTTATGATCAGCTTCAGTATATAATAGATCTTGAGCATCAGTATTAATGGCAATAGTCTCAGTTCCACTAATACCTACTTCATTTATTCTATTTATTGTATTATTTCCTGCTCCACCAGCACCAATAACCTTAATCTTTGCTTTCTGTTTAGCTAATATTTGCTCTAATTCTTCATCAACCGGAGAACTCTTTTTTGGGGTAACCTTAAAACTGAACCTACTTGGTTGAGCATTTCTAATAATACTATCCATCAAATCACCTTTTTACCTCTTAAATAATAAAATTTTAAACCTAAACTTGTATTTAAATATATCTCTGATAAAAAAGAAATTATGTTTTTTCTGGTATTTTCTTCGGTTTATTGGTTTCAACATCCCTACCCTTTGATCTTTCAATATTTTTGATAGTTTTTTCTTCAAAATTAATAGTTTTTAATTCAGGAATAACCTCTTTAATCCTATTTTGGATTATTTCTCTTAGTTTTGGTTCCATTTTTTCAGAATAGATAATTAATATACCATTTTCAAATTTATATTCCTTTATAAATGGAAAGTCTAATCTCATAGTACTATCAATTTTCTCTTTAACATCAGTAACAATCTTTTTGATTTTTACAAAATAAACTAAATTCCTGCCTGCTAAAGGATGATTAAAATCCACTACACACCTACCCCCCGAAACACTTCGAATAGTAGCAATAGCCCCATCTATATTTACTTGCAATCCAGGTACCGGATTTACCTTTTTATCAACAAAAACCTTTGTTTGTATTATTTTAATTAATTTTGGGTCTTTTTTTCCAAATGCTTCCTCAGAACTTAAATCAATTTCATAGTCTTTTTCAATCTCTTTTCCTTCTAACTTCGCTTCTAAACTCTTTAAAAGACTATTGGCTCCAAGGCAAATAATTACACTATCTTTTTTCTCTTTTTCTACTATAGAAGTATCAAATATAAGGTCACTATTTTTAATTTTTCCAGTAAATATTATCTCTATAAAGTCTCCTTTCTTTACCATAAGCTGCTCTTCAAATCCTTATTATTTAAACCTTACTACGAAAATGTAACCACTCAACAATAGAAAACTTTATAAATTTTTACTCTATTTTAAAATCTATGAAATGGAGAAAAGTTCTACACCCAACATTGAAACCTCATTTGGAGCATCAAATTAAAGAGACTTTCAAGCATAGAAAAGTAATACGAAGAGCTAGCGATCCTATGAATGCTCAATTATGGGTTGCAATTGCAAATCTAACTAAGGAAATTAATGAGATTAAGCTTAATTTAAGAATGCCAACTTACAAAACTATTGTTGTTCCTTCTAATAGTAAAGCAGTTCCAAAAAAGAAAGTAATTAGAAAGAAAGGTAGATGAATTTCTTTAAAAGTTTTAGAAACGATACTAAATATAATATCTTAATTGTGGCTACAAGTTTAATGTTTCCATTTAGTCCATCGCAACATTTTGTTAGGAATGTATACCCTCTTATTCCACTTATTAATAATTCCAATTCTAAAGATACGATTGAAGGAAGAGTTATTGAAGAAGAGTTTTCCAATGGACTTGATAGCGGCACTGGTTGCATTCAGAGAAATCCAACTAGATATAAAATGGTTGTCGAATGTGCTGACAATCATACAAGAGAGTATTGGTATTATCATTCAGAAGCAAGAAGGTTAGATGAATTATTTAATGTAGGTTCAACAGGAATATTTCCAATACAAGGCAGAAATGTTAAAATAATAGGATAATTAAATTAGTTAATTTTTATATAGAATTATTCTTATTTAATAAATAAAAACCAAAACTTATATAAATTAATCTCATTCTTTAAAGAATTAATGACCATAAAGACAACAGATATTGGTAGTATAAAAGTTGGTGGTTATATAATCATTGATGGAACTGCATGTCGTGTTGCTAGTGTTCAAACTTCAAAAACAGGAAAACATGGACATGCGAAAGCTAGGATTGAAGCCATAGGTTTAATCAATGATGAGAAAAAAGTCATTGTCAAACCAACTCATGATAAGGCAGAGGTTCCTATTGTTGAAAAAAAGGCGGCCCAGGTTTTATCTGTAACTACTGACACAGCAAATGTTATGGATACAGAAACATTCGAAACTTTTGACATTAAAATCCCTGAAGATTTAAAAGATAAGGTAATCCCAAATTCACAAGTAGTTTATTGGATAATTTTAGGAATTAGGGTATTAAAACAGAGTAAATAAAATGGTTAAATTTCCAGAAGCAATGGTAAGGATGTATCAAAATGTATTTGTTTGCAGAAAATGCAAAACTAAACAAAGAGCTTCCATACAAAAAGTCTTGAAAAAGCAAATTATGTGCAAAAAGTGTGGTTGCAGAGCTTTGCGGCCTATTAAAAAAGGGAAATAAATATGAATTTAGATGTAATTTTGTTTATTATTTTCTGCATAATCCTTTTTATATTTTTTAAGATTAAAAGATCTAAATTTGAAGTTCAAGGTAAAATTCTAGCATTATACAAAACTAAATTAGGTCTTGGATTAATGGAAAAATTTGGCAAATTTCCAAAATGGTTAATTCACATTCTCAGTGTTTCAAGTATAATAATTGGATTTGGGGGAATGTTGTTAATTTTTTTTATATTAATACAGGGCAGCTTCAAATTAATAACAGTCCCTGATGCGCAACCAGTTTTAGCTCCAGTTTTGCCTGGAGTTTCTGTACCAGGCCTTCCAAAGTTATCCTTCCTACATTGGATCTTCAGTATCTTTATTGTTGCAGTTATTCATGAATTTTCACATGGTATATTTGCTAGATTTCATAATGTTAAGGTTAAATCCTCAGGATTTCTAATATTAGGCCCCATTTTAGGGGCATTTGTTGAGCCAGATGAAGATGAATTAAAAAAGAAAAGTGCATATAAACAGATATCTATATTTGCTGCAGGTCCATTCTCTAACATCTTAACAGGTATACTAATATGGATAATTGCTATTATTTTAATAAATCCTATAGCCTTCAGTATGGCAGAATATAATGGTGTTCAAATTGCAGCTTTAGAACCAAATCTGCCTGCCCTGAATGCAGGACTCAAAGCAGGTGATGAAATAAAAAATATAGATAACTATGAAATTAAGAATATTGAGGATTTTATTCAAGTGATGAGCGGAAAGAAACCAGACGACGACGTATTTATAAAAACTCAAGATAAGGAATATTCTATAAAATTGACTGAAAATCCTGTGAACAAAACAGCAGGTTATCTTGGCATTAGAGTTTCAAGCATTTCAACAGATATTAAAGAAGAAGTTGTACAAAAATATGGACGAACATTACCATCAATTTTGTTCTGGATAAAAGATTTATTCTTCTGGTTATGGTTAATTAGTGTAGGTATAGCACTGTTCAATTTACTTCCATTAGGCCCTGTTGATGGCGGTAGAATGTTTTTATCAGGATTAAGCGTATTCATAAAGAAAGAAAAAAATGTTAAGAGGGTCTGGGGTTTTGTGAGTTTCTTTATACTTGCATTAATAATCTTAAATTTACTTCCGTTTATTAAAAAATTACTATTTTTTATTTTTAGCCCAGTCTTATCACTCTTTATTTAATAAATGTTAATCGATGTCCATGCACATTTGGATAACGAAAAGTTTAAAGATATCCTCCCAAAAATAATTGATGAATGTAAATTAAATAAAGTTCAGCAGATAATTAATAATGGTCTAAATTTTCAATCTAATTTGAATAGTCTTAATCTTGCAAAAAAATATAATATTATTAAGGCAGCCCTAGGTTTATATCCTCTTGAGGCAGAAAAAATAACCAAGGAAGAATTTGATAATATTGTTAAGTTAATTAGTGACAATTCAAAAAATATTATTGCTATTGGGGAAATTGGATTAGATGGGAAGTACGGTATAAATCATGAATTGCAGGAAAAATATTTTGTCAAATTAATAAAATTAGCAAGGGAGCTAAATAAACCCATAATTGTTCATTCAAGATGCAAGGAATCTAGGATAATAGAATTGCTTAATTCCAATAAAATGGAAAAAGTTATTATGCATTCCTATACAGGTAATATGAAACTCGCAAGGGAAGTAATTGACAATAATTGGTTCTTTTCAATACCTCCCTCAATAATTAATTCAAAACATTTTCAACTCATAGTTGACATTACACCGGAAGAAAATTTATTAACAGAAACAGATTCACCATATCAATATACAAATAATGAATTTAACAAACCATCTTTTGTATCATTCTCAATTCAAATGATTGCTAAAATAAAAAACATAACAGAAACAGATGCAAAAAATAAAATTTTTCAGAATTTCAAAAGAATATTTATTAATTAAAAATAGAAAAGTATTTAAAGAAGTTTTTGCTAATGAATGTAAATTTTATTAATCTGGGGAAAAAAGAGGTTCAAATTCCCAAAAGAAGATTTTTTAAATCTTCTTTCTATTTTTTTAAAAAATCAACAAAAATTTTCCAAATTTAAGATGATTACCGACGAGCGAAAAAAATTTCTAGAAAAACAGGGCTACAGGATTGTTGGTAATCATTCCGCAATTAAAACCTGCCATTATTGCAGTACTGCTATGAAAGGGAATGATGTTTGTTACAAAAATACTTTTTATAATATTGCCAGTTGGAGGTGTATTCAGGCTACAGTTACTTTGGATCTTTGTAATCTTAGATGTAGATGGTGTTGGCGGGATATAAATTATGGCACAACTAATGGCACAATGTTTACTGATAAACCACAAGATATTGTGGAAGGATTGATTAGTGAACATAAAAATGTTTTAATGGGATTTTATGGGAATAAAAATATAATAAAAGAGAGATTGCAGGAAACAATGGAACCTAAACATATTGCTCTTTCCTTAACAGGTGATGCCTGTCTGTATTCAAAATTACCTGAATTAGTTGATGAAATTCACAGAAATAATATGACAAGCTTTGTTGTAACAAATGGAACAATAACTCCTATGGTAAAAAAATTAATAAATCATCAACCTACACAACTTTATATAACACTTCCAGCCCCAAACAAGGAAACTTATCTGAAAATGTGCAATCCAATATCAAGTAATTATGGGTGGGAAAATATCTTGGAATCTTTGTATCTATTAAAAAGTTTTAAGAGAACAGCAATTAGATTAACACTTGTTAAAAATATGAATATGTTTAATCCTGAGGAATATGCACTACACTTGGCAGATAAAGAATTTAATTTCCTAGAACTTAAATCTGCAATGCCTATCGGAGATGCTAAATATAGGATGGAGTATTCAGAAATGCCTACCCATGAAGAAATTAAAAAATTTGCAGAAAAAATTTGCTCAATTAATCAGTGGAAAATTATTGATGAAAAACCAGAATCTAAAGTTGTTCTTGTGATGAAGGAAGACAGAGAGGACAGGTTTCTTAAATTTGACATAAATTAGATTGCTCTCTGCAATTTTTCCAACTTTTTACCTCTTCTAAAGTACATAATTACTAATATTGCAATTACAGATAAAAGTATTCCAAATGCACTTATATAAATCGGTAAATATACATCCCTTGTCATATTCTGTATTTTTGGAACTCTTGATTTTGACTCCTTCAAAATATTTTCACAACTGTCCACTGCAGTCTGGATAATTGCGATGGCTTCTTCATTCTTATTTTCATTATGTTTTTGTTTTGCCTGACTAATTAATTCTTTAATTTCTAGACATTCAGCATTCTTTTCAAATAAATCAATGGCAAAAATAATTTCCACATCATATTTTGTCAAATTAGTAGGTATAGAACTAAGATGTATTACATTTGCTTCACTTAGCTTTGGTTGTGTAACATTAGCTATCAACAGGATTTCATATCTTTCTTCAGTTAAAGTATATGTTTTTAACCTGAGTTTTGCCTTAACAGACTCCTTTACTTGCAATGAATCAATACTATACATAGACATTTCAGGCTTAATTTGATCACTTGATGTAAGCAAAGATATGACAATATTTCTTAATGTAATTTCCCCAGAGTTTGTAAATGTAACATTTGTTTCTAATGTTGAATTAGATTCGGCAGCTAATAACTTATCAATATGAATACTTAAAGATGCTGTTTTTCTTCTACTACCCCCACCTCCACCTCCTCCACCACCACCTCCGCCCGAAGGGGTAGGGACTTCAACAACTACTGGAGGTTGATCCGTCACATTAAGCTGAATAATATTGCTGCTCACATTGCTAATTAAATCATTTGTTGTTATAATAAGGAATTCAACACCTACAAAATCTGTTCTTGGAATTAATGTAACACTATTTGTATTATTCTCAATTTGTACTTCAATATTGCCACTTTGGTTTCCAATACTGCCATTGACTATAAAATTATATTCATAAAACAACTGATCTTTATCTGAATCATTAAAATATTCATCTAAATCAAGATTAGTATTATGACTACCCCTACCCCATGTCTGGTTTGGTATTGTTTTAAGGAATACTGGATCTATGTTAACATTTAATACTTCCACATTCCAAAAAATTGTGTCACTTGCTAAACTGGAATCAAACACTAATAACGTCAAATTGACCGTACTATTAAATGATCTATTTGAAACAAAATAATTTGGAGTGTAACTAAAGTTGAGTAATCTAAATTCTAAACTCTGGTTTATGAAATTATTTATTATCCATCGATTAGAGAGCGTATCAAAATTAAATCCATGTATTAAATCAGGATCAGTTCTAGAATGGTTAAAGTACTGACTTTCATTTTCAAATACACTAATATTTGAATTATTTGGGAAATATGATAAAATAACAGGATCATCATTAGTATTTATAACAGATAAATTAACTATTTCTTCAGTAAATTTATTTGAAGAATCATTTACCATAAATTTAATCCAATTTGTTCCAACTTCGTCATTTGGAAGTGTAATATTAATAAATCCAACTGAGCTTATATTAAACAGACTTGAATTTGAACTATAGGTTAAATTTTCATTCTCAGAGAATGGCGCATCTTCCTCATCAGTTGCATTAATATCATAAATGAAATTTCTATCCTCCACAGCGATTAGATTATTAATATTTGGATTAAACACAGGATTATCATTGATTGTTAATACCTCAAATGTTAAAATTTGTGTTGAAATTGCCCCAAAACTGTCATTTGCAAAAATTGCAACTGAATGATTGCCTATTTGAGAGGCATTTGGTATAAAAGATATTGATCCGTTTAAATTACCTATATCAAATAAAGTAGAATTATCAAAATATGTAACAATATCACCATCTGGATCAATGGCACTAATAACATCAGTATACTGAATGTCCTCAAAAACAGTACTATTGGGAAGGGCATTAAAAATTGGAGCTAAATTTGCCAATATTTCAATTGATATAGTTTCTGTATCAATCGCACCGCCAGTATCTCTAACACCAATAGTTACGATATAAGTACCTGCTTGGCTTTCGTTAGGTATAAAATCAATTACACCTATTAATGAATCAATCTCAAATAAATTAGTATCATCAAAGAAAGTTAAATTACCATTTTTTAATCCAAAAGGATCATCTTCCTCATCAGTTGCATTAACAATCATAGAGAACCTGACATTTGCCCTTATAATCTTATTATTTAGGTCTTCCAAAACTGGCAAGTCATTTACGCTATTAATTGTAAATCCCCAGAAAAAAACATCGCCAGTTTCTGATGGATCTTTTACCAGTAAAGCAACAGAATTATCTCCTGTAAAATTACCTGCTTGAAGATTTGAGGGTGTAAAATCAATTACACCTGAAATTGGGTCTATATTAAATAAACTGGTATCATCAGAATATATCAAAGTATCATTATCCGGATCAGTCGCATTTAAATCAAAATAATAGTTTGAATCCTCATACAACTGATTAATGTTCGGTAAACTTGCAGGATCAAAGGTAGGTGGTACATTTAAGGGAGACCTAAAAATTTCTTTCTCTCTAAGGAGAAAATTTAGAATTTGTGAACTAATTTTTACTATAATATTCTCATTTGAACTTTTATAATATTGTTGTGTCATATTTATAGTAATAATTATTAATAGAGTAGTTATTATTGAAGGTATTATTATTTTACTTACAATACCGGTTTTCCTTTTAGATGTGCTACTTTTTTTGATCATTTCTTTCTTCTTTAATTAGTTCTTCTATAGCAATTTCAACAGCATGTGATCTATTTCTGAATTTTTTTGATTTAATTAGTGCATTCAATTTTCTAATTGTATCTTCATCCAAAGTAATAGAAATTCTTTCTTTCATAAGTAATACTTTATAATATTAAATATTTTATAGTATTATAAAGTATTACTTTTACTATTTAAAGGTTTTGTTATATAGATTAGCAAAAGGGTAAGTCAACTTCAAATATGAAATTATGAAATAAAACTCTATTACAAGGCTTAATAGTCCCCAGGTTAGTAACTAAATAATTTAAATTTAAATGAATTATGCAAAAACTTCCGAACAATCAATTTAATATTAGCTGAATAATTTTAAATATAAGATAATAATCAACATTATATGCTAAAAAGAGGAATATTAGTACTTATAATAATATTAGTTACTATAAGTAATGTATATTCCTTATCTTTATTTCCAACAAACAATATAGATACAGTTTATTCTAATATTAAACTAGAAGATGTAAATAGAGATAATAATTATATAGAACTAC
>JAGVZD010000061.1 GCA_018302805.1 Candidatus Woesearchaeota archaeon | reverse complement strand
TTAATTGGAATTCCCGGAACTTTATTAGATGTTGAAGCACATGATGGATATGTTTCAGGACAATCTGATTTAACACCTGGAGGAAGAGTAATAATTGGGCTTAAGGTAACTAATAATTTAGATATACCATTATATGAAGTTTCAGTTAAGTTAGATACTGATAGTCCAGATCCAGACAGAGAATTTGAAATCTATAGATTAGGACCAGGCGAAACTACTAATGTTAATTTACATTGGAGTTATCAAAATGCTGGAACTTATCATCCTTTTGTAATTGTTGATAATAATAATATATTTACAGAAACTGATGAGAATAATAACAGAATTGACTTAAATGTAGTTATTGCAGAACCTCTAAAACCAAATCAAAATGAAGTAGCAACTTAGGAATTCAAAATGGTTAAAAAAAATAAAGTTGGATTTGTAGGATTGGCTGCACTAGTTTCTAATTTAGCTTTTGCTACACCATTAAGCCCTGGAGAAACAGGAGCTTTTAATGCTTTTAGAAGATATTGGACAGATAGTCAATTTTCAAGACAAGCTACATGGGTTGGAAATGAAGATAGTACAAATACTATTCAATCTATTACATATACTGCTTTTATTAACTCAAATGATGCAGCTCAAACAAGTACTCCTTTAGCAGATGTAGATTTTATTATGGCATTGGCTGATAGACCTGCAATAACTGCGTTGCAAAGGAGAGCAATTCTTGACAATGATGGAGCTTATTTAGAAGGAACTACTGGACAGCAATATTCAGATTCTTTACAAGCTGAAACTTACTATACTGATAATTTAATAAGACTTCATATACCAGTTGTGGTAATAAGACTTCATATACCAGTTGTGGATGGGATTCCTGATCCATATGAATATCCAATAAGAGAAACCACTTGGGGTAATGTTAAAGATCAGTATAGATAATTAAATTTTTGATTCTAATGAATTTTATTTCCTCTCTCTTTTGTAATTTAGAGTTAATAGAAGAGCAATAATTACATTATAGATCAATAAAGGAAAGAAAGCCTCATTTAAGATGCTCATTGTATTTATGTCTATGGCTACCACACTTCCAGTAATTAGATCATTAGTTTGAAGACTTTTAGATGTGTAATAATCACTAACTAACTTTTGAACTATTAAAGCATCCATTAAAAGTAGCCATACAATTGTTATCTTAAACCACTTTTCTTTTTTTCCTAGCATATTTTTTGAAACTTATGAGTTAATTTAAACCTTTTCATTTATAAGACACCAGTATATGCAAATGTAGTTAAGCTAATTAGAGCTACTAAGATATTTGTCATTGAAATTACAATCAATAATGTTTTAACATTCTCTACTTTAGGAATTATCAAAATCGAAGCCAAGCCTAAGAAAGATATAATTAAGTTCATAATGGGACCCGAATGATTTATAATTGCGTTAATAAATGGATCCTGAGAAAATGTTTCTACAAAAAATCCTTCTTTATCAATTCCAAATCTTGCATCTAATTGATAATTCTTGGCTGCCATAAAATGACCAAATTCATGAATATAAATAGCAATAACAAGAGCAATTAAAACATATAAAACTTCTAATGGAATCTTAACCAGAAGTTCTTTTACTTGATTTTTTATAAATATCACCTTTTTTTACATAATTAATAAGCCATAATATAAATACCATTACTAGAAAAAAGAATAGAATATTAATCCATGTAAATGAAAATCTAACAGTATCTGGTTTTTGAACAACAGAACCTGTAAACTTATTTCCAGTAATTATTATTCCAAAAAATAGTAATAAACCCAGCAACAGATTATATAATTTATTCATTGATGATGTGCTTGTTTTTTCAACTTTTTAAGCTTTCGTTTTTTTATTATAAATACTTCATAGGCTGTTAAGGCCATTAGGAATATAATTATTGAGATTACAGCCCAAAGTGGGAATCTAAATCTTGTTGGAATAATATTTGCATATTCAAAATTTGTTTGATTTTCTGATTCTCCAGATGTTTCCGGAGTTTCTTCATTATTTAGAGGTGTATTAGGTTCTGGACTACTTGGAGGAGATTTGCTTGGAGTACTATTTGGAGTTATTGCATCGGCAGAATTAGAGTTACTACGACCACCCCTTCCTGATGATCCACCTGAACCAGAACTGCCGCTACCAGAACTTTGATTTGTCTGATTTTGTTGTGTATTTGAGACAACAAAGGAAGCATTGAGTGAAAAAGATGTAAAATGATCAACACTAAATCTATAAATATTGTTTAAATAGTCAATAAATGTGCAAATATTAATTGGGCAGATATTGTTATCCATGAGAATTGTAATATTTGATCCATTAACATTGTATAATGAGATTATGGCAGACTTATTTAACATTGATAAAATATCTGAATTTACTTCTATTGTTAAGTTTGAAATATTAATATTGTCGTTAAGATTTGCTCCATTTTCTAGATTTACAAATTCTTGATATACAATTTTTCCATAATTTGTATTTTCTATGGTAAAATTTGTTATATGGCTTATGTTAACTAATGAAAGATTGGTAGTGTTACCATTAAAATTGTTTGCTAAAATTATTATAATGGAATTAGAATTTGAAATCCTGTTATTATTGTAGATATCTGTGCACTGAATTTTCCAATTATGTGAACCTGCTGAAAAATTGTGTGAGAAGGTGGAGATCTGATTACTTTGAATATTATTTAGAGTTTCTGAAATAATATTATTTATTAGCAAACTGCAATTTGAAATTGGTGATGAATCAGAAGCATTGAAATTAAATATAATAAATCCATCAGTGTCTACATAATTTGTAATGGGAGATAATAAGATAATATTTGGTGCATCCAAATCATAGGTTGTTAAATTTATGGAGAAAGATACTTCAGTTTTATTTGTTAATCCAAATGAATTATTTACAAATGCAATTATTGAATTAGTATTTACTGTAAAATTATAAATTATTGGATCTGAGTATGTTAAATTAGTAGAACCATTGAACCACCATATTGAATCAAATGATGAAAGATTAGATATATTAAGTAAGATTTGGGTGTAATTATAAGTGCTATTTGTTGGGGAATTTATAACAACTGATGGATATGGAATAGATGGTATTTCAATCGAAAAATATACAATGCTTTGGTTAATATTATTGGAAGTATCATTAGCATAGAAAATAAATCTATGGTCTCCTTCTGTAATATTTAATAATTGTGGATTTGAATAACTCCTATTGAATTGCTCATCAGAAAACCATAAACTATCTATTTGAAAGTAATCTGATGCTGAAAAATTAATTGATATTAAAGTGTGATTATAGGTAGTGTTGGTTGGACTATAAACATAAATTATAGGTAAGTTATAATCTGGAGTTATGGAAATATTTACATCAAATAAATGTGAACTTAAATCAGTTGAGGTTGATTCAAAAAATGTTTTGTATCTTATATATTTAATATTATGAATGTTCAAATATTCTGAGGTATTATAGAAATAGAGACTTGGATTATTATTTGGGCCTATAAACTGACTCCAGTTATTTAGATTTTGTGCATAGGCTATCTGGTATTTAAAATTGGTTGATCCTAAGAATGGAACTAAGCCAACAACATCACCGTTATTTTTATTAAAATCAGTACCATTTATTTTTATAAAGTTTATTCCGCTATTATTAGATCTCCAGATATCTTCATCTTTTTCTATTATATAGATATTATTATTGTCAAATGAAATTAATATTGCATTTGTTTTATATAATAATTCTAAAGCAGTGGATTTACCGTTGAAATCATCATTTATTTTTGACCAGGTTACACCATAATTGATACTTTTGAATACATCGTCATCATTTTCTACTATGTACAAAGAATTATTAAAATCTTTAGTCATTGAAACTATTGCATTTTTCTCATTGCCATTATAATCTTTTTTAACTAAAATCCAAGATATACCTTTATTATAAGTTGTCCAGATATCAGAATTTTTATCTGCCAAATATATTCTATTGTTTAATGTTGTAATACCTGAGACGTCGCCGTTATTTTTATTAAAATCTGTCCAATTCACTTTAGAAAAGTTCAGTGCATTATTGTCAGATCTCCAGATATCTTCATCTTTTTCTATTATATACAAGGAATTATTCAAATCTGAAGCTATGTATAAAGGGTTTCCATTTGAAGAAGGATTATTGTCATAATTATCATTTATTTTTGCCCAATCCAAGCCATTATTATTACTTACCCAGATATCATCATCTGATTCAACAATGTATAAAAATCCATTATTGTGAATGGTAAAAAATAAAGGTATACTTGTGTCATCATTATAATCATCATGGATCATTGAATATGAAATTCCGTGATCTCCTGATTTCCACACATCTTGAGATATGTCAAGAAGCAATATTTCATCAGTTATACTATTTTGAAAGTTTACATTAATATTATTTGCCTCAAAAAAATTATTTAAAGAATGAATCCTAGAGGTAAATGTACCTGTTAAAGACCTATTTAATGATACACTTGTATTAGAATAGGTTGTATTTGCGAAAGTGCCATTGAGAAAATCTTGAGAATTAATATCTAAAAATGCCTCAGCAGAAACAAATTCAATAAATAGTATAAAAAGAAATAAATAATAATTCCTCTTTTTTACTAATTTAAAACACCTCATTTTTACTTACAAATTTTGCACTTTTTCCTGACTCTTTTTTCTGCTATTTCCTGAGCAGCATCTCTAGGTTTTTTATTCTGCTTTTCTGAATTTTTTAAAACTAATTCAGTATTCTTTTTTATTTTTTCTTCAACTATATTAAACATTGTTTTTTCAGTACCACCTGTATATTCTACATAAGAACTTATTACACCGCCTGCATTTGCAACAAAATCAGGTATTACTAAAATATTTTTTTTATGTAATAACTCTTCAATATTTGGAGTTGTTGGTATGTTTGAGCCTTCTACTATCATTTTGAATTTTAATTTATTAACATCATTAGATTTTATTAAATCTGGAATTGCAGCAGTAATAAGAATATCAGTTTTTA
>JAGVZD010000019.1 GCA_018302805.1 Candidatus Woesearchaeota archaeon | reverse complement strand
TTTCTTTTGGAGATTCTGTTTCTTTAATCCTTTGAGAAATGGCCTTTAATTGCGAATCTCTGACAAGCATATTATTGAAAGCAACACTGAACGGAAATACAGCAGCTAAAGTACCCTGATGCAAACCATGGTTTACGGTTAAGTTAAGAAATATCTCATGTATTAGGTCATAATATGAAAAATCTTCAAAATTTTTTTCTACCGCAGTTTTTTTTGATGGTATATTGGCTTTTGTAGATAATAAATTAATATAGGGGTATGTATGCTTATTGGCCCAATGCCAATTGACCCAATAATTTTCTGATTGAGATTTTCTTGAGGTGGAACATACACTTGATAGTGAAGAATGATATGCTTTGCCAAGCAACACCAACTCTTTTTTAATAGATTCACAATTTAGAAAAGCTTTCATGGAATCTTGGGCTGCATAAAATAATACTTCTTCAATGTCCGATTGGTTTCCTTTTTCTGCTCCATCTGATTTGTTTTTTAAGTCATCTTTATTCAAGGTTTTTGGTGAAATTATTCCAGTAAGATGATGAAATACTGTATCTAGTTTGTTATTGAAGCAATCCATATAATTCATGGCATAAAGCGAGGGATCTATATCAATACGACCTGGAGCAATTCTTTGAACCCCAAAATCAGAATCAAATTGTGAGATATGAAGAGGAAATTCACCATTTACACCAGGTCTGAAATTTTTTGTGAGTTGCTGAGCTTTTCTATAATCAAAAGTCATTATATTATGACCATAAATATAAAATGGATTTATTTGCTGAATTAATGTATTAACTTTATCTATTAGCTCAAATTGGTTTTTAACTTTGAGCACATCGATAGAAGTATTTTTAGATAAACCAGGAAGGTTAACGTTAATTTTGTCTCTTGAGTAATTGAATGTCGTAATTAAATAGTTTTCATCGGAATTTAAATTTACTAAAGAAGCTACAGTAATTCTTTCATTTTTTATTTGATTTAAAATTGTGTTTAAAGTTGAAATAGAATCTTTTTTATTCATAAAATCTAATATTCTTTTATCAAATTTTAATTTTTTATTATCTACAATTGTTAAAATTTCTTTTTGTATATCTTCAATAGAAGAACTAGAATCATCTATAAATTTAACCTGTTCCCAGCCTTGTGTTTCAAAATCAATCGATAATCCCTTTAAATTAGTTAAATCCTCTAAATTTAAATTACTAAAAGGAAAGTTCAAGTGTAGCTTGATTTGCCTAGAAATGTTAGCATAATTGTTCTTGACAAAATCATTACTTAGATAAATATTGATTAAATCCCTGGGTAAGTTGGGTAAAACTAATTGATAAGTATGATAATTTCCATTATTATATGGCCCATCTAACTTAATATATGAATCAAGATTTGCTATAAAATGTGATATCGAATTTTTCTGATTTTTAAGATTTGAAAACTTTTTAGTGTCCTCTTTTGTCCTTGTTAATTTCCTATCTATATTCTTTAAATTATCTGTATAATAGATCTTTACCTCATTTTTTAGTTTTTCAACTGAAGTATAGATAGATGGGGATTCATCCCTTTGTAGTCTAGTTGGAATCCTATTCATAATACTTATGGTAGAATTCTCAGACGCATTATCGTCGGTTGTCCATTTAATTAAATCGACTAGTCCTTCAATTTTTCCAGTCAAAGTATTTTGGGGCCTAAAAAAAGTTATTACTTTTTCCATGTTAATATTAAAGATTAGAAAGTGATTTAAAACTTATTTTATTATTAAATAGATGGTAGAAATTGATACTATATTTACAATTAAGAGGCCCGAGACAGTATTAGAAATTAACAGACCATACTTAACTAAATTTGGGATTACTGATTCTCTAAAATTAGCAAAAATTTTTGAAAGATTGTCTGAATTTGAAGCTTTATGTAAATCAACATTCGAAAACGCTGAAGATCATAAAAAAGTAGGTAGAATGAAAAAATATAGATTACGAGAAGAGATTTTACTAGATGAGTGTATCAATGGAGAAGAGTTAAAGAATAAAATTCCTATATTTATAAATGGATTAAGTGCAGTTAATTACACTGGACAACCAAAAATGGGTTTAGATCCTTTCTCAAATAGCCATTTATTCTCCACATTGTTACTTGAACTTTGTTCTAACTATCAAGAAGAATTTCTAAAAGAATTAGCATTTATTTATGTACAACCAGTAACATGGATTCAAAAATTTGTGAAAGATAATGGCAATGTTGGTTTAGAAGATTTAATAAGAGTTAGAGTAGAAAATGAAGTTAATCCTCAAATTAATGGTATTGGTTTTGGTACTATGACCAAATTTGATGATCTGTCACCAAAAATCGGAAATTCCAAATATGATCCTGGAATTTATTCTGTAGAATATTTGAGAAAAGCATTATTTCTTAATCCACATAATTATGATGATGCAGCAATTTTTGATAGTGGGATTAACTACAATAAATTGATTGAAAGCAGAAAATTAGAAGCAGCATTTAATACAGAGATTACTGCTGTAAAATACAGCCAAATATTGGACACTATTTTTCCGAATATAATCAGAAAATTGCAAACTTTTGATATGGTAGGAATCCCCTTATATATGGAGAAAACAAGTGAGAGTTCTAAAATTATGGATCATTCAAGAAAATATTCTAAATATCCGTTAAATTTTAAATTTGTTGGTGGGCAGAAAGGTATTTTGTCAACAACTCCGGAAAGAATTCCTACGCTCGGCATGTGCCATCCAAGCGCACTTGGTCGTTTAATTGGCCTAGTAGACAATTTGTATATGACTTGGAATAAAAATTATTCTAGAAAAACACTCAACATAAAATTTGAAAGTGAAAAAGATGATATTAATTATAGCTATTCTAGAAAATATTCTTTTTTACTTCTTGAGGGGAAAACTGAAAATGCTCACCCAAATTTAGATGATCTAGTTGATATGCTTTTAGAAAATAAAGAATTCAATGAGGCAACTATTAAAAATGTTAGTGATTTTGCTTTTACACGTAGAGTAGGTTTTTCCAGGATTGAACCTAGAATTGTGAATTTACTTTCCAGAGATGCTTCTATTTATACTGGATTAAGAAAATTTAACAAAGGGAATCGAAGATGGTTTGCAGAAATTCAAAATAAATTAGTTATGCTTCCCAATGAAATACCTGGATTTTTAAATATGCCCTCTATTAGGGATGAAAAAGGTGATTTTAGAGGATCTGAATTTGCCTTGAGGACTTCTCCTATTATTAATGATAGGTGGGTATATAATTTTCAAAATGGAATAATTGATGAAGGCTGCAGTATTGAGAAAATTTTAGGCGGACTTGAAAAGGTAAAAAAATTAGCGTTATTAAGAGAGGCAATTCCATTTGGTAAATCAGAAGATTTGGAGGAGTTCTTCCTTTATCACGATTCTGAAACTCTTAATTCTCCAGCACAAGTTCGAGGAACTTTTGTTCATAGAATTAGCTCAGCTCCCCTTGAAAATTTAATACATTATGATACACTAACTATGGTAGATTTAAAGAGAACAGCTTCTGATAAATATACGGAAACACCTTTTAAATTTGAACTACAATTAAATAAAAGTAGATTTACAGCCTCTATGCATCCCGACGCTTATTTTTTCTTAAAAAGGGATGACAAAAATTTTGATGCAATAATTATTGATACCAAGACTAATAGTGTTAAACCATATATTGAACATAGGTATGCACAGCAAACATTTTTTTATGGCTGGCTATTAAAGAAAATTATGAAACACCATTTGGATCTCAATATTGAAAATATATATTGTGTTCTGAATAAAAATGCCTTTTACAAACCGATGGATAAAGATAAAATTGTTAATCCACATTTTACTTATAGAAGACAAACCTATTCTCCTATCACTTTGTTTGAACCTGATAATATTATGTATCAGGCAATTCCAGCAATACTTGGAAAGGTAATAGAAGAGAAAGAGAAATTAATTAATGATAAATACTTTAGCAGGTATAAAAATGTACAAGAAACAGCAAAAAGATGCAGTTCCTGTTATAAAGAAAATAAGTTAATATGTGATCTCCTCTATAATAGGCAAAAAGATGGAAGTTCTATAGAATCTTGTTTGAGGAAATAACTTTAACTGCTTATCTAATTATTTTCTAAAGATTTACTAAATAAAATATGGATTAGTAGAAAGTAATTTTGATATCAATTGGCTGTGGTTGAAAATATTGTTTAAAAAGTTTACTCCTTATGTACTTTTTTTGAATGATTATTATGCATTTCTTTCATCATTAGATAATGCATTATCGGGCAAATTAAAAGAATTAGCCAATATAAATATCTATTATTTGACTTGGTAGAATACAATATTATAAATAAAATTAGAGGAATAATACAACATAAAATCAAAACAATTTTATGATTATTCTTAAAAATATTTTTTAATTCTTTAGTCATGGTTCCAATTATTATCTAATCAATTTATTAACAACAATTTTCTAATTTTTTCTTCAGGTAATGAACAATTTTCTTTTTCTTTAAATTTTTATTTTTATTACCTTGCATTTAAATCACCTTAATTACATAATAGATTATTAAAGTTCCAAATAAAATTGTTAATAATTTTGATAATGTCAATACTAATTTATTATTTATTTTTTTCTCTATTGAATACATTATCCCTACAACTGATTGTCCCATTAAAATCCCTAAAATTAGTCTATCAATTGCATATCCTATTAAACTTAGCACAATTAATGCGATCCAGGTTAAACCGACGGCAGCACAAATTGCGCAAATCTTTATTTTTAGTACTTTATGTATAAAATCTTTTAATAAAACAAAAATAAAAAATAATATTGTTATAGATAATAAAATATAAAATATCATTTTAAGCTATACTATTAAAACCCTCTACTATGAAATTATAATTTGCCGGTTTTTCATCTATATTAAAAATAAGACTACCAGAGCCATGGTGACCTTGTAGATTTGGTGCAGAGATTGGCTTAATTCTATTGCCTTTATATTGAATGTTAACTAAGTCCTGAAGATCATATGTTGATAACTCTATGCTATGTGTATTAACTGAAATTTCTATATTTAATAGATTGTTATTATAATCCTTAGGTTTTAAAGTAAGTGTAATATCTCCTGGGCCTTCTATACTTTCAAAGTTAAATATTTCGTTTTGAACATTAGACACTTTTTTTCTACTACTGATCTGAAATGCTGCAAATGTTCCTCCAAATAAAACCAATATTATTATTATTGCTAAAATCTTGTTTGACATCTTCAGTTCCTCCTAATTACAATTATAGTTACAATAAATATTAGTACACTTAAAATTAAAGTACAATATAATAAATTTCTAAAATTAATCGTCATTACTTTGGTTTGTAAGCTGAATTTATCATACAGTTCATGCTTTTTTATAATATTTAACATATAAATTATACCAATAAAGTTTGATAAAATACCAATTACAAGAAATAATATCTGATATTTATTAAAGAACACTACTGCGACACTTAACCCAATTATTGGCAAGATATCAGACAAATGATGAGCGCAACATGCAAGCATTGATGCTGTTGAGACACTGCCAGTAGCTGCTATGTTCCCCTTTATTCCTAAAATACTTTTTAATTTTATGTATGATTTGGTATATGTGTATAATCCAATTTGTATTCCAAATCCAATAATTAATAGTAGTACCCAATACCACATTCTTGTGAATTCATCAATTGCGTGTTGTAGGGAATTAGCCAATATTAATATTAAAAAGTATAAACTAAATAAAATTAAACTGGCTATGATACCAGATAACACAGGTTTTTGTACTAAATATTTTTTTCTAAGTTTATAATCAATTTTATTTTTCATTCTAACTACAGCATGATCGCTTGCTTTCCATTTTTTTAATTGCTTTTTCATATTTTATTAGACAAGTATTAGAGCAAAACCATTGGTCATATTTTTTTATGCCGCCTTCATTTTGCTTCATACCACACATAGGATCTTTTTTCTTAAAACCAAACATATTAAACACCTCCAGGCATATATGTTATCCATAATATTAATATTCCAAGTAATATCATTACTACTCCTGCAATTAATTTGATATACTTCTTCTCAGATTCTTCCCATTTCTCAATTTTTGTCAAAATTTTAGTTGTAGATGCAAAGACTAATATTAATATTAAAGGAAGTATAAACATAATATTATAGAGTAACAAAAATACTAAACCTTGTATATAAGTTGACTTTGCTAATAATAAGCTGGTTATCGAAAGATAAATACCAGCTGTGCATCCAAATGAACAAATTCCAACTATTAATCCTACAATAAAAACTGTAGGTATAGTTGCTTTTTGAAGTAATTCTGCAATTTTTGGTTTTACTGCCTTAGGAAGACCTATACCTATTTTTTGTTTTTTGGAAAAGAAATTAATTAAATTAATAATTCCTAAAATTATTACTAAAATAGCACTAACCTTGGCTGCGAAATGAGGACTGTTTGAAAAGGTTAGCACTTTAAGAATTCCTAATCCTATACCTAAATATGCAATAAAAATACCAACTATATATGCTAAACCAACTTTAAATATTCCAAATTTTGATTTTCTTATTGTGAATAAAAAAGCTATAAAAAATAATAACACGCTGATTGTACATGGATGAATTCCTGCCAATAAACCATTAAAAATTACTAATAAAGGTAAGGATCTATCAATGAAATTTTGTTTAGAATTAGTTTTGTTTGATGTACAATTCTCAATCGAATTTGCGGTATTACATTCTATCTTATTTTTGTTTTCATCAAATATTGTATAATCTGTAACCAGATCTTCCATAGAATCCTGGTAAACTAGCAATTTTGGAAAGTCGTATTTAGGATATTTTTGAAATAATTCTTCAATTACTGGAAATGGAACATGGCCCTCTAACACTAAATTATTAAATATTATAACCATATGACCTTGTAATTCAAATGGAATCTCTCTTCCTTTAGTAAATTGGTTAAGTTCTTCAAGAGCTTTTTTATCTGATAAGATATTTTTTTCTTCAAATTCGATTGATTTCTCGCTCAATATTTCTTTAAGTGTGTTTAGATAAACAGAACAATGGCCACAGGCTTCATTTTTGTAAATAATAACCTTATCAGTAGCATAACTAAATGGGATTACTAATAAAAGTATTAAAAAAACAAAAAAAAATTTCATTTAACAACCACCTACCATGGTTGGTGGACTTGACTTACTTGCTGTTTGTTTAGCTTGATCTGGATGCATTCTTGCCATCATCTGTTCGTATGTTTCTCCAGAGCTAGAACTGCCATCGCTAACAGCATTACCGCTTGCTGATCCCTTGATTGCATTAATCTGGAATGCTTGTATAATTGAAAAAGCAACCAGTACAATTGCAATTATTGTCATTATAGTCATTGACTTCATTTTATTTTCCTCCATACTTTTGATCAAAATAATTCCACAGATATACAAAAATCATGGAAAATATTATGGTTGATATAATCGAAACTATAAAACCATAAATTATATCCGGGAATGAAATTTCCTTTGGTATTTTAGTTAGGTCCATTCCATGGAAAATCAAATTCGCAACCTTCATTGAAGTAACTGGCGCTAGAGTAATAAGAATTGCACAAATAACATATATAACTCCAATAAATGTTGATAATGTTATTACAAATTGTTTTGGATTTATTTTCATTTCAGCAACCTCCTACCATACCTCCATTTGATTGGCTTTGACCGATGTTTCTGTAGGTGTTACTGCCTAGATTTGTATAGCTAAATTCAATGCTATTTGCTTTGAGAGTATCTGCTTTTTCTGCCATTTGAGTTGGGAAAAATAAAGTTTTCCATTTAGCCATCTCGTCTGATATTTCTTGATCTGTCAATTCAGAGCTATGTTTACTTATTAGGTATTTTGCCAAACCCCTCATTGCAAAACTATGCGCACAACCACAAGCAGCTTCACCAGCCTTCTTTCTATATCTATCAGCCTGGTCTGCGGTTATTTGGCCAGATGCAATTGCTTCTTGTATTCTAGATTCTAGATTAGATACATCTTCTTTTCTGAAGATAATAGATTGAGCACCGCAACAGTATTCACAACTCATTTGAGATGCAATTGTGATGTATCTTTCTAAATTTGCTCCATCTAATGTTATTGAAGTGTCAAAATTTCCGAGTATTTTTATAGTTTTATCTGCTTTTGCTGCATCATTAATATCAACGTCATCATATTTTATACCTAATTCTGCACCATAAATTCTCGGAATTCCTGTTGGTATGACATCAGCTCTGACTACTGACATACCAGTGGGAACTTCAGTTCCTTTTTCTATTGAGCTTAATTGAAATTGGTTAAATATTACTATTGATAATCCGATAATAAAAAGACCCATAACCAATTTATCCATAAGCTTTTTGTTGGAATTATTTTCGCCTTCCATTTTTTTCCTCCTTAAATTCTAATGAAAAAGTGGAAGCTGCGTTATATGATATAACTTACTGCCGGAACATAGGGGTTAAAATCGTTCAGAAAGGTTAAATTTATGGTTAAAATCGTTCAGAAAGCGTTTTTTAGGTAAATTCTATTCTTTTTTCCTTCAGCTACCTTCTTGACTAAGCTTTTTCTTTCAAGTTCTGATAAAACCATACTAAGCTTAGTTTTACTCATATTGGTTCTGATTCTCAAAGTAGCCTGTTCTATACCATCTTGTTCTTTTAAGGCTTTCATGATATTCTTTTCATCTTCATTTAAAGCTTTAAGTAAAAATTCAAATTTTTCATTGTAGTCTTGTTTCTTCTTTGTTTCTTTCAAAGTATTTACTATCTCTTTTTGAATTTTTTCTGCTTTTTCTTTGGTTTTTTCAAATAAAAGTAAATATATCCCCAAAGCTAAAGTTAGGAAGACCACAGCTACACCAATAAATACTGGCAGGTCACTTTGTTCATGAAGACATTTACCTTCACTAATGCATGTACCACCGCTTTCTTCCATTAAAGAATTAGTTAAATTATTTATCTGAAGTTTAAAAATTATAACTGCAACTAAAAATATTATAGCAACGCAAATTAATGTAAATCCAATGACTTTATTTTTAACCATTATTTCCATATTTCTGTTTTAGCCTTTGTATATAAAAATACATCGAAAGCAAGTTTAACTCTTTTTGTTTAAAAGATATAGACTAATTATCAATAATATAATAACAAAAACCTGAAATTCAAGGCCATTAAATGGCAAAGAAATCCAGGAAAAACTAACTCCGAATAGTGAAAATACAAATGGAAAGATTCCAGCAACACATGCTGTACAAACACCTGCAGCAAATCCTCCAGTAGTTCCAATTGCTGCTACTGCAGCTCCTTTCTTTATATTTTGTCTTTGTTTGTATTTTATGTATGAAATTAATATTGTTAAAGAGACTAAAATTGAGATGATTAATGTGAATAATATTGATAAGCTTAATTCCAACCAATTTATTGTATCCAAATATTTTGGAATATATCTAATTGTTATATAAAACTGGCTTAAAAGAACATCAATTGTTAGATAAACAAAGAAAATTAGAATAAAAAAGTAAACATAAGGTTTCTTTAGAGCCTGTTTAATCATTCTACAATTAATGTACCCCTACCCATACCCATTGTACAAGAAAATCCGTATGTTCCTTTTTTCGGGGCTGTAAACTCCAAGATGTTGTCTCCATTATTAAAAACCTTAGAGATCCCTAACTTAGGTATTGTAAATGCTCTTAAACAACCTTGCAACTGATTCATGTTGCCAATTATCTTTACTTTTTGTCCTTCTTTAACTGTAATGGTTTCAGGATCATAATTATAATTTGCAATACCTAAATTTATTGTTTTGAAATCCGCATTATCAACAATTTGATTTTCTCCTACATTTCCACCTTTAACAAGTTCTGTACCAACATCATTTTTTGAAATAACATTTCTTATTGCAACTAAAACAAATATAGCTATCAAAGCTACTCCTATAATTCCTATTAAATGTGATTTTTTAAGTTTTATTTCTTCTGCCATTTTTTATTGAAATAATATTGATCTTGGACCATAAACCATAATCCATGTTAAAGTCATAGCAACTATAAAACATATTGATAAAAATGATAAGAAGCTTTGTTTATTAATTTTACGAATTTGAGTTCCAGTATTTTCTCGGAATATCAGGAAATCAAGGGCAATTAGAATTATAGATGATGCTATAACTAATATTGGTATTATTATTTTTAAGTTATCATTGAATAGCATTAATGAAGTCATTGCACCCATCAAACCACCCATTAAACCAGCCATCATTCCTTCCATTACACCCATAATACCACAGCATTTCCCAGTCCAAATTCCTGTAGTCATCCCTGTAAAAATTCCCGCTAATGAACCAATAAACATACCATTAGTTGCACCTACCATTAGGCCTATTAAGAAACCTGAAATCATTCCAATTGTCATACCTACCATCATTCCTGTCATACATGTAAAGGTATTTCCATAAGCCTTTACATGCCAAACAGCAACTGCACTTAAAATAATACTAATAATTAAAAATATAATATAATATCCATATGTCTGCCAGAAATTTGGTAAATTCCTAAAAAATCCATAATAAGCAACTATTTCCAAAATTGCCAGGATAAAAAATGTAAGGAATGAGATTTTTAAGAGATTACCTTCGACTTCATTCTTCTTATCTAATAGCGAATTTACAAATTGATAAAAATTAGGTTTATCTATAATTTTTTGTCTTCCATCATAAACAGTTGCATCATATCCTACTGCCCTAATGGTGTCAATAACCGAATTAATTCCAATTTCTGGATTATAATCTATCTCAGCGATTTCGTTATCATAATTAAGTCTTACATCTTTAATGTGTTCAATTTTACTTATGGCTCTTTTTAGAGTAATTTCACAAGATTCACAGTGCATGCCAGATATTCTTAATTTTAAGGTTTTCATGCTACAATTTCATATTTATACTTTTTTAATATTTCTTTTATTTTATTTAAAGATATTTTATTTTCATCAAAATTCAGTAGAACTTCTTTTTTATTTAAATCTGCCTTAGCTTCCACAGCAAAATCTGATAGTACATCTTTAATCAGGAATTCGCAACTTTTACAATGCATTCCTTTGACTTTAAACTTCTTATTTATCATGTCACCCTTATTTATTAGTTGCATATTTAATGATTTCTAAATTGCAACTTTTATAATTTTTACACCAATTTTGACATTTATCTTTTAATTCTTTTGTTTTATATGAAAAACTACATATATCGCAAGTATATATTTTCTTATTTTTAACCATATCCATATAAGAGTCTGCACAATGATCACAACAAAATGGTAGTTCTTTTTTGTTTATTAATTTTTTATATTTGTTATTATACAGTTCGCAACTACAATGGTAACACTTAGTAATTTTATTTACGAAAGCAATTTCTAATAGTTCATCCCATTTCTTTAGGGTATCTGATATAAACTTTTTACCAGTTGGAGTTAAGCTATATGATTTTTTATCTCTCTCGCCTTCTTTATTAATTTTAATTAGTTTTTTTCTTTTTAGTTCATTTAAAAAAGGATATACTTGAGATGCACTAATATTATTTTCCAAATTATGCTCCAGATGTTTAATTATATCATAACCATGGACATTACCTCTGTTTAAAAGGAGAATAGTATACAATTTTATCATATTATTTATATTAATAGATTTCATAATATTTAGAGAAAGAAAAGCTTTATATACCTTTCTATATTTTGATATATCTAAATTTAGATATATTACCATGATGAATTCCTCAACCTTTGGAGTGCCATTCAGTTATAGAGGTATAATGTTCATATTTTGGAGTCTTTTAATAGTAATTTTTATTTACTTTTTAGTTAAGAGTTTCCAAAATCCAGAGATTTCAACATTAGAGATTCTAAAAAAGAGATATGCAAAAGGAGAAATAAATAAAAAGGAGTATTTAGAAAAGAAAAGTGAATTATAATGGCTATTAAAAAAGAAATTCTTGGCATTAGGGGAATGCATTGTGCTAGTTGTGCAGTTACTATAGAAAGAAGTATTAAAAAAGTACCAGGTATTATTAATGCCCAAGTAAATTTTGGAACTGAGAAAGCTGTTGTTGATTATGATTCTGATAAATCAAATATTAATAGTATCAAACAAGCTGTAAAGAAAGTTGGGTATGATATTGCTGATAGTAATTCAAAAATTGAGTTTAGGATTACAGGGATGCAAAGCCCTCATTGTGAGGGTGTTATTAAGAAGAGCTTAAGTAAACTTAATGGTGTTAGTAGAGTAGAAACTTCTTTTGCCAAAGGCAGAGCGTATATTGAATATGATGCTAGCTTGATTAACTCCAATCAGTTAAAGAAAACCGTTGAAAATGCTGGTTATGGAGTTTTTGTTATTACTGAATCGAAAGATGTTGAGAAAGAAGCGAGAATTAAAGAATTAAAAACACTAAAAAATAAACTAATTGTTGGATCAGTACTAAGTTTATTAGTATTATTTGGAAGCTTAAGGGATTATTTTCCAAGTGTACCAGAAACCTTTTTGATGAATTTATATGTTCAGTTTATTTTAACTTTACCAATACAATTTTATGTTGGAGCCCAATTTTATAAAGGATTCTGGGCAGCCCTAAAGAATAAAAGTGCTGATATGAATTCCCTAATTGCAATTGGTACTAGTTCAGCATTTATATACAGTGCCATTGTTACTTTCTTTCCAAATATTCTTGCCGGAACTATTGAAAAAGCTGTTTATTATGACACTGCTGCCATAATAATTACATTAATAATTTTAGGAAGGTATCTAGAAGCGATTGCCAAAAGCCATACTTCTGATGCTATAAGAAAACTAATAGGACTACAAGCAAAAACAGCAAGAGTTATTAGAAACAAAAAAGAGATTGTAATTCCAATTAATGAAGTGGTTACTGGCGATATAATAATTATTAAGCCTGGAGAAAAAATACCAGTAGATGGTATAATAATGGATGGTAATACTAGCGTAGATGAATCTATGATTACAGGGGAAAGTATACCAGTAGAGAAGAGAAAGGGAGATATTGTAATTGGCGCAACAATCAACAAACATGGAAGTTTCAAATTCAAGGCTACTAAAGTCGGTAAAGACACAATGCTAGCTCAAATAATTAAACTTGTTGAGGATGCACAAAGCAGTAAAGCCCCTATTCAAAGATTAGCTGATAAAGTCAGTGGTATTTTTGTTCCTATTGTTGTTGTAATTTCTATTTTAACCTTTATTATATGGTATTTCTTTGGACCAGCTCCGGCCTTTACATTTGCTTTGGTAAATTTTGTATCTGTTTTAATAATAGCCTGTCCTTGCGCTTTAGGATTAGCTACACCCACTGCAATTATGGTGGGAACTGGAAAAGGGGCGGAGTATGGAATTTTAATTAAAAATGCTGAAGCATTAGAAACTGCTCATAAAGTGAATACAATTATTTTTGATAAAACTGGTACTTTAACTAAAGGAAAACCTGAAGTTACTGATGTTATTGATATTACTAAAAATTTTAACACATTAAAATATGCAGCATTATTAGAAAAAAGTTCTGAGCATCCATTGGCAGATGCTATTGTAAACAAAGCTAAGGAAAGACGAATAAAATTAGGAAAAATTTCTGGCTTTAAAGCTATACCTGGACACGGTGTTAAAGGGAAATATCAAGGAAAGAGTATTTTACTTGGAAATAGAAAATTAATGAAAGACAATAAAATTAATATTAACAAGTATGAGAATTCAATTAAAAAACTTGAAGAAGAAGGAAAGACTGTTGTAATCCTTTCGGTAAATAAGAAATTAATCGGATTTATTGGTGTAGCAGATACTATCAAGGAAAATGCCCGAGATACCGTTAGAAGATTGCAAAGGATGAAAAGACAAGTTGTAATGATGACTGGAGATAATGAAAGAACTGCAAAGGCAATTGCAAAACAATTAGGAATAAATTATGTCCTTTCTGAGGTGCTTCCCGAAGACAAGGCAAATGAAGTTAAAAGACTTCAAAGTAAGAGAAGAATTGTAGCCATGGTTGGAGATGGAGTAAATGATGCTCCAGCTTTAGCACAAGCAAATATCGGAATCGCAATAGGCAGTGGAACTGATGTTGCAATTGAGACCGGAGACATTGTATTAATTAAGAATGATTTAAGAGATGTTGTGACAGCAATTGATTTAAGTAATTACACTATTAAAAAAATAAAACAAAATTTATTTTGGGCATTTATATATAATTCAGCTGGAATTCCTATAGCTGCAGGAGTTTTGTATCCAATAAGTGGCTTTTTATTAAATCCTGTTATTGCAGCAGTAGCTATGGCCTCTAGTAGTGTCTCTGTTGTTACAAATTCTTTGATGATGAAAAGATATAAACCAAAGAATTTTATGCTTGTAAAATAATTTTTCTTTAACATAAATATTTTTAATATTTATTAAAGTTTCATTATTATGATAGTTGTTGATGTAGAAACTACAGGGATCGATCCGCAGAAGAATTCTATAATCAGCATAGGGGCTGTGGAATTTGAAAGCCCATATAATCAGTTTTATAGAGAATGTAGAGTTGATGTAGATGCACAAATTAATCCCTATGCCCTAGAGCGCAATGGATTTACTTTAGAAAATTTATTTGATCCAGGGAAAATAAATGTTGATCAATTGGTAGAATCATTTCTTAATTGGACAAGAAAAATTGAATTAAGAACAATTGCAGGAGAAAACCCTGGATTTGATAGGGAATTCTTATTGCAGACTGCTAATAAATATAATTTGAATTGGGACTTGGGTTATAGAGTACTTGATTTACATACCCTATCTTATGTGCACCAAAGGATTAGAGAAGTTAAACCGCCTATGAAAAATGGGGTGTCTGATTTAAATCTTGATGACACATTAAATTATGTTGGGCTTGAAAAAGAGCCATTACCTCATAATGCTTTAAATGGGGCTTTAAGAGAAGCAGAGGCTTTTGCTAGGTTATTATTTGGACGTAATATTATGCCTGGGTTTTCATCTTTTGAGGTACCTTATTATTTGAGGAAACCAGTAGCAAGGGTAACTTATTTTATTTAGTAATCTGGTTCAGGATCTAGAATTTCTCGCAGTTTTAATCCAAGGGGTAGATTTGTAATTTCTTTAAATAAATCAAAATATTCCTCAATTAATGGATCTCTTCTAGTAGATTCAGGCATTACAATTACAGTACCCCAAATATCCGGATCGGAATAAACAGGCTCTGAATGAACATAGAATGAATTTTCTGGCATTGGGGATAAATGAGGTTTAACTCCAAAATGGTATCTTTGAATTGTTAAATCTTCTAAATCATAAGATTGAAAAAGATTTTTTTCAAGAAACAACTTAAAATTATTGGCGACTGCAGCTGTAATTGATTTATTAAAGATTCTGTGGGGAAATAAAAACTCCATATAATTATATTTAAAAAAATCTTTATCTGAATAACTTCTGGCTATGACTGAATTTGGAATTCTACCTTCGACAATTGCCGATATCGAATCATCTATGATCTTCCTTGTTGAATCTGGTAAATTTTTATAATTATTTTGCATTTTGGTATTATGCGGGAGACAGGGTTCGAACCTGCGCAGGCACTAAGCCAATAGGTCCTTAGCCTATCCCGTTAAGTCATACTTAATATATTAAGCATTTTGACCGCTCCGGCACTCCCGCATAGAAAGTAGTAATTTAATAATACTTTAAAAGATTTTCTATAACTACTTAATTTTTGTAATGTATTTAAAGTATTATAGCAAATTTAAATTTATGGAGGTCCTCCACCTTGATTATTTCTTTCTTGGTCTCTTCTGTGCTGATAAGCACGACTCCTTTTACCAGGGATATCAACATTTCTATTCTGTACAGGCCCTCTTCCATGTCTTGCCTGGAATGTAATTTGTATATTCGGATCTGGACTTCCAACTTCTACTACAGTAAAGATTACTTCTTTAGTTTCGTTAGCTACAATGGTTTGTAAGCATGTTCCGTTGACAACTTCATAACCTTGAGGCACCTGTATGCACATATCAAGGGTCCAGTTACTATCTGAAGTAAGTATGAACGGATAAAGAGTTACATTGTCTTCCCAGACTACATATTGAGGATGAATTATTTCAAGGATTGATCCTACTATAACGGTTTTACTCCCACCTTTATAATCTACAGATCCATCCCTATTAAGTACCTTAATTATTTGGAAATCTTTGAATGCTAAGTCACCTTGTTGATCCCCATTGGTATCATTGAAATCCTCGAAACCTTTTGGTTTTCCTGTATAAATGGTCTTGTTTGTCAAAATATCATAATATTTAGTTATAACAAGATATACACCAGTTTGATTTTCTCCAGCTATACACCTTCCAGTTAAGTTTGTGGTACATCTTCCAACTCTGGCAATATTGGCTTCAAATACCTCTGCGTAAAGAGTACCTGACGGATTCATTGTGAAGTTTGATTGGAATGTTGTATTTTGTCTATCAAAGACTCTCACTTCTGCTCCTTGAATTGGATTTTTACAACTTCCCGCCCCCCCACAGTATGTACCAATCCGGTCAATCACATGTAATTCTACCAGATTCTCATCACCGACTAGACAACCTTGGAATTCTGGTCTACCCAAAGTTAGAGGACATGCATCCTCATCATCATCTATACCATCCTCATCTGAATCTCTTGGTAGAATTCTTACAAATACTTCTTGTAAGTCAGAAGAATTTCCGAAGAATGCAGTCACCACTGTTGAATACAATCCGAGATCTTCAGGTTGAGTTTGCCATTGACAATTCAAATTGAATGGTGGAGTGCAGATGATACTAACAGAGATATTATCAAAATCCAATAAGGGTATTATTGTAACACTAAATTCGGCAGTATCATCAAAAATACCATCAGTTACTCTTAATGTAATATTATTTGAACCCACTTGATCTAAGGTGGGTGTACTA
>JAGVZD010000060.1:3767-8028 GCA_018302805.1 Candidatus Woesearchaeota archaeon | reverse complement strand
TGGAAGGTTGTTGCTATAAATAAAGGAAGAGAAATATCAAGTGGTATTTCTATGTTTAAAATTGAGTCATTAATTGCTGCTGAAGTAAATGAAACTCTGAGGAATGTTGGTAATTCAAGAGTTGATATCGATATAATAGAAGGAAATGTAATAACTGGAAAAACTGTGCTGGAAATTAATGAAGAGATGCCGCTTTCAAATAATAAAACACTTTATAAAATCAAACAAAATGAATAAATCAATTATAATTTGGATATTTGTATTTCTAATATCAATTCAATTTGTTCAATCACTAGGTATAAGTCCAGGTAGAACAACAATTAATTTTGAGCCAAATCTTGAAAAAGAAGTTGAATTTAAGGTGTATAACAATGAACATAAAGATATTAAGGTGGCTTTCCGTATTGAAGGTGAATTTGATAACATAATAACCTTGCCATCTAATGTAATTGAATTTAAGTCTACTGATGATTTTAAATTACTTAAATATAAAATTAAGTTACCCAATGAAATTAAAAAGCCTGGGGCACATAATTTAAACATTATGGCTGTAGAAGTTCCGAATACGGCTAGTGATGGGATAATTACAATTATGGCTACTGTGGCAGTAATTACGCAACTTCAAATTGTGGTGCCTACTCCAGGAAGGTATTTAGAAGCAAGCATTAGGATCGCAGAGACTGCTGACACTGGTCCAATAACATTTATTATTCCAATTCAGAACTTAGGTACTCAACCGATTACTACAGTTGAGGGTACTATTGATATAATTGGTATAAATAATGAGTCAGTTGGGAAGATAAAGACAGAATCTGTTGGCTTGGAATCAGGAGAATCCTTTCAACTTCAGTCTATTTGGGATACATCTAATATTAAACCAGGGCGGTATCTTGCAAAGCTTGAAGTTACTTATGATACAAGTATAGCAAATGCCGAACTAGTTTTTAATTATGGAAATGTATTAATTGATGTTTTAGATGTTTATGTTAAAGAATTTAAACTTGGGGAAATTGCTAAATTTCACATACTGGTTGAAAATAAATACAGTGAAGAGATTAAAGGGGTTTATGCAACTATGGACTTCTTTGATCAGACTGGTGGTTTAATTATATCGAGTAAAAGTGCTGGTGAGGATATACCATCCGGAGTAACAGAAGAATTAGAGACTTATTGGGACACTTCTGACGTAAAAGAAGGAACATATGATTCTACTTTAAAGGTATATTATTTGGATAAAATCAATCAGAAGCAGTTAAGAATTGTAGTTGGATTAAACTCTATAAAGGTAGGTTTTGTAGGAGCAACAGCCCAGGCTATATCTGTAAAATCAGCTTTGAATAATAATACTCTGCTTTTGATAATAATTATTATTCTTCTAGTAGCAAATATCATTTGGGTTGTCCACTTCAAGAAAAGAGAAAAGAAGGATTAGAAAGTAATACTATCTAAATCATTTACACATTTAACGTTTTTAAATATTTTTTTGGCTTCCTTATAGAATTCTTCAGATGTCTTATATCTTTGACTGAAGTGAGTAAGAATTAATTCTTTTGATTTGGATAGCTTGGCTATCTTAGCCGCGTCCTCTGCAATTAAATGTTTAAATTCATGAGCTTTATCTTTATAGGCTTTAGTGAATGTACTTTCACAAATTAAAATATCAGAGTTTTGTGCTAGGTTGATTGCAGATTTACAATATTTTGTATCCAAGATAAAAGTAATTTTCTTCCCTTCCTTTAGGTATGTTGCTTGTTTTGGAGTTATTTTATGGTCTTTAAATGTAATGGATTTTCCTTTTTGGAGATCGCCTAATAATGGATTTTCTTTAAGACCAAATTTTTTTAAATAATCTATGTTAATTTTTCTGACATCTTTTTGAATTAAGCTATATCCTATACATGTTATAGAATGTTCAAGCTTGGCACAATTAATTTCAAATTCGTTGTTTTCAAATATTTTCCCAGATTCTATTTCTTTAATTTTTATTCTGACTCTATTCTTATCGCTTACAAAGAGATTTAATAGGTAATCCATTAATAATTTTGTTTTTCTTGGCCCATAAATAATAAGTTCTTTTTCTGGAGCTGATGCTACAAAGGTTTGGATTAATCCAGGCAGACCCAGAATATGATCTCCATGCAAATGACTTAGAAATACCCTAGTTATTTTTGTGGGGGATATATCTAATTGTCTCAGTTGTCTCTGTGTACCTTCTCCACAATCAATTAAAATATTCTCCTGATTATACCTAAGAAGAATAGAAAAGGCATTTCTATTCTTAGTAGGGAGCATACATGAAGTTCCTAGGAATATAATCTCTGGCATAGGGTTTTATTTTAGGTGTTATTTATAATTATATCGATATCTATTGTTTAATAAAATAGAAAGTTATATATAAGAATTTGCTTGGCTTATTGTAAAATGTCTAAGAAAAAAGTTAAGGAGACTAAAGAAGAGAATATAGAACCTGAGCCTGAAAAACAAATAAATGATAAATTTATTGCAGTTATTTCGGGACAGAGGGTCATATCTAAGGAAGCTGAGGGAGCAAAATTGTTATATGACCAGAGCAGATTTGGTGAAATTAAGGACGGTAAAATCCAATATTCATTAGTAGAATCACTATACCTGCTTGAAAGAAATAAATTAATTATTAAAAGCGAGAAAAATAAAGAATTAGATTTTGAGGCCTTTGTTAAATTATCTGTAAAATATGAACCTAATTTTTGGAAAAGGTATTGTGTGTATCGAGATTTAAGAACAAGAGGGTATATTGTTAAAACTGCTCTTAAATTTGGCGCTGATTTTAGGGTTTACGATAGGGGTGTTAAACCAGGAGAAGATCATGCAAAATGGATTGTTTACCCAGTTCACGAAAGTGAAACATTAACTTGGTACGAATTTGCAGCTAAAAATAGAGTGGCCCACAGCACGAGAAAGAAACTAATGCTGGGAATCGTTGATGATGAAAACGATGTCACGTACTACATTTGTTCGTGGATGCGGCCATAACAAATATATTATATTTTAAAATTAAGTTACAATTAAACTATGTATGTACTTACAAAAATTTAATATAGATAAACAATTAGATTTATAGTTATGGAAGATTTCAGAACTAAAGTAATAAGTTTTGTTGAAAGATTTGGACCAATACTACCTATTCAAATTTCAAAGGAGTTGAATACAAATCTAATCTTTGCCGGAGCAATTTTAAGCGAGTTAGTTTCTAGGAAATCTCTTAATGTTACTCATGTTAAAAAGGGAGGAAGCCCATATTATTATGTTAAAGGACAGGAAGAGAAAATGCAGTCACTAAGTATTAACCTAAATAATAAGGAAAAAGAAGCTTATAATTTGCTAAGGGAGAATTTAGTATTAATGGATATCAATTTAGAACCATGGCAAAGAGTTGCTATTAGGGAGCTAAAGGATTTTGCAAAAAAAATAGAGTATAATCAGGATGGGAATAATCATATCTTTTGGCGTTGGTATCTTATTAGTGAGGAAGAATCTTTTCAGATTATCAAAGATGGATTACTTGAAGGGCAGCGAGAAGAACAAATTGTAAATTCAAATGAAGAAAAACTTGATATAAAAGAAGAAAAACCAAAGGAAATTACTGAGGATATTAAAAATTTTGATTCAGAAATAAAAACTGAAGAAAAAATTGAAGTCAAAGAGAATTTAGACATAAATAAATTGATGAATGGTTATTTTGACAAAAATAAAATTAAGGTGCTCGGATCTCATGTTGTAAGAAAAAATAGCGAGATTAATTATGAAGTGGAAATTTCTAGCGATATTGGTATTCTAAAATATCTGGCTAAATTTAAAAATAAAAAAATAATTAATGATAAAGATTTAAGTGTTGCTTTATCTGATGGCTTAAATTTGGGATTGCCGGTTATTATATACAGTAATGGTGTTTTAAATAAAAAAGGGCGAGAATTTTTGTCAAAGAAATCAACATATCTAATTTTTAAAACTATTCAATAATAATTTTTATATAGTTTACCTTAACATTCTATTTTGTTTTTAAAATGGATTTTGATAAAATTAAAAGGATTCCGGATAGATGGTTAATTTTTAGTATATTAATTCTAGGCGTTTATCTAATTATTAGACTTGCTAATTTTTCCGCAATAATTAGATATTTTCCTTTGGATAACGTGGCTATTGATTTTGCTAGTCACATGAGCAGTTTACATTTCTTAAAAGCATATGGTTTTCATAATTTTGTGCCAAATTGGTATAATGG
>JAGVZD010000060.1:0-3713 GCA_018302805.1 Candidatus Woesearchaeota archaeon | reverse complement strand
TTTTCTTTTATTTTTTGCCAATCCCTTATCTTTGAGCTACTTATTTAGGACTGGTAGGCTACCAGAACTACTTGCTTGGATCTGGTTTGTTTTAGTTTTTATATTAGTTATGTATTACAGAAATAAAAAATTAGACCTTAAATTTGTTGTGTTGTTAACAATAATTTATTCATTATTATTTTTATCACATATATTATTCTTCATTGTAGCTTCATTAGTTATTTTTTCTTTATTTATAATTAAAAACAATAAGGAAAGAGCTATCCTAATTATCCCAATTATACTAACTGCTACAATTACTTCATTTTTTTGGTTTGATTTTATCACAGAGGTAGGAGATCAAAGAATAAGTTCTTTTGTACCTTTACAAAGATATGCCTCGAGAAATCCTATCGATTTGAATGATGTTATTCTGGGATTTGTTGTTCCAATACTTTTTTGGGTTACTATTTGGTTATATTTTAAGAATAAGAAAATAAATGGTGAATTTAGGTTTTTTTTACCTATAATAATAATGAGTATACTCTATTTCACCAGATTATTATTATTTATTCCAATCTTCAATAGGGCAACTCCTGATATGTATAATTTGTTATTTATTTTTATTAGTATTTATATGATTATGAATTTGGACTTAAACAGCTTTAGTGCAAGATTAAAAAGGATAATTTTTATATTGTCATTTATAATCCCAATACTTTTTGTGGTTATTAGTATTGTAAATATTGAAAACTTTTCACCATACAGTATTGGGGTAAAAAATACTTTAGAATTGTTTAATTATATTGATGGAAAATTTGTTTTGTATAATGGTCCTATTTCTGAAGGGCCATTAGTAGCTTATGCTGCTATATATTTAAATGCAAGCACACCTCAGGGATGGTCTCCAGAGTATCTTACTCAAAGTTATTTAGATAAATTGAATCTAAATAGGAATAGTTTGAGAAATAAAGATTGCACCTTATTTTATAATTCCTTAAAGAATCTCAAAGGGAAAGAGGTTATTGTATATTTTGATGACTGCGGTTTTTTAAAATCATGTTCTGAATTTAAACTAAAGAAGCAAATACAAAATGCATGTCTTTTTTCTACAATAAATTAAATTTATTTAACAACTTTAAGAAGAGGTATAGCTGCATCCACTATCCATTTTAATTCATAATATGATCTTGCACTGGCAATTAATTGTAATATCTTTCTAGGTCTCATGTAAAATTCCTTATACGCTTTCTGTTGATATTCAAGGACTAAGTCTCCATTTATATTTCCCAGTTCAAAGGAAAACTTATTTTCATAATATCCTGAATCAGATCCATTTGTTAGGTCCTTGGTAAATTTACCTTCCTTCTCTATTTGCTCCCATAATTCAGAACCTGGAAAAGGAGTTGTTAAGGAAAAATTAGCAATATGGGGGTCTAGTTCTTTTGCGAAATCTATTGTTTTACGCAATGTTTCTTCAGTTTCTCCAGGTAACCCAAGCATAAAAAATCCATAAACAATTACACCATGTTTTTTGAACCATTTAGTAGATTCCATTACCCTATTTATATCTAAAGATTTCTGAATATTTTTTCTAATTTGGTCATCAGCAGATTCAATACCCATGCCTACTTTAAAGACTCCTGCTTTCTTCATTTTTATTACAAGTTCCTCTGTTAGTCGATCCGCACGTATTCCATTAGCACAGTTAATATAAACTTTTAGTCCTCTTTGAATTATTAAGTCACAAATTTTATCTGCCCTATCAATGTCCATAGTAAAATTGTCATCAAGGATATCAATTTGGCGAACTCCAAAATTTTTGATTAAAAATTCAATTTCATTGACAACGTTTTCTGGTGATCTTGCCCTAAATGTCCTTCCAAATATATTCCTATTACAGAATGTACATCCATAAGGACAACCTCTTGATGTCATTACTGGTGCTACTGGAGTGCCCCTTGATCTCCCTTTATAAAGTTTAAAGTTTGGTAATAGATCATATGCTGGGAATGGCAATGAATCAAGATCTTGAATTAACTCTGCTGGCTTATTTATTATAATTTTATTAGTGCTCTGATCTCGGTAACATAAACCACCTATATTTGATATGTCTTGGCCTTTGTTAAGTGCATTGATTAAATCAAATGAAGATTTTTCACCTTCTGCTTTAATTACAAAATCAGCTGATGACTCATTAATTAACTTTTCTGGAAGTGCAGTAGGATATGGCCCTCCAAAGGCTACTAAAATGGAGCCATTGTATTTTTCTTTAATAATTTTAGAAATTTCAGAACCTGAGCGAGCTGTAACAATATTTGCTGAAATAAATACCATATCAGGTTTCTGCCTATCTATTTCTTCTATTACTTTATCATTTGTTAGTTCAAGAACATTCGCATCAATGATAAGGCATTCTACTTTTAGATATTCCCTTAGATAAGCAGCAATGTATGCGAGGCCTAAAGGAGCATAGATAGTAGCTTCATTTATCCCTGCCGCATAGTAAGGGAAAGGATTTACAAATATTATCTTTTTGATCTCTTTTTTGATTTTCATGCCTAATCCTTAGAATTTACTTATTAAATATCAATAAGTACTATATAAAATTAACTTTTTTTACTATTTATTATAACAACTATATAATTTTATATGATTTTAGAGTGTACTAAATATATTTTTGGAATTGTTTATATAATCCTATTTATTTTAATGACTTATGAAAAATACTATGTTTATACCAGTAGTGCCAAAATATCTTGATGAACTTCAATCTATTATGGGCTATAAGGAAAATGTAAGTAAAATGGGTTATAGCGTAGGATTTATGTTATATTTAATTGATGGCATTAAAGGCCTTGACCAACTTTCTAAGAAATATTATGGAAATTTAGAAAAATTTGTTTCTGTATATGGGAATATCCCTATTGTTACAATGCTTTCTAATATGCCTTTTGAAGATATAGATTTTTTACACGAACCAGCTAATTCAATAAAGTATGTTAAAAAAGGTATTGATTTTGTCGAAATATTGCCTATTGGAAGTAGGAGGATACTTACTTTTCATTTAAATACATTGTCAACTGTAGATGAATTTTATGAAAGATCCAGAGATCAATGGATAGACATATTTTTGAGAAAGATTGTTCCATCTCTAAGTGAAATATCTAATTATGCTTCACATAAAAATGTTGAAGTTAAAATAGAAACAACACCTGTGCCTGAATTTGGGGATATAGGTTTTGATGATCCTAGATTTTATCGAGGTGTGAGATTAAATCAATTAAGGAATCCATTTTATCTTACAAGTTATTGGGGTTTTGCTGAGCTTAGGAAAATTGGCTTAGGAATTTGTTTAGATTTGTGCCATAATAGGACTATATATATGGCTGCAAGAAGTATAGAAGCAAGCAATATAATACATGTTGAGGATATTAAAATACTAAAAAAACTCTCCTTAATTGATGATGTGAAATGCTTAGAGTCTAGTGATTTAGTCCATTTGAATGATGGTTTAGGTTTATTTTCAAAAAAATTAAAAACAATTTTCCAAGAGGGCATTGCATTGGGTAGAGGAGACATTCCAAATCTAGTAGAAATAATCAAAGAAATTCACAAGAGGAGAATACCATTTGTTCTTGAAGTAGATAAAGATGGAGATTATAAGAATAGACCTGATACAAAAACTTCGATTGATTATATCTCTAAGATTATTTAATTTAATTAGAATATTA
>JAGVZD010000062.1 GCA_018302805.1 Candidatus Woesearchaeota archaeon | reverse complement strand
TGATGATAATGTGATATTTCCAATAAGTAATCAGTACATAGGAGCTCATGCAAATTTATCTCTTACAACTTATTGGACAGCAACACCTGGAGGGCATACATTGGGAATTGTTGTTGATCCTTATAATGTGATTGTTGAGTCTAATGAAGGAAACAATGCTGGCGGAATGTCATTTTTTGTGGAACAGACTTGGTACACTTATTTGTGGATTCCAATGGGAAATTGGTCAACTCAACAACAGTTCAACAACAAGGCTGCGGCCAGAGCCGATTTCTTTATAGACACTTCCCCCCTAAAAACCTGCCCGAACAGGGCCAAGCACATTTACGTTGGTTTAGACTTTGTAAGAGATCACTGTCCATTGCTTAACTCAATGGGCTTGGGTAATCTCATCCTAGCAAACTTACACCGATGCACAACTGCCTACAAAAGAGAGAATAACCTTGATAAAGTTGAAAAGACCGTTGGTCTTTCCAATATCCAAATGTGTCGGGTATACTCATTTCCTTTTGGTTATGGACCTTGCAATGGTATATCTGACCAAGGCGAATCAGCTGCTTACGCTGAAATCTCTGACGTGTTTGGACTTGAACAACTGGAAATACCTGCTCATGAACTGGGCCATGCCTATTACCTGTGTGAAGAAAGGACCCATAGTGAGTGGGATGAACAAAGGCGTCGAAATCCAAACGACATTTGCCCTAATCCTTGGAGTGCCACCTACGATGAGTATAACAGTACCTTTTACAATCACCCATGCTTAGAGAATGATTCGGGAGAATGTTCCGGAGCCGGAGGCGCCTGTTGCGGTTCATTCCCTCAGAGAAATTACGCAGGACCTTATCAAGCGCCAGGAACATGTGCAAACTCTAATCAAAATTACCCAAATAGGACATATAACACAATGGGTTACGTTGAGACAGGCGGCCGCTGCGGATATAGCAACCAGTCTCTTCAAGCACTAGCAAGCCAAATTTCATGCACTTCGCAATTCAATATGCAACCTAACTTGACCTCAGCTACCTTCAACTTTATGTTTAATAGAAGCAATGAAGATTCGGAAGAAGTTCAGCTCAATAACATCTTAGTCATGCAGACTGATTTCATAAGGACAGTCCAAAGCCAGGATATTTATGAAATGATTATCTCGGATGACACCGGAATGCCCGTGTATTCCACCTTCTTACCGATATCGTATCTAACAATCTACGAATTTGGCAACATAAGCATCAACAATAATGTAGATTCAAATGACACAGAAGTAGTAATTGAAGCACCATATTCACCCTCCTGGCATACCCTTAAGATAATCAAAAATAATACCATATTGCTTGAAGAAAACATTGGCGAATTATTATGTAACAATAATAATTCATGCAACAATTTTGAAAATTATTATTCATGTGAAGCAGATTGTCCAAACAGTGGACCAGACAATACTTGCCAATCAGAAGAAAATGGAATCTGTGATCCAGATTGTGCAGAAGGTATTGACATTGATTGTGGATGTAGAGTTCCAAGTGATGGATTAATATTAAGATATAATACAATTCTTTGTGATGGAACTTATAATCTAGAAAATGGAATATTCATAGACTCAAATAACATATCTATAACATGCAACAATTGCACATTAATTGGGAATAAGACAAGCTTTGGAATTTCTTTAATACAAAAGAATAATGTAGAGGTTTCAAACTTGAGATTTGTAAACTTTAGCACAGGAGTTTATTTACAAAACTCTACTCAAAACACAATTAGAAATGTAAGAATTCAAGGACACACAACTGGGATTAACCTATTATATAGTAATTCAAATGAGGTATACAATAATTACTTAATTTCAAATACTAATTCAACATTACTAATAAACAGTTATTCTAACAACATTCATGACAACGTAATACAAAATAGTATTGCAAAAGGAGCTTTCTTAGCTGGAAGTCAAAATAACTTGTTCTATAGAAATATTTTCAACAATAACAATCAGAGTGCATACGAAGATAATCTAAGCATAGGAAATGCTTGGAATAACTCCATAACAGGAAATAACTGGTCAGATTTTCAACAAAACCCCAGATATCCAGATTACTATGAAATATTTGGACCTGGAGATGGAAAAGACTACTTGCCAAATGGTAGAATTTATAATACTGCTCCAATATTTTTGCCATTTAGTAATATTACAGTCAGAGAAGCAAATAGAGTATTACTAGATTTAAATGCAACAGATGCCGAAAATGATACTTTGACCTTTTATACTAACTCTTCATTTTCCTAAAACCAATAAAGAGAATCGTTGATAGAGAAATCCCTTAAACTAGTAATGGTATATTTTTATGATTTTTTAAAGTGAATCACTAAAAATTCCAGTTAAATTTTTTAACTTAAAGTAAAGTTGAACTTATGAATAAATTTAAATACAAGATCTAGTGAACAAGTAATATGAATAAAAAAACTTCGATTATCATATATTTCGCAATTCTACTTATTATATTCATGTGGTCACCTTGGATTACCAAAAATCATGCTGAAAAAATTGTTTCTGAAAAATTTATTGCAGAATGGCAGAATGTATCTGATGGTTGTGGTCTAAATTGCTATGGGTGTGGAGTTAAAAATTCTCATAGAACTTTATTTGGTTACTCAGTGGAAATTGAATATGCTTGTGGAATGGTGCTTCCGGATTCACCAAATAAAACTAGTTATGTATTTGTTTCTTTCCTGAGTACGGTACATGGATTGCCAAAAATCTGATTTTTTGTTATAACACATTGCACTTTAGCTTAGAACTTCTTTTCGTTATACAAACTGCTGTGGTAGTTTCCCCATGTTGGAGTTCATATATGACTAAAAAAAGATTCAATGCCCGAGTATTATGATATAACAAATTCAAATATCTTGAAAGATTTATTTTTTCTAGCATTAATATTAAAGCAAAAAAATATACTCTGTAATCTAATTTAGTATTAAAAAATCTAAATTTAATTTTAGAAAACTTATTAAATAAATAGGAATTTATTATTCTCATGAGATTTGATAATTTTCATACAGTTTTTATGGGGGTATTACTAATTTTTATTGCTTTTAATGTAGTTCCTATTAGTGCCGACGAATACCCACAGATCACTGATCAAACCTGTGATGCAATAAATCCTTGTTCAGAAGGTTCAAATCTTGGATGTTATAGTTTTCCTGGAATTGGACGCAGATGTTCAGAACTAAACCCCTGCAGTTATTTCAAGTGTCCTTCAGATACACAATGCGAACTAACAGCCTCCTATCCAGCCCAGGTAACATGTAGTAAACAATGTGAAGGTTCTGATTGCGAGAAAATTGTTTCGTATGATGTAACCACAGGTAAAATCGAAATCATAGAAGGCAATAGAAAAGAATCAAAGAACATAACTATACGTACAACTCCAGGAAATAAAGGTATTTTAGAAACATCTGATACTTCTACCAAATTTACAGGAGAGCTATTTATTGAAGAATATAAATTGCTAATGAAAACCTCTATCGGAGACAAACCTATAAATATCCTACCTGGGGATGCAATTAAGGTTTCTGGAACGCCAAATAAAGCTGAAGTTAATGAGATAGAACTTAAGGAAGAACTTCAAAAACCAATATATCAAATCAAGGGATCAAAGCAAACAAAATTACTCTTCATCATTCCAATTTCTATGAAAGTGGAAACAAAAGTAGATGCAGAACTTGGAAATGTTATTTCAACAGAGAAACCCTGGTGGAGTTTCTTAACCCAATGAGTCAACATTAGAATAGTGGTCTAAATATAATTTTGAAAAAATCAATTCTAATTACAAAACTTTATAAATCAAATAATTAAAATATTATTATGCCTAAAAAAGTAAAAAAAGAGGAAATTAAAAAAGCATCTATCATAAAAAGAGTTTTAGCTTACATCATAGACTCTTTAATAATTACTTTAGTAGTTTCATATCCATTTAATAATTACCTAAAAAGTATGAATATTACTTTGAAATTTACAGATCTATTCACAACTAAACTAACTTCAGACTTATACATTATTTTTTTCACAATTGCAATCTTAAGCTTAATTTATTTTGTAGCTCTTGAATATTATTTAAAGCAAACTATTGGGAAAATAATAATGAGAATAAAAATAATTTCATTAAATAAGGAATTCAAAATCTCTCAAGTTATCATAAGAAATATAAGCAAAGTTGTAGACATATTGCTTTTTATAGATGTAATTTATATGTTATTAAGCCCTGAAAAAGAAAGATTATTTGGAAAATTATCAAAAACTCAAGTAATAATAAAATGAAAAAGTGGCAGTTTATAATCCTGATTTTAGGAATCATCTTTCTAGTTAGCTTTCTAGTTTCAAAAACCATTGAAGGTACAGAATCACTTAAACCAAATAGAATTGCAATAATTCCAATTTATGGGTCTATAACAGTAGACTCAAGTTCAGATATATTTTTCGATCAAGCTGCAAGTCCATCAACTGTTGTTATTGAAGCATTAGCCAGAGCAGAAAAAGATCCATCTGTAAAGGGAATTATTCTAGAAATTAATAGTCCTGGAGGAACAGTAGTTGCATCTAGAGAAATATCAAATAAAATAAAAAAGATTGACAAGCCTGTAGTATCATGGATCAGAGAAGTTGGTGCCAGTGGTGCATACTGGATTGCAACATCAACAGATTATATAGTAGCAGATCCAATGAGTATAACAGGTAGTATTGGAGTTATTGGCAGTTATCTTGAATTTTCCGAGCTTTTTGAAAAATATGGAATAAAATATGAAAGATTAGTCGGTGGGCAGTACAAAGATACTGGTACACCTTTCCGAGATTTATCAAATCAAGAAAAACAATTACTTCAATCAAAAATAAATATGATACATGAAGCATTCATAAACGAAGTAGCCACGAATAGAAAAATTGATAGAGATACAGTAAGAGAATTAAGTACAGGAATGTTTTATCTTGGACAAGAAGCACTTGATTTAGGTCTAATTGACGAACTTGGGAGTCAAGATGAAGCTTTAAATAAAATTAAAGGGCTAGCCAAAATAAAAGATGCAGAAGTTGTAAGTTTCCAAAGAAAAGTATCTCTTGTTGATATTATTACAAGATTAACAGCATATAATTCATTTTACATCGGAAAAGGTATTGGCACTTCAATATTTGCTGATATTAATTCAAATAGCATTTTCTCTGCTTAGCTTCAAAAAAAGATATTTTTATAAGCAATTACTAATTATATAAATTGGGCTAGGTCGGGCTGCTAGTCGTAGCTTGCACCGTAAATCGACTTTATGACGGGACCGAAGCTTGGATGAGGACTAGTAGTATATTATTGGTCCTGGTTCGTACAAAGATCCTTTGTCCCATGGAGCCAATATTTTTGGGAAATGAGTCAGGCTAGGAATAGAGATTGAAACTTGATAATAATATATAATTATTTCGAAAAAACTAAATTTACTAAAGTAGATTTGCATCGAACTTGAATGACAAAAACCTCTAGAGTTTCTATCGTTCAAAGCAGCTCTAACCATTAATGTTGACGTTCATGGGGAAACAGAGGGGAGGAAAAATCAGGGCAACCAATCTTATACTATTTTTTCGACTTCCAAGCGTGCCTACTTTTCAAATTTCTTTAATAGTTTGTTTATTCTTATTAAAAATCTCCTAAGCTCTTTTGTAATTTAGTTCCCTTTTGATCAGAATATGTACTCCAGCTCTTTCTAAATATTTCTGGAAATTTATCAATATTTTCTTTTAAAAATTTCTTTGTAATAGGATCACTCGGATAACCACTGCCAAAATCAATTCCAATTTTCTTTTTTATTTTTTCTATTTCATTATCTCTAGTTACTTTAGAAAGTATCGAAGCAGCAGCACAAGGAATATGATTTGAATCAGCTTTGTGTTCAACAATTAATTCAATTTTCTTATCATTTAATAATTCTAGTACATAATTTTTCCAAGCCTTTAAATTAGGACTCGGACAGTCTATTATCACTTTATCTGGTTTTAATTCATTAATAATCTGAGCACTTTTAATAGCTTCAATATCATTCAAATTAATTCCATGATTTAATTTTCCATCAATTTCCTCAGGAAAAACAGTTAAAATAGAATATTTCTTTACAATCTTAATAATTTTATTAAATAAATAAGCTCTTTTTCTAGGAGTTAATTTTTTACTATCTTTTACCCCAATAGACTTTAGACTTTCAATACCTTCTTCATCAGTTAGAATTCCGCTTAATACCATTGGTCCAATGACGGGGCCTATTGGTGAATCAACATTTAGTTAGATTCTCTACCAGCATCATCGATACCGCACATTAATTTCATAATTTTTAATTTAGAGTGTTAAATTATAAACCTTTTTATTGATTACTTTAAGTGAAATTAAAGTTATAAAAGCCTTTAAATACAAGTTTTGTTTAATAAATTTATGATAAAAAACATATTAATTATACTATTATTAGGAATTACATTAGTTGCAGGATGTACCCAATTGCCTCCAAATGATAATGATTTTCAAGAAAAAGAAATTTCTTTTGACACTGTAGATAA
>JAGVZD010000001.1 GCA_018302805.1 Candidatus Woesearchaeota archaeon | reverse complement strand
CCCAATTATTACTCTTCCTCCAGGTGTTAAATCAGATTGTCCTGAAACATATCCATCATGTGCTTCAACATCTAATAAAGTTCCGGGAATTCCAATTAATGCTCTATAAGCATTAACTCTTCCACATCCAAGCATACCAATATAAAGTGGATTTAATGGATAAATATCATCACAACTATTTAATATAATTTGCTCCACTTGTGCTTTGGTTAAACTTGGATCTTTGGATAATAATAATGCTGCCACACCCCCAACAATAGGTGCTGCATAAGAAGTACCATCGTTAAATCCATAACTTCCCAACCTATCAATTGAGAAAATATCCAAAGAAGGAGCAGAAATATCCACCCATGTTCCATAGTTCGATGAAGTCCATTTCAGATCTTGGGCAGTTGTACCAGCAACACCAATTACTTCTGGATATGCTGCAGGATATCTAAGGATTGATGAATTATCATTATTTGCACTGGCAACCATGATAATACCAGCGTTATGAGCATTAAGTATTGCTGTTCTAAATGTTTCTGAAGGACTTGGTGTAGCAAAGCTCATACTAATGATTTTTGCATTTTTATTAATGGCATAATTAATGGAAGATACTACAAAAGTTAAAGGAAATAAATTAGTATCTGTGACTTTTAGAGTCATTATCTTGCAATTGGAGCAAATACCGGAGGCCCCAAGAAGATTGTTAGTTCTTTCGGCATAAATACCTGCTATTGGTGTACCATGATTAAAATTATCTTGTAATTGATTATTATTATCTTTATAATTCCATCCATAAAAGTCATCAACTAAGCCATTAAAATCATCATCAATACCTGGCTGACCATTTACTTCAAGCAAATTTTCCCAAATATTGCCCTGAAGATCTGGATGATTCAATTTTAATCCACTATCAATAACAGCAATGACGATATTTGAGCTAGTTTCAAGATCCCAAGCTTCAATCGCATCAATATCTGCATCAGAAGTTCTCGGAGAACAAATAGGGTAATCATAACACTGACCGACATTATTGAGATACCATTGCATAGAAAAGTATGGATCATTGGGAGACGCACTGAGTTGGAGTAAATAATTTGGTTCAGCATATTCAAGATCACCAGATTGCATGAGCAATCGAACTATTTGTTCCATATTAATTTTATTAAAAAAAGTTAGTTTATATATCCTAGTGAGTCCTAAACTATCATCCTTAGTGCTTGTAATTAGTTGTTTTAAATCAATCAATTTATACTTTAGTTTGTATGATTTTATTTTTTGTAAAGCTTCTATTTCATTATGAATATTTGTGCTTTCTTTAAATTTAACTAATATTTCATTCTCAACATAGAGATTCTTTAGTTCATCTGAATTAGTATTAATTGCTGAAACATTAAAACTAGTACTAAGAATTAACAAAATGGATATAATCAATGAAAGTATTGAGTTCATATTTTTCTCCTATCTGCTATAAAACATCCAATTTTTGACTTTATAAATATTTCTAATTCTGCCCGAAAAGTGTTTAATCTGCCCGATAAGTCTTACTTTTCATGGACTTCTCGGGCAAAGCCGTCACAATGGAAAAGCTTATAAATACATAATTTGAATTTATAAACTAATGAAAAAGAGGGGCTTGACATTTACTATATTGGCCTCAATCTGGCTAATAATCTTAGATAGTTTGATTCTGAATAAAGTAATTAAAGACTATATCATTGAAAGATCAGTAATTCCAGCTAGAGTGAATTTTATAACAGGTAATTTTGTAATGTTCCCTCCAACAACTAGTAATATTATTACAAAAATTGTCATACCTCTTCTAATTTATAATTTCTTAATAATTTTATTCTTATCAATGCATTATAAATATAAAAACAAATTATTTAAAGCTAAGACAAAATCCAATAAAATCCATAGTTCTAAGAAACCGAAAAAGAGGTCAAAAAAGAAATGATTAACAGAAAGGGTCAAAGTGCACTTGAATTTTTAATGACTTATGGTTGGACAATTCTAGCTGCTTTAGTATCACTAGCTGCTTTTTGGCAGTTCGGGATAATTGGAGATAACACACTTTCTTTAATCACAGGTTCTGCTGTATGTGTGCTTCCTCCAGGAGGACCTATTTGCAAAGAATATTCGGTATCTCAAGCAGGAGTTTCTTTAATCTTGGCAAATGCTTTACCAGAAACTATTACAGATGTTTTTGTAAGTATACAAAGTCTTGAACCAGGAGTTATATGTACTTCATCAGATCCAGAAAATCTTCCTTCAATAGAATCTGATGCTTCAAAACCGTTTTTTGTACCTTGCGACGGGTTATCAAATAAACAAAGATTTAAAGGGAATTTAAAAGTATCATATAAAATCGCTGGTAAAGTCCTTACGCATGAAGATCAAGGAACTATTATTTCTGGTGATATAACTGAACAAGTATATTGTGTTGATGGTGATGGTGATGGTTATGGTTATCCTGGTTCTGCTTTATGTACCAACGGTGCTGAAACAGATTGCAATGATGGATCAGCTGCAGCTCATCCAAATAATGATCCTGAAGATAATTGTGAATTATGTATTGATGAATTAGATAATGATTGCGAAAATGGTGCTGATGAATTAGATCCGAATTGCGATGGCAAATGTGTAGGTAACCCCTTATGTATACCTGATGGTGATTGGGATGATGATACAATTGATGGTGTTTTATGTGGTGGCGATGATTGCCAGGACAATGATGATTCTATTCATCCGCCCGCATCATTTGAAACAACAGATGAACAATGTATCGATACAATTGATAATGATTGCGATTCTTTAATAGATAATGATGATGACAGCTGTCCTGCTCATGGTGGTGGAACGTGCAATGATGAGGATAATGATGGTTATGGCGATCCAGGATTGCAAATTTGCCCAAATGGTAAAGAAACAGATTGTAATAATCTGGTTACTGAATGTGGCTTTTATTGTTTTCCAAACCGTCCATTAGGAGAAATCTGCGAAGACCAATGGGATAATGATTGTAATGAGCAAACTGATGAAAGCCCTTGTGATTGTATTGATGGTTGTGATATAGATAATGATGGTTCATGTAAAGAGAATTGTGAAATTGGATATACACATCCATGGCCAGGTGAAGATTGTAATGACGGCGATCCAAATATAAATTGGTATACCCCAGAAGTTTGTGGAGATAAGATAGATAATAATTGTAATGAAATTATTGATGAAAACTGCAAACAGGGTCCTTGTGACCCAGGTTGTGATGCTGATAATGATACATATTGTAGCACTGAATGTGTTGATGGTAATGATTGCGATGACAATGATCGTCTTATTAACCCAGGTGTAGAAGGTGAACAAGGACAAACCATGTGTACAGACTTAAAGGATAATGACTGTAATGATTTGATTGATTGCAATGACGATTGCTGCATAGGTCAGGGTAGTAGTCCAATATTCTCTCCATTATTTAAAATAGCTTGCGTTGAACCCTATGGATATTGTGGAGGTTAATTATAGTATCACAATATACAATGTTTAAGCCATATTTTATTTTATTTTTATTAATCTTTATTTCTTCTTGTTCCTATACAATAAATCCACAAGATTCCATAAATAAAGGAATTCAATATCTAAAAAGTGTTGAAAATCTAGATTTAAGCTATAAAGATACTTATCTAGAATATGTATATCCCTCAGAAAAATTAGAATGTCCACCACAAAACTGTACGTTAACATACAGGAAGTTAGATGCATTCTTCAATTTAATTTTTATAAAAAACGAATTCAACGAATATAAACCACTAGAATCAAGTGTTAATGAAGCAAATAATATATTAGAATCGCTTCTTCCATTGTGGAGAGAAGAAAAATTATACAATATAATTAATGATTCAATGCAAAAGCCAAATGGCCTTGCTCTTGATACATATTGTATTCTAGGTTATTTATACAACGACAAACAAATGGCAGTTTTAGTTCAGAATAGTTTATATCTAAACAAATGGCTACCTGATAATTTCTATGAAGGAGACCAAGATTTCAGAACCATAGCAGATGAATCTTGGTGTGTTCGCTTGATTCAAAAACATTACAAAGAAAAAATAAGATTCGTGAAGGAAAAATTAGTTCAGGATACTTATAATTATCTTAAGGAAAACCATATTAAAATTACAAAAGTAAATGCTGCAATACATACATTAACAATGCTTGTAGAATTTAACGAACCGAGTAAAGACATAAAATATTTTCAAGACTATATAGCAAATTCAATAAACGATAAAGAAACATGGCAGGATACTACAACCTTAGCAAATATTTTAGATGTCCTAATATTAAGCAATTATCAAAATAAAGCAAAAATAGATAAAATAGCTCAAGAGCTAATTACAAGACAAGAGAATAATGGAAGTTGGTTATTATCCAAAAATGCCCCAAAAAATTTTGGTCAGGTATTTACAACATTTAGAGTTATAATAGCTTTAAATAAATATCAAAAATGGCAAAAATAAATTTAAAAATAATCCTATTACTTGTATTCTCAAACTCTTTACTAATTCTAATACTTCCAAAATTATCCACATTTATATCAATAAAATTACATAATTCCTATTCATTAGGTTTGTTTAACCTTACAGCAATCTATTCTCTACTTTTAGTTATCTTATTGATTTTAATATTAAAATTTACTACAAATGAAAAATCATCTTTCTTTGGATTTAAGTCACTAAATAAAAATAACCTCAAACTTGCTTTTTATGCTTTATTCTTTCTTTTCCCAGTTCCATTAATTGGCAGAATCTTAGATCCATCATTTGATTCATGGTATACCTCATCTTACAACTTATCATCATTTCTGGCATTAATATATTTTTTAATAAATCTGCCATTATTTATAATAAAAGAAGAATTAATAGAAAGGTCATTAATTCAAAATTACTTATCAAAATTTTATAAAAGCACAGTAGTTATTTTAGTAATATCAATAAATTTCGCACTGCTACATTTTTTCCTAATCCCTAATACAATATATCATTCAGTTATAACAGTAATTTCAGTTTTTCTAGGATCTTTAGTTATCTCATCTTTATATGAAAAAACTAAGAATGTATTTTTAACAATCATAGTGCACCTTTTATACAATTTTATAGTATTTTATCAAATTATATTACATAATAACAATAATTTATTTGGAGAATCAATCTTATTTATTACATGGGCAATCTTATTCTTAATTACATTTAAATCATTCTTCAAGGAAATAAAACCATTATTTTCCAAATCTCCACAGAAATTAAATTCTTATGACATAATTTTCCTTATTATATTCAGTCTTCTTCCTATTTTATTTTTGTATCTCCAGAGATTTTTATAGAAAGTTTTATAAGTTTCTTAGCCTAATTTTTAAGCATGAAAAAAGGGTTGTTTTTAATAATAACATTTCTATTTGTTATAATACTCACCTTATCCGGGAGCAGTAACTTTCTTTCATCATTAGCTATTTGGGATACTTGCAAAGATGGCACTTTAAACAATAAATGCAGTCAAGAAAAGCCATTTTTCTGCAGTCAAGGTTCCTTAATTAAAGAATGTAATACATGTGGCTGTGCAGCAGGTTTTAATTGTAATACTTTTACAAATGAGTGCGAATTATCTGATTACTGCGAACAATCTAATGGAATTTGTCAAGCAGAATGCAGTCCTGGTTCAATAGAGTTAATATCATTGACTGAAAGTTGCAATGCAGGTGAAAATATTAACAAATTAATTCAATTAGAAGGTTCCTCTCTAACACTAGATCTAAAATTAACAAATTTAAAAGAAGCTCCAATTAAGGATATTACGGCAATGGCTTACATTCCCTTTATAGCACAAGATGGTCTATTTCTAGAAATAATGGAACCTTATGCAGTCTTTCAAAAGGACTTAATTTTAAAACTGCCGCAAAATCTAGATAAATCAAAACCTTACAAACTGTACTTTAGTTTGTCATACCAAGATAAATCAACAATTGAAGAATTTAACATAAACTTCCAAGGAGATAAATTCGAATACACAATTAAAAATGTCGATTTTATTTTGGATGAAACAAAATTTGAAATTTCTCAGGATTTAGATTATGATTTAAAAATTATCAACAGAAAATGTTGCATCCCAGTTAATATAAATACAAACAGTGAGTCATTTCTAGGATATTGCGAAGGTAAACTTGATTATAATAAATGCTCTCCAGAAAAACCATTATTTTGTGATAATGGTTTATTAATTGAAAACTGTTTAAAGTGTGGTTGTCCAACAGGATTTACATGTAATCAGAAAAATAAATGTGAAAGTGTAATAATTAACCTGGAAGTAGACAAATTCTTTGATAAAACAAGAGTAGATCCTATAGAAGCAACAATTCTTAAGCCAGTAGCTTTGATCTTTGCAAGGGGTGCTAGATCTCCAATTGAAGCAGAAGTAATCAATATACAAAAAGATCATGAAAAAATAAATATAGAAACAAGGGATGTGAATTTACAAATCTCACAACAACCTGATCAACCTCCAAAAATTGATGCTCAAATTCAAAGCTACTAATATGCAAGATAAATTCTCAAAGAAAGCAAGAATTGAAGGTTATAAAGCTCGTTCAGTATACAAACTGCAAGATTTAGATAAGAAATATAAATTAATTAAAAAAAATCAAAAAATCCTAGATTTGGGTTGTTGGCCTGGTTCCTGGTTACAGTACTGCCAAAATAAATTAGGAAATACTGGCCTAATTCTTGGAATTGATAAACAGGAAATATTAGGCCTTGATGTTAACTTTCTGAAAAAAGATGTTATGGATAAAGATATCATTTCCGAAATCAGGAAAATTTCAGTTGATTTTGACTTGGTTTTATCAGATTTGGCACCAAAAACTACAGGTACATTAGATTCTGATTTAAGCCTAGATTTATCAAATAGAGCATTATATATAGCAGAAAATGTTTTGAGGTATAAAGGAAACTTCCTTGTAAAAATATTCCAAGGAAAAGACACAAATAAATTCATAGAAAAATTAAAAAAGAAATTCAGATTTGTAAAATCAACAAAACCAATGGCAAGCAAAAAAACAAGTAAAGAAATATATATTATTTGTTTATTAAAGAGGTGAAAAAATGGTAATCAGATTTATTGGATTAAAAAAATTAAATGATGGACAGCAAGCTGCAATTAATAAAATATCTAATAAATATTATCAAAAGATTGCGAGGAATTTAAAAAAAGATGTTGATGTAGATCTTCAAGTAAAAATTGATGATACTGCAGGAAAAAGAGAAAGATTTACTATTAAAATACGTATAGATCAACCATCTGTATTAATAAATGCAAATTCATCAGACTGGGACTTAAATAAAGCTTTGCATAAAGCTTTTGAAGCAGTTCTCAGAGAAATAGAACACAAATTCAAGTCCAAGCCTTTAAAATGGAGATTTTTAACTAAAAGAAAACTTGAAGAAGAATGAAAAAAAGGTGTAATTAATGAAGGATAATAAACTTCTTTTTCTTGCAATAATTGTATTTATTATCATCATTTTATTGGGTATTGTATTAGAACAAAAATACGAAAAAATTCTTCTTAAATCACCGAAACCAATCGCAGAAGTAACTTTTCAAGATATTAATAATGAATTAACCTACATTAAAGAATATCAAACAGGAGTAATCTATGTTAAATTTAAAGAAGGATACGACATAGTAGAAAAGCAAAATGTAGAAAATCTAATAAATCAAATTAAAAGCAAAAATTCAAATTTAGCAGAAGTTCTTGATATTAAGAAAATCTTTAATGCTAGACCAGATTTAAAAAATTATGAAGTTAAAAAACAAATTGGATTAGATAGATGGGTTAGAATTAACTTACCAGAAAATGTTGACACAATTGTTGAGGCAAATAAATGGTCTTCCCTTTCTGAAATTGAGTTAGCAGAACCAGTATCAAAATCTAGGTTTACTTTAGAAGAAATACCCTTAGAACCAGATGAAACTATTCCTAGAGGAGGCTCTACACAAATTATTCCAAATGATCCCTTATTTATTAGTCAATGGCATCACAAAAATACAGGAAGAAATCCAGAGATTCCTTCCCCTACCCCTGATGCAGATATTGATTCTCCTGAAGCTTGGTATATTGAAAAAGGAAATATTATTGTAGGAAATCCAGATTCTGCTGTTAAATGGTTTCACGAAGACCTTGTTGATAATATATGGAGAAATTTAGGGGAAGATTTAGACCGCGATGGAGATACCTTAGAATGGAGTGCTTCTCAAAATAGATATGTCTTTGACTCAGGAGATATAAACAACATTGATGATGATAATAATGGGTTTACAGATGATTTTATCGGATGGGATTTTAAAAATAATGACAATGATCCATTTATTCCTTGTGGTCCGCCATATCCATGTTCACCAAATTGGGAACATGGTACATTTACGACTGGGGTAATAGCTGCAAAACCAAACAACAATATAGGTGTTGCTGGAGTTTGCTGGAATTGCAAAATTATTGCTACAGCAGGATTTGATGATGTAAATGAAATTGAATATGATATTGATAATGGTGCTAAAGTTATTAGTATGAGCCTGTATGGTGAATCTTCAGGGATATGGGCTGACATATTAAATTACGCGATATCCAGAAATATCTTATTAGTTACAGCTGCAGGTAACAGGGATGGGGTTTGGGAAGTTAATCATCTTTGTAATAATGAAAATGTTTTATGTGTAACTGCTAGTACACAGCAAGATAAACTTAAAGAAAGCAGTAATTTTGGACCTAAAACAGATATTGGTGCGCCAGCTAATTATGTTTATACAACTAATAATGATGCTACAACTAAATATTCTAAACATGGAGCAACATCAATAGCTACACCTATTGTTGCAGGAGTTGGAGCTTTAATTTTATCCTATAATCCTGCATTGTCACCTAAGGAGGTTATATCAATTATCCAGTCATCTGTTGATCCATTTGTTGAACCAACAGTATATTTTGGCACTGGAAGAATTAATGCATTCAATGCACTGAGATTAACTCAGAGAACTTTGCAAACAGGAAGCTATCCGATTGCTATTATAGATGGAACTCAAACCAGGGTTACCAGCAATATTTTAAACATATTTGGAACTGCACGAAGTAGCAGATTTTCAGATTATAAAATATATCTTGGCACAGAAATTTATCCTCAATCCTGGACCTTATTATCTCATCAAACTACTCAAAATGATGGTCTGCTATACTCAATTGATTTATTAACATTATCTCCAGGAAATTATCAAGTTAAGTTAGTAGTTACTGATATTTATGGTCAGGAAGCTTTTGATACATTTAGTTTCGAAAGAAATTTACATATTCAATTGACTGGTTGGCCTATCCTAACCCAAATTGGTGAGTATTTAGAAGCTTCTCCTACAATAACAGATTTTAATGGTGATAGAAATATGGAAATAATTGCATTAGGACAATGGACTTGGGTTTATGTATATAACTATGATGGATCTACATATCCAGGTTGGCCAATTGCAGGAGGTTTTCCTGGATTTTGGACTTCTCCTGCAGTTGGTGATATAAATAATGATGCAACTCCTGAAATTGTTGTTGGAACACGATCAACGAATATTGGAAGCAATCTCATTGTTTATGATGAAGATGGCTCAATTCATAATGGCTGGCCAATAACACTAACGACAAGTGGCGTAAATACACCCTCTCTTGGAGATATAGATAATGATGGATTATTAGAAATTGTAGTGGGTAGTGGCAATAACCTGTATGTCTTCAACGAAGATAGAACATATGTTAACGGATGGCCAATTGTCAGTTTATCTAATAGACTATACCCCCAAACTCCAATTGCAGATATAGATAATGATGGTTCATTAGATATTGTTGCTAGTCTTGAAGATGGATGGCTTTATGTATTTAGGGCAAATGGTAGTTTGTTACCAGGTTGGCCAATCCAGAATAATGTCGGCGCTTTGATGTCTCCAGTTGTTGCAGACATAGATGGTGATAAACTATTGGAAATAATTGTTGGATCAAGAGATTTCGAAGTAATATCGAATAATAAATTGTTTATTTATGGATATAATGGTTTAATCAAGTCTGGTTGGCCAAAAACAATAAGTGAACCTCCAATTAGTACACTTGCAGTTGCAGATCTTAATAATGATGATCTACCTGAAATTATTGTAGTTACTTATATTAACCAACTCTCAAATAAGATTTATGTAATAAATAGTGATGGTTCTATTTTAACGGGTTGGCCAAAAACAATAAACGGCTTTATTGGATCTCCAGTAATAGCTGATGTGGACAATGATAACAATTTAGAGATAGTTTTTACTGCGACTAATTATAAATTATATGCTTTGAATGAAGATGCATCTGATGTGAATGGTTGGCCTATTTCCACCAGTGAAATCTTTTATTCAGCTCCAATCATTGAAGATATAAATAATGATGGAAATTTAGAAATCGTTGCTCTAAATTATGGACCTTATATATATGCGTGGGAATTAAATGGTAGAGCAAATCAATTTACAGGTTGGCCTGAATTCGGTAAAGATGGTAAGAATACAGGTTATTATCCTAGCGTAAATAAACAAAGAAACCCATCTTATGAAATAGATTCTGGAATAGATTATTATCCTAACTGGAATCAAGAAGATAATATTTCTAATAATAATAAACCTGATGGATATGTAACTTCTGGTAGTGGATTATTAGATAATGTTATTAAATACCAAGGGAGTAAGTCTTTAAAAATTCAAGTAACTAATGACAGAGGTTATTCTTATCAGGATATTCCAGTAGACTATAATAAAAGATATAGAGTAAGTGGATATATAAAAACAGATTGTAATGATAATAATTGTTATGGAACTATAATAAGTGAATGTGAAAATATAAATCATCAACCAATATGGGATTATAGTAATTGTAAATTAAATATTAATCCTATTGATATTAGGAGATTATATAATGATAATGATTGGACTTATATAGAATTTGATGTAGAGAATAACAGGCAAGATGCTAGATTCTTAAGAGTTCTTTGTTATAATACTCCTGGACCTAATCCAGTAGGAAGTGGAATAGTATGGTGTGATTCATTTAATGTTATTGAAATACCTAGAGGTGGTGGTATAGGAAGTCCTTTATTTTTAAAGAATATACCACAAGAAGGGTTGATAAAGTAAAATTAGAAATTCTGTTATAAGAGAGATGATAATAATTGAAATCACTGGACACACTGGACAAGAGCGCAAATAAGATATATAAATCAGACATACAAAAGTCAGTAGATGAAGTTATATCATAATGAAGAATATTTGAGGCATGAATTACAAACAAAAAGTTATAAAGAATTAGCCAAAGAGCTTAATGTTGATCCATCAACAATAATAAGAAGAAAGAGAAAATTTGGGCTAACCAAACCTCATGTCTGTTGGAAAAAGTGGGAGATAGAACTATTGAAGAAGCATTACTCTGTCAATTTAATAGTATATAAATTATTTCCAAAGAGGACAGTTAAGTCCATTAACCATAAAGCATCTAGACTTCGCTTAAAAAGAGATGTTACTTGTAGAAAATATAAACTAAATGAAGGTTTCTTTAAGATTTGGTCTCATGAAATGGCATATGTTTTAGGTTGGTTTTTTAGTGATGGTACAGTGTCAACAAATAAACATAGTTGTTCAATTCATTTACATAAAAAAGATTCTTATATTTTAGAAGAAATCAAGAACCTGCTAGATTACGGTGGCCCAATTAGTTTCTACAAAGATAGTGTTATGCTAAGGGTAGAATCTAAAATGCTACATAGAGATCTGATTAACCTTGGCTGCAAACCTAGAAAATCATTTAATGACTATCCCTTTCCAAAAATACCTAAAGAATATTTAGCGAGTTTCATTCGTGGATTCTTCGATGGCGATGGTAGTATAATGTTTAATTATCCTAACACAATAAAAATAGCTTTTGTAGGAAATATTAGTTTCATAAGTGGTTTGGAAAAAGAATTAAATAAGAAACTTGGATTAAGAATTAATAAAAGAAGAAAGCAATATTATAACCTATACATTTGTTTGTATTACGGAGACGATGCAAGAAAGCTTTGTATTTGGATGTATGAAAATGCAGGGAAACTTCTTCTAAAAAGAAAGCACGATAGGTTTATAAATCACTTAAGTAAACGCTGTATAGATGGATTACAAGCAAGTAATTATAGTTCGCTCTGACCTTAAGATGGCCAAGGGGAAGCTTTCAAGTCAAGTAGCGCATGCCTCAGTGGAATCTGTTCTAAAGTCAGATAAATCAATGGTAGAAAAATGGAGAGATCAAGGAATGCCAAAAATTATCTTAAAAGTTTCAAATCTAAGAGAATTAGTAGATTTAAAGAAACAAGCACAAAAAAATAAATTAGTTACAGCATTAATTACAGATTCAGGTTTAACTTATTTTAAAGAACCAACAACAACATGCCTAGCCCTAGGCCCAGATCTTGAAGAAGAAATTGATAAAGTCACATCAAAATTGAAAATGCTATAATAAACTTTTTAAATAAACTCTTTATCTGAATTTTATGAGAAATAATTTATGGCTTGGACGAAGACTCGAACAAATTTGGGAATTATTATTTCAAGACACACAAAGAAAAAATAATGTCATCATCAAGTTCAAAGGCAAGTGGAAAAACAAGTTTGGCCATATTAAAACATTAAAAAATAAGGACACAGAAATAGCTGTAAATTCCTTGTTTCAAAGTTCTCTTGTTCCAGAATATATTATTGATTTAACTATTGCTCATGAATTAATTCACTATAGTCATGGCTTTCATTCTCCACTGCCAAAGTTATATAGCCATCCGCATAAAGGTGGTATAGTAACAAAAGAACTTAAGCAAAGAGGTTTTGCAAATCAATTATCATTAGAAAAGAACTTCATTAAAAATGAATGGCCTAAAATGCACCAGGAACTTACAAAATATAATAGAAAAAGTAGATCTAGTAATTATTCTAACTTAATAAAATGGTTTAGATTTTAATCAACTTTCTATATATTTTCTATATATAATATATAAATTAGTGCTGAATTAAATGAAAAACTATATTATTTAATCTTATTTTTGCATATAACATTCAGAGTTTTATTAATCAAGAATTTCAATATTTAATTTACTCAATAAATTTCAAATATTTTAAAGATTCCTTTTTAGTTTTTTCTCTTTTATGAAGGGAAATCTCATATATTTTTTGCATTCCAGACAATAATAAACAACTTTATTTTCTCGAGTTCTAATCCTACAATTAATTCCTGGTACTAAAAATGAATAACAATGTTTACAAAACCTTTTTTGTAATCTCGAAGGAAGCCTAAGATTTAACTTCATTCCTATCTTTCTTGCCAGAGAAACATATCTATTTGCTAATTTTTTATTGTCTTTGAAAATTAAATCTGCCTGTTCAAACAAATTTTCAATCCTGTGTTTGGCTTCTCTTATAACTTCTTTTTTGCGATGTATTTTCATTTGTTTATTACTGACTGCGCTTCAGTTATTTTAATCTTGGAATCTATCGCAAGATCTACAGCATTCTGATACAAAGTTTTATTATAACTTTCCTTTGATTTAATAAGAAATAATTCTGCAGAATTTATTAATCTTTCAGCTTTCTGTTTTCTTTGATTACCAATCAATTTTTTTTCAATTATACTCTTTAATAAAAATCTAGTATTGTCAATTTCTTCTTCAGCAATGAATATCCTTTGCCTAGCTTCTTTTGATAAATCAATAGTAGCATTAATATAGTAAGTTATATTGGTTATATTTTCTGGGATTATTTGAGATTCAGGTTCATTATCATCAGAATCATCTATGTCAACTACAGCATTTCCACTTGGGTCATTTTTGCATCCAATAATTAAAACTAAAGATATAATTAAAATTATTACTAACTCTTTTTTTCTCATATTTTCGATTATATAACCTAAATATATAAACATTTATGTCCTTTCATGAAATAATAATATTAGAAGTAAGTTTAAGGCTTTAAGTATTACAATCAAAAGAAAAGAGCACTTTTTACCCTTAAATATAAAGGGCGGACAGCTTTCCTGGCTTCCCGTAAGAATACAGTACAACCAGAAACGGAGGCTTTCTTGACTTCCGGGTTCGAGATGAGACCGGGTATCACCAAGCCCCTATGGCCGTCCTAAGATTTTGAATAAATAAAAACTTTATAAATTTAACTAAAAGTGTCTAGACTTAGAAAAATACTTAAAGTTCAAGAAATTTGTACTTCTATGACAAGTAAATTCTTCATTCTCATCTTTATTTTAATTGTCATTTTCATTGTAGGATGCAGTTTTTACAGTTATGTGCCTCCCAAGGATAAGTCATGTGACTTTTCTAATGAAAACTTATGTACATCTAAAGGTTGTGTGTGGCATTTGTTAGATGATGTACAGAGAATTCAAATGCCTGCTACTTGCTGCCCTAAAGAGATGTATGAAAATCTCAGTAACCTAAAGTATGATAAACAAGATCCTTGCACAATAATCCCCGGATAGGTTTTTATTGATAAGTTTGTAGTTCAAGTAAATGTAAAAATTATCTACCCCACAAATTCACTTCTTTAATAGCTTGAAAGAAGGCGCCTAGAAATTATTTAGAAATCTGTACTTGATCTAAATCCTTTAATCTGTAACCACCTTGAAAATTCTCAATGACAAGGTTAAATTTTTTCAATTTATTTCTAAGTCTACTCATCATTGCTCTAACTGCTTGCCTTTGAGTCTTATTTGGCTCATTATCAGATTGATCCATTATAAATTTCTCTAGTGGTATAAATTTCCTTCTGTATTTTTGATTAAATAAAAGATTTAATGCATAATTTTCCTTTTTCCCTTCAAATAACATTGCTTGTCCAGACCGTTGTAATTCTTTACTAATTGGACTATAAGATGCATCTTTGAAAATATATATCTGTTCTTCAACTCTTTCATATCCTTGGGATACCTCATTGGAAGAAGTATTCTCCGGAGACCATTTTTCAATGTCATAAGCAAAATAAATTAGTTCAATTCTTGGAATATAATATGAACTCTCTGCTCGTCGCCCATACTGCTTACCTCTAAACAAGTAACCATCTCGATCATAATCTAATAAAACAGCATCTAAACTAAATGATCTTCTTTCTGGAGACCTTGCTTTAATATCTAATCGTGTTTTTTCTGAAATAAATTTATCAAGTATTTTGGAACGTTTCATGAAGAAAATGCAGGGTAACAACTATATAAATCTTTTGATTTTTAACTACTTTTAAGTACTTACATAAATATTAAGGAATTTAAAAAAAGGGAAGGGTAAATTATTATTTTTGTTTGATAAGCAGATTTTCTAGAAAGATTCATTATTGAAAAAACAAGCAAATTATTCGAGTTTAAAAGATATATTAATTATTAAAACTTTTTACTCAAAATAATAATAAAATAATTACTCATCTAATATAAATTCTTGATATACTAGTTGTCCACTGTAAGAATATATATAATTTGTTTTTCCCCAAGGTTCTATTTTTTGAACTCTATTTCCTTTTCCATCATACTTATAAGTTTCACTATTACCATTAGCAAAATCAATTTGTTTTAGTCTATTTTCCTCATCCCAGATAAATGTAGTTACTGTACCCAACTGTCTGTGTGTCTTGGTTATCATATTCCCATTAGCGTCATAAGTATAATCATAAGTACCATCAAAAGATATCCTGTTTCTGCTTGTAGGATCAGTATATTCCATAATTATTCCATTTACATTTAATCTATTTCCAATAGGATCATAAACAAAATTTTTATCTTCACAATTTGGCCCCATATTACATCCAGGGGGTCCTTGAGGATCCATGTTGATGTTAGTGACTCTTCTCAATCTATCATAGGTCAACAACATCAGGTTATTTAAATTAGCCCAATCGCCAGGATTTGCTTCATTAACACCTTCAAAAATTTGTATTAAATTACCAATAGTGTGCACATTTCCACTATCATAATAGTAAGTTTCTTTAAATATGGGATTATCTCCTTTTTCAGCATTAATAGAAGTTACCCAATCCCTATTACTATATGAATATTTAGAATTAACTCCATTTGGATAATCAATTTCTTTAACAGTACCAGATGGATTAAATGCAAAGTTAACAACCTCTCCATTTACTTCAACATAATCTATTTCACCCAAATTATTATAATAGTAATCTGTTCTAACTCCATTTGGATCAATTATTGTCTTTAAATTATCAAGTTGATCATAAGCATAGTCAATTGTATAATCTTCCCCATCAATTATTTTAATTTCATAATCTACTCTTCCCAAGCTATCATAATAAAGTCTCATAGACCCAGTACCATCATTAATTGTAGTCAATTTTCCAATAGCTGAAGTAGTGCCAGGATAGCTATGGCTTTGTTCATCATAAACATATATTACATCAGGACTACTTGGATAATTAATTAATGTATTTCTATTTAATCTATCATAATCATAATCAATCACAATACCTAATGAATCCGTAATTGTATCCACATTTCCACTATCATAATATGTATATACTAAATTACCTGATTCAGGATTTGTCTTGGTAATTAGTCTCCCTAGACTATTATAGTCTATAATAGTCTCTTCATTCAACGAATTTATTATTCTTTCAATATTCCCAAGCACATCATATCTATAGTATGTGTGCTCATTATAAGGATCAATTACTTCTACTAAATTGCCTAATTTATCATATTTATATTGAGTAATTCTTCCATTTTCATCTCTCAAATTAATAAAGTTAAACTCATTATCAACATTACCATATGTAAATTCTCTATAAACAGAATCGCTTGCACCCTTGGGAAATACTTTCCAATTTCTCAATAGTGGATCATCTTTATATTGATGTCTTTCAGTAGTATCATAAGTATCCGGAGTTTCATAATACTCTGTCTGTTCACTAACTTTAAGAACATCTGGATTATACAATAACTCTTGCCTAATTTGATTGGCCCCACTAACTATAGTTTTCATAACTTCTTTACCTTGACCATCCATTTTTTCATATGAAATCTTTTCAGTATTAAGATCAAGATGTTGCTTAGTTTCAACATAATTTAGATTGTTCTGGCTTAGACTACTACCCGCAACAAAGTAATCATATTCCTTGAGCAAGATACCATTTCTTGACTCTGTTTGCAACCTATTTAAATTGTCAAAATTGTAATTAAATACTACATTATTCTCTTTAGTTTCCTGAATAATATTCCCTCTTGAATCATAACCCATCATATTTGCCTGATTTAACTCATTAAGTTTACATGTCAAATAAGTATTAGCCCACTGACTGCCTGAACCACATTGATTATTATTTCCATAATAGAAATATGAATCATAGCCTAAACTGTCTGTAGTATGCAAAATATTCCCATAGTTATCATAGTCTATAAATGTAGTTACTTTAGTCTCCTCACTATTAACTCCATTATATGCTTCTTTAACAAACCATTGACTGTCAGGATTTCCTGGAAAATCTATTGTACCCCTACCATAAACATATCTTTCTTGTTTCACTAAATTCTCGGGTACACTATCATCAGTGTCATACACCCTTAATTCTCCAAGCTGACTCCACATATGTTCATCCTTTAGCATACTTGAGTGAATTCTAAATGCATAATTATTTGTACTAATTCTTTTATTGCCATCATTTCCATTTTCTACTACTCTACTTGGCAGCCCATTTAAATTATCATATTGATACTCAATAACTTTGGTAACACCATCCAATTGTTCTGTTACTGTTTCCAATTTTGCCCAAATACTTTTGCTAAATCCACCAAAGTTCGTTTGCTCATCAAAACTATATTCATTATCAGTTTGTTTAATTAATTGACCTAAGCTATTATAAGATATAATCTTTTTAATCAATCCTCTATAGTGATCATTATCGTTAATTCCGCTAACTCTATCTGCCACAGGTAAGTCCAAATAGTCCCATTCATCATTATTATTTTTGTCTGGAAGACATCGATGTGCTTCAGCTGGCTCTACTAATGCTGTGCTAAATATTGCCTGTTGTACATTAACAGTTGCGTCCACAATTTTATAATTTCCTCGGGCAAAATCAGATTGAAAAGTGTTACACATTAAACTAGAATCCCATAAATTACAATTTTTATTCAAAGTAAAAGTCTTAACTAAATTTCCTTGAGGTATACTATATATACGCATTTCGTGATTTGTAGGTCCAGCAATCATTTGAACACAATTTGCTAGTCCTGCATCCTCAGAATTAAAACCATATTTCCAACCACTAACTTCCTTTCTGGTTGCAGGTATATACTTCCCCCCATTAGGGTAATCAATTGCAGATGTAAATTCATAGGTTGTCCAACCATATGGTGCAGGATCTCCACTTGTTTGATAACCAGGAATTACTGTCACTTTTCTGTAGCCTACATAAGGAGAATTTCCAGCGTAACCTGGATAAACTAAATCATTCCATTCTTCAAAATTGCCGGGTTCAAGTACTGCAACACCACTAGTTTCACCTGGAACTCCAGGTAAACCAACTCCTGACTCTTCAGAAATATCTGCGCCATCAAAATCAGTAATTTGATATAAATATTTTGTATAACTACATTCACCTAAACCATCACAATTCTGGATTTTATTTACTCTTATGCCTCCCCCAAAATGAGCATCATCTCGCTCTATGTTTGCATTTGCGTCCGGATAAGATTTAGCAACTCTATTATATCTGTCAGTTTCATAATCAATCCATGTAACCCCTCCGTTTTGCCAACGTATTCCAGTTAATGCCCAAGCATTGTTCCAGACATAATTTTCTGCTCCTTCCTGATTATGATCTAACTGATTTCCTTCTCTAAAATAATAACCCCATCTATCAAAATCATATTTTTCCCAAAGGTCATTAAATGAGTAAACAAATTGCATATATGGGTCTGACTCTAATCCATTTAACCCAAATCTTTGAATTCGTTTTAAAGTTAATTTCCCTTCTTCTGCATCCGGTGAGCCTTCGGCAAGTGTATAATCTTGAGTAAGTACAATTCGTTGGATTACAACTGTGGGCTGACTCTTGCTGAATAATTCAATACTACTTAATCTTGGAACATAACCTGTACCTGAAGGTGGTGGAATCATATCATTTTTAGCATCAGTCCTGTCATATTCATAATTGAATTTTGCAAAGTGTGTTGGTGTCTCTATTTTGTCAACATAATTTAAGTCATTGTTTTCTCTAGTCATGGTTTGAGATCCATCTGGTCCTTCCATGCATCCACCATCATGAGGAGTACCCTTCTCATAAAGTCCATTCCAATGTCTATAACTAAATTTTATCCAGTTTCCACTATCACCTGATGAGATGCCAGGAACACTATCATCAACATAATCCGGTCCCAAAATTTCAGTAATTCCAAATTCGTACGCAAAAGACTGAAGTAATTTTACAGTACTCCATTTTTCTGGACTTGTGTAATAATCGCAAAATGGTCCAGGCGATAATCTTTTCCTGCTCCTCTTTACATAATCATCTAGAAAAACAGTTGTATACTTTTTGGTTGGTTCAAATACATATTGAGTACCGTCATTGTCAGTTATTGTGAACTGATCAAATGTCTTATCAGTAACATCTGTGCTAAATTCTATTCTAACCGTATCTTCACAATTCTCAAGTGCTTCTCCAGGTGCAGGGCAATTATTCATATTTATTAGTTCATCTGATGCATGACCCTTTAATTTCTTTAGATGCATTCTTGGCCCCACTTCTGTAGCATCATGATTACTAAATATAATCTGCCCTGAAAGCACATCACCTGAAAGTGTATATAAGTCGGGCGTGTTTAAATCATAAACATATTTTGCAAGCCCATTATCATTTTTAGTATGCCATCTAAAACCATTAACATTTAGATTACATCCATCTTCGCATGGTAATCTAATTTGCTGTTCTTCTGTTGGACTAAGTATAGTTGGAATTGCATTACTCATAGCTAATGATACTACATCTCCAGTTATTATCTGCATAAATAACCCAGGAACATTTATAGAATTTAATACATTATTAATATATGAAGGACTTTGATGATTCATTGGATGCTTAAACCAGTAATTTGCTTGTGCATTAACACACCCACCACAATAATCATCAGGTACATTAATCGGAGTTCTCATTATAGAAGGATTATTTAATTTCCAACCTAAACCAACTTCACTTGCTTGCTGATCAAGTTTTATACCAGATTCATAGATCATTTTAATATCATAATCTAATCCACCCCTCCCCGGAACTGTAACTAAAGGAATCTCAAAATTTAAATCACCTGTATGCAAATTGACATAATTATTTAATTCCGGAATTTTAAAGCTAGTAATCTCAGGATTCTCACTAGCGTGTACATTCATAGAAAATAAAATTAACAATAACAGAATTAATTTCAGATTCATTCTCTTCCTCCATGTATTAATTCTTCATACTTACTGCAGAATTTAGGATCTTCTGGTTCGTTTTTGCATGCCTTCTTAAAATGTTTTAATCCCAACTTTCTGTTTCCTAAATTCAATAATGTATTCCCATAATAATAATTAAGATCAGGATCTTCTGGATATTGCCTAAGTCCGTCCTTTAAGATATCCTTGGCTGCATTATAATCACCAAGATTATAAAGTGCTGATCCAAGTCCCCTATATCCAATAATATTTTTAGGATCATTAATTAACAGGTTTCTAAAATTATCAACAGCCATTCTATAATGTCGGTAAGGTGAATCGAATTCTTGATTTAAGCCCGACATATATATACCAAATTCTAAATGAGCCTGCCCCAGTATGGCTGATACACTAGGATTTCCAGGATTGTACTTTTCAATTTCCTGGGCACAATTTAAAACCTCAGATAAACTTAAGGGATTTTGTACACCATCCTTAATATAAATATCAGCTAATCGTTTATACAAATCAACAATTTTATTTGGATCTCTAGTTTCAAGAATTTGTCTATGTAAGTATTCTCTAAGAGTTTTACCTGTTATCCCTAATAAATTTTGTAAGTTTTCATTGTTATTATATATTTCCAGGCCTCTGTAGGCAGTATTAAAGGCATTATCATATTGTCCAAGTTGAAGTTGTGCATGCCCCAGTTGATATCGAATCACGTCAAGTTCTAGCGATTCATCATTGTAACCTTTAGTTACATCTAAATGTAAATCTAGAGAATCATTAATTGTTAAAGCTGCTGAGTAAGCGGCAATAGTATTTTGCCAATCTCCCATTGTATAATTTGCACTACCTAAAGCAAAAAGCGTTGAAACCTTGCTAGGATCATTATTTAATTCAATTGATTTTTCAAAATCTGAAATAGCTAATTCAAGCCTTGAACTGTCAGCAACACCACTTGCACTTAAACCCATATGAAAATTTCTAAGTCCATTAATATGTAATTCTTCTGCTCTAGGGTTTTGAATTGCTAAAATATCCTTTTCATTTGATCTGCAAGCTAAATATGAACCAATTAAAGTGCCAGCTGCTAGTGTTGCTGCTGCAAGTGATATTCCTATTCCTGGTTTATATTTTTTCATCATTGTCCACCTTCACGATTCGCATAATTATCCGTACCCTCAATTAAACCACAAACATCACAAGTATCTCCTGGTGCATGTACACCTTGTACTTGAGGAGCATTCCACACACCATCGACACAAACTCCAATTGTACATACTCTTGGAATTTTGTATAAAGGAACAACAACTCCGTTAATTAAAACACCATTATTTGATACTGGTTGAGCAACATAAGCTGTACCCATATCTGTCCTTAATCTACCTAAAAAAATCTCACGAGTTTGGAAATCTTCGCTGTCAATATCACCATTAGTTAAACTATCTGAATTAATTGATACTCCAACTCCTAATCCTCCCTGAACAGGTCCAAGGTTATATGTGGCTGCAGCACCCGCCGTGATATCTTTGGTTAGAAATCCATAAGTTACTCGTGCACTTCCACCTAATACTGCATCACCGCCAGCACTAACAGTTGGCCCAATTCTAACATCACGCAAATTCCAACTACCTTGGTAAAAAGTAATTGAATTCAAATATTGTTTATTCATACTTTCATCATTCCTAACTCTTTCAGAGTGAGATAGTTTACCCTTTTCTTCCATGAATTTATTCATTTCAAGATAACTTTGTCTCATTCTTTCAAGACGTTCAATTTGTTCGCTTCTGTACCAATCCCAAGCTTTCTGTAAGAATCTTGGAAGATTACCATCAGAATCTACATAAGCATACGGATTATTCAATGCATAAACATATTTATTCAGAGATTGTGGAACTTTTAAATCTCCATCTGCCTTATCAGTAGAGATAAATCTCCCAAGATTAGGATCCATATATCTACTACCGTAATAATACAATCCAGAACTGTAATCATATTGTTTACCAGTATATTTTATACTATTATCTGAGCCAGTTGCACTTACCTGACCTCCAAAGGGGTAGTAAGTTTCACTCCAAACTGTATTACCATTATCATCAGTAATAGCTCTAGTACTACCAAGCAAATCACCATGCACATATCTTATTTCATTGTTATTTACCTGAGCAACATTTTTGCCCTTGACATAAACAAATGACTTTGAGTTATATAGATCATTGTTATCAAGCTCAACAAATTCATATTTTTGTGTATCTAAATTATATCTCCATTTCATTGCATAGTTTGTGTAAATCCAATAACCATAACCTGGTTTTAAAGTATGAAGTGTATTCAATTCAGGTGGTTTATTTCTATTGTAGTCATTCCATTGATCAGGTCTATCAGAATCATATTCATAAATTACCTCAAAATAATAATTAAAATCATTAATTGGAACAATGACATCATCTAGATTTAATTCAACTTGGCTTGGGAATCCAATTAAATTCCATCCTTTATTTAATTTAAATTCACTTTCAATTACTTGATTTCCATTTACTATTAAGTCAGTATCATCCAACATCAAAATCCAAAAAGCCATTGATTCATCTACTCTATCAAATGTTCTAAATTCAGGAGGAACTCCGATACCTGGCTGAAATATTTTAAATTCATTTCTGTATCTGTTATAGGCATATGTAGTGGCATAGAGATAATGTCCCTCTAATGGTTCTAGTAATTCCTCAACAATATTTGTATTAGGTACAACTGGCAGTGAAATTAAATTCCATCCTGGATTCAAATTTAATGTATACTGGGTTAATTGTCCACCCCTATTCTGACTAACTCCATAAGCTCTATTATCAAATAGATTCTGTTCTGGCATTCCTTGAATTGGTGGATTAGTTTCATCAATATTTACATACAATAATGATAATTCTTCAGAATCACTTTCTCCAAAAGGATCAGTAACTACAACTTTTATATTTTCAGATACTTGATTTAAATTTCCATCATAAGAAATCACTAATATATTATCAGTTATCTCTAGATTGAAATTTGGACTAGTTTCTAATTCCCATTTCAATTCCTTAAAATCATTATTTTCATCTTTCACATATTCCTCTAAATTAATTTTAACTTCATTAAAATAATTATTTAAGCCAATAACTGGTAGATCAAGAATATCAGGTGGTGAATTTTTCTCTGGATTTATTTCTGTATTTAATTCATCAGTTCCGATTTCTAATATATCAATATCTGATTGTGCACTTATATTAAATAAGGAAATGAATAAGAAGAAAACAATCAACAGCACAAAAATATTCACTTTCATTTTATACTACCTTAACTTAATAAATTTTTTTGTTCCTTTTGCCTCATCTAGTTGTATTTTAGCAATATATATCCCACTTGATACTACGTCTCCCTTTGCATTAACTCCATCCCACCTAATGTTATTAATCCCTTGAGACAAAACTTTATCAATAGAGTAAATCCTTTCCCCAAGTATATTATAAATTTCTAAGGAAATCTCTTTCCGTGTATCTAATTCAATACTAATATCAGTAAATGAATGAAATGGATTTGGATTAGCTTTAAATTCTAACAACTGATTTTCTAAAGATATATCATCTATACCAACTCTAATTCCAGAATCTTTTACATTACTCCTTCCAAAGTAATTGCAATAAACTCTTGTACTATCACATCCATTTAAAGTACATAATCTTCTGGGTCCACTTGGACTTTGCCAGATCATTAAAAAAGTAGAACCATGGCTAATTTCTTCTCCATTGCCAAGAGTTCCAATAGGCATATCAAAATCATACCATCCGGTTGTATCTACAGCTGTAAATGTTGTTAAAGTATCAATAGGTTCCCGATTTATTGATTGAATATATATTCTTTGACCTGAGGGTATTGTATTAATTCCATTTGCTTGGTAAGCTTTTCCCCAAATGTTTTGAATATTTGCACATTCTTGCGCAATAGTTTCAGAATTTCCTAGAGTTGCGCCACCCATACCTAAAAGAAATGTAATTGCAGAGGCTTTCCTCGTTAATATCTGTTTAATCTTCTGCCTCATGATCAAATCAAATCACTACAACCCCAACAATAATATTTTTATAAAATAGTATCAAACTATTTAAATGTTACTAATTAAATTTTAGTCTAATCAAATTTCTTAGAATTTCTTAAATTGAGCAACAGTATCAATTAAATCTACATGTCCTAAGAATAAAGCTCTGCAACAGTATCTATTTAATCCCAATTCAGTCATAGCTTTACCTTTTTCTTGGCCATTCTTAAGTCTTTCTAAGTAATCTTCATACAAGTGACCGACTGGAGTACCGCAACCAAAACACCTAATTGGGATTATCATGATTTTTTTTTATAAATAAAGCTTTATAAAACTTTCTTTTACTGACTATTTTAAGGTAATGATTGAGCCACAAAATTCTTTACAATATTGGAGGGTATAGCAAATCCTAGACCTTCTGTATTAACAATCTTTTTAGTTGCAATTCCGACTATTTTTTTACCTGAATTTACTAATGGCCCCCCAGAATTACCAGGGTTAATAGAAACATCTGTTTGTAAGTACCCAATTCCAGAATCATCCATATGTCTATTTTCAGCACTGATTATGCCTTCTGTTACACTGAATGCTAATCCTAAAGGATTTCCAACTGCAATGACTCGATCTCCTACACCAATATTACCTTCATCCTCCAATTGTAAATATGAAAATGAATTAACGCTATTAACTAAAAGTACTGCTAAATCCAAATTAGTATCCCTTCTTACAAGAGTTGCACTGTAACTGCCTCCACTATAATCAATTACATTAATTTCAGTAGCTCCATCAATTACATGATCGCTTGTAACAATATAACCTCTGGAATCTATAATTACACCACTACCTTGCCCAATATTTGTTCTCACACTAACAACAGTCTTAACAACATCTTCAATAATACTTGAAAAATCAGAGCTTGAAACTTCAATTTGCGAAAGTTTATTTTCTAATAAGGAACTCTTCTTTTCTATACCACCAACCTTATTACTAATATCTTGTAAATTTTGTTCTGTATTGCTTCTTACTTCTTCAATATTTGAACTTACATCATTTACTTGCGATTCCAAATTTTTTTCTATATTACTTGCTTTTTGATCAAGCTGCTTAAGTTGTTCCGATCTTAATTTTTTTTCATATTCAACTTGGTCATTTAAATCCTTCTCAAGACTATCTATTTTTTGGTTTAAAGAAGTTACTTGATTACTATATTCATCAGTAAGCTTGTTATAAAGATAATAATTAGATCCAAAAATTAATAAAACTGTAATAGATAATAATGGTAGGATAAATTTCAATTGGTTATTTGAGGACATAAAATAATAAAATATTAGCAATTAATAAATCTTATGAATTTAATGATTTTGTGTAAAATAATATATCAAAAAGAATCAAAATAAAAAGAGCACTTTTTTGTAATATATTAAATATTATAAAAATCTTCTTTTAAATAAGTTCTTTCTAATCTTTGCCAATTTGAAACATAAGTTATACCAATTAAATCAACTCCAGTTTTACCAGTCATTTTCAATCCAATAATAGATGCTGGGTGACCTTCTATTTGAGTTATTGATTGACATTTAGTTCTTGCCTTTTTAATCTCATTTGCAACTTCAGTAGCAATTCTTAGAGTTTCTTTAGCTTGAGTTTGAGGGTCTGAATTATATTTTCCAAGAATATTCACCACAAGTGATTCTAATTTTTCTTTTTCTGTATCCATTTTATTCTCCCTTCAAGTAGATATTATCCTTTATAGTCTTAAAGTTTTTTATTCTGATTCAAATACTGACCAGCCTTGAATTCTAGACCTCTCATATCTGAAACTCCCACCATTCTTTGTTGCAAGTGATTCAAAAATATGGCCATCTCTTCCCGTAATAGGCAACGCAACCGAATTTAAGGCTATTACTCCTCTATCATAAGTTTCATTAGCATTAGGACCATAGATTATACCTAAAAATTTTTCGACCTTTTTATTTTTTAAAAAACTAATAAGAGACTTGTTTGAAAATATCCTATTTCCAACATTACCGCAAGCTGATCCAATATTCTCTAAGTTGGGCGAATCAATTGGAATTAATAAAATACCCGAAGGATCTGATCTATCAATTCCAGACATGCGATAGAGTTCCTCTTCTAATATATTTACACCTTCAATATCATGACCATTATTTTTATAGTTATCAGCGAATTGTTTCACAATTTCTTTTAGATTATCCATTTTATCTTTACTCCTAATATAAGGATGTACAACTAGTATTTAAATTCTTCTATTGATGTATCTTAATAGTAACAACAATTAGCCCAATTTGGTAATATTAAAGATATTAGAATAGAATTTGTGAATATTCGATGTATAAAATAACTTTTGTGAATAAATTTCATAATTCTTTTTTATATACGGCATACTGATATATTGTACATATTACATTTAACTTAAATAATTGAAAATTTAAAAAAGAAAAAATTAAGATTTCTCAGCTTTAGTAATCTTAAAATTGCCAAAGTATACATCTTTATGTTCGTTGACTTCTAGATTACAAGTTAATGGTATTATAGCTGTGTCGTATTTTATCAATTGTCCACCTTTGTAGATAAAAGCTTCAAATTTTGTATCTCCTTGTATTCCTTGTAGGTTATCCATTCTGATTCTAACTCCATGCCAACTTATTTTTTTTAATATTAAATTGACAATATTAGAATGGCTAGGATTATCTATTTCAAATCTATAAATCCATTTTAAATCCCTATAATTAAAGTCCTCGCCTTCTTCATCTAATTCTTGGCCAGTACTAGGATTAGTTACTTTTAACTTAAAAAGATAATCTCTACCGCTTGTCCAAGTATAGTCATATCTGACATCAAGCTTTTCTATATAACAGGTGCTTGCTTCCCCAAAAGAGGAGAGAGCTAATAACAATATTCCAACAAATACAAAAAATAGGTTCTTTTTCATTATATTTAACCCCCCCATATTAAGTGATACATTTCATATTATTAAAGATTCTGATAATAAAATATATGTTTTCTTAAATAAAATATAAAAGAGTTAATTTTTTATAATAGTATAATCTTATTAGATCTCTCGAAAAAATGGTTTTAGACAATCAAAATCAAAAAGTAGGTGAGCCAGAATTATCAACAAATTATGCTCATCAGGATTTAAGACATATTATTGAAAAATCAATCAATGAAATATCTCCAAAATATGAAGTTTTAGGTATTAGAATAGATTACTTAATTACCAATATAAGAAGATCTTATAAACAATTTGAACCTGGGATTATAGTGGATGAAATTAAAAATATGACTCAGGAAGGATTAATGAAAGAAACCTATTACCTAGATGGTGGTCTTTATTATAAGCAAATTAAATAATAACAAACTTTTTAAACCAGGAAAATTTAATATTTAAATTATGAAGAAGATTTTTATAATACTATTAGTAATCTTATCTTTATTTATTATATTAATTGTAGCTATAGGAATTTTTGCTTATTATGCCAAAGATTTAGTGAATGTAAAACTTGAAAAAACTGAAATTGAAGAATTTAAAATAATTAATAGCAGCTCATTTAGTATTAAGGTTAATCTTTATGTTAATAATCCGAGTAAGATAGCAATTCCGATAAAGGCAGTTAATTATAGATTAACATTAGAAGATACAAATGATCAGATAGGTCTTGGAGCAGTCCCAAAATTTACTTTAAAAAGTTCATCAACAACAAAAATTACAATTAATCATGAAGCCACATTCCCTTCGACATTAAAAACTTCAAGGGATATTTTAACAAAAGAAAATGTTTTTGCTGTTTTAGATGGAAAAGCTATAATTGATTTCCCAATTATTAGAAATTATCCTATTCCATTCTCATTTAAAATTGATGTAAAAGAATACTTAGTTAATCTGCTCAAAGATCAATTTCTTCCAAAGGAATTGGGAGATATAAATTTACCAATACCTTTGCCTGAAAACATATAATTTTTATTATTTTCTTCACTATTTTTAATTATGCCAATTGATAAATATTTAGAAAAAATCCAAGGAGCAAGATCTTTTCATAAATTTGTAAATCCTGTTCCTTATGAATTTATTGAAAACCCTGAAAATTATGTTATTCTTGAAGGTAGATCGCATAAAACTTTTTCATATCCTAATCTATTAGTTTCAATGGAAAGATCCCATTATAACTTGACTTGGTTGGAGACCCTTAAAATTTTGCATCAGGAAGATTCGGTTATGCTAAATTTAAGACAATATATTGATTTTCTTAATATATTAAAATCAGGAACTGCTTATGACGCAAATGGAGATAGGATATTTGAAGAAAAGGTTGTTGAAATTCTTAATAATATTTATGCAGTTAGAGATCCATGGAGAGCAGAATGGTTGAATAATAAATTTACCATTCGAGGAGAGACTACAACAATAGACTATTATAAATTTAACTCAGATGATCAGCCAATAATTATGCCAGATAAATTAGATCAAGATACTTTGATGGAAGATAAACAAATAGACCTAGATGAATGGTTAAGTGATGCCAATACCCAAGGTCTTCCGAGAAAAGATATTGCAAGGGGAAATGTCTACTTTTGGTATCTAAGAGAAGGTGGGGCCACATGGTTTAATGCAAATTCTGGGGGGATTGACTTAATATTGCATGGTAGTCCATCGTTCTTAGCTACTTGGCTTGGAGTACGTCCAGCAAAATTAATAAAATAAAATGCCAATAGATGATTATTTGGGAAACTTGAAAGGACATCGGTACATCAAGCAAAAAATTACCCCAAAAAGAGAAAAATATCCGCCAATTACATCTCTTACACAAATTTTCCTAGAAGGGAAGCAATATAAAAATTATAACTATCCAGATCTATTAATTTCTACAACTTATTTACCTGCACAAAATTGGGATTATGCACACGAATTATTAGATGACTTAGATTCTTTTATGTTAACGCCTAGACAATTCATTGATTATTTAAAACTTCTAAAATCTGGTAATGCCTGTGATCAATATAAAAGAAAATTAAATCCAAAATTTTTAATATATAAATTTAATAATATTATTAATACAGATAAATTAATTTGGTTAGATACTGAATTTAGAATACAGGGTGATGCCAAATTTATTTATTATAATCATCTTAATACTAGTGAAGGCCCAGTAGCACATGATAGACATTTTCTAAATCCATTTGATTTCTTAATTTCAGATTGTTGTTTAACATTAGACAATTTCCTTGCTACACCTAACAGTTTTGGATTACCTTATTCAAAATCCAATTATGGAAATTTCCTAATTAAATATCATTCACCACAAAGAGATGGTAATGTTGCAACATATGGAGGATCTGATATAATAGAAAGACGATTCAATTTAAACACTGAAAAAGAAGTTTTTCGTCCACATATAGTAGGTGATCCTTTGACCTTTCCCATGACTTTTAAGGCTCAGAAATGCTAGAATTAATAATTTTATTTACTTAATTTCATTTAATAATAAAATACAAAGAAATGAATATTTAGAATCGCCTGCTAAAGTTATTTTAAACCCATTTATAAGATATTTAAAATTAATATACTGTTACCACTATTAAGAAATAATAATTAGAAAGATTTATAAACTATCAAAATGGCCTAAAATAATAAGATTTGATCCAAAATGCCTCTTTTTGAAAAATACGGAACTAGCTCGAAGCAAAAAAAACCAAAACTAGAGAATTTAGCAACTGGAATCGAAGGTTTTACAGAAGAAGATATTATTCAGGCTTTTAGACATGCTTGTTGGGACCTTTATGTTTCAAATTTACCTGATCCAAAAATCATCAACAATGCAGAAAAAGGTAAAGAAGACGATCCCAGAAAGCATATTCCTAGAGGTTTTGCCATTGACACTAAGACTTGGCAAATTCGCTTCAATGTTCAAGATATGCCCAAAAAAATAGAAGGAGAATCTAATTTAGAAAGATATCTTTCTGAATATGATAAAAAATCAAAAGGTAAAGAACATAAGCTGCTAGCTAGGAGTCTATTTCAACATGAATGTGGAGCACATTTCACTCAAGTCCCATCTGATGCTGTGACAGAAGCAATACTTATAGATTCAGCAATAAAAGGTTTTACTGATCCCAACATTGCAAAAAATAAGCACTTAGCAGCAGATTATTCTTTTTTAGCTATGAATATAATGGGAGACTTAATCGGAGATACTTTATTAGCTAGAAAATCATATGGACGAGATGATTTTTCAGATTTAACAGTTTGGAGAACCAAAGAATTTGTAAGGGAAGCAAGAAATACGCCTCAAAAACCTTCTATGATATGGCAAACCTTAGTATCTTCATATGAAAAATTGTGGCAGGAAGATCTTGGTTTAAATGATGTTGTTCAAAAAAGAAATCCGGTAACTGAAAAGGCAGCTGAAGATCTTGTTAAAGTTCTGGGAAATGATTATAGAAATAGAGATACATGGGAAGATAAAGTTAGAAAATTTGCAGCTATTTTAGAACCAATCATTAAACAAGATGTGCAAGACATGCAGCAACAAGGTGGAAAAAGTAGATATGGAGATCAAAAACAAAGTGGTAATAATTTACCAATACCTGATGATGTTCAAACTCAAATGGGAAATCCAACAGAAAGTAAAATTGGCTCTGGTAAAGGGAAATACAAGAAGTATAGGAAAGGAGAAGGATCTGGAGCAAAAGAATCTAAACAAAGCCATGATAGAAATGAATCCCAAAGTGAAGCTGATCAAATAGCTGATTCTATAGATGAAAGAATTATAGATGAGATTTATCAAAGAAATAAAAAATCTCCTGGAAAATTTGCGGGTACAATGGGTGCTTTAACAAAATTAGAACCTGATGACTTACTTAGATTAATGTACAGAGCAAGAGCTCGAGAATTATTAATGTCAATTAATGAGCTAGAAAATCAAAGAGCTGAAAAAGTTCCAGCTTACCAAACGCCTTGGAATATTGGAGATCCAATTATGGGTAAAGGTGGTTTAGAAATAATTCCTTCTGTTATGTCATCTGGAAAGCCAATTCCTGGAATTACAACTTTCAAAAGAAAAATGACCTCCTCTAATTACAAAGGGAAGTTAAAGGCAATTCCAGACATTTTCATTGCAATTGATTCTTCAGGAAGTATGAGCTGGAGTCCAATGTCAGATAATCCAGAGCAAAGAGGAGAATATGATAAAGCAATTTTAGCAGCAGAAGCAGCTTCATTATATTCAATAAAAAATGGTGGCAAAGTTGCCATTCTAAATTTTTCTGGCGAAAGTAATGTTACAGAGCAATATTACACATCAGATATGAATAGCATTGAAAGAGCAATTATGTCTTATTATGGTGGTGGTACAGTAGTTCCTATTGATGAGACATATAAACTAATCAAAGGAACAAAAAATCCTCTCTTAACTTGTTTAATTAGTGATTGCATGATATCAAATGATAACCAGGCAACAGAAGTTTTTCACAAAGCAATAACTGAACATGATAAATTAGCAGTATTTCTCATTCATTCAGATTCATCTAACTTATCAAATTCAGTAGCTGGAAGAGGAGCAAATATTTACAAAATAAAAAGAATTGATGATTTAATAGGATTAATCATTGGTGAAGTTCGAAAAGAATATGAGGATGTGAAAGAAAACGATGCCGATTGATGATTATCTGGGTAATCTTGAACAAATGCAACAAAACTCAAATCAAAATAAATTAGATACATCTATCCCATCCGATAAATTAAAAAATTACATTATATTAGAAGGTAAATTACATGGAACCTATTCTTATCCAGACATTTTAGTTCCATTAAGCAGAACTCATTATGGAAATCCATTTTATCAAATCCACACCATGCTTCAAAAAGAACAATCATTTTTACTGACAATGAGGCAATATGTTGACTTTCTAAAGATATTGGAATCACGATCTGTATTTTATGGAGATGGTAGCAAAGTTGAATATTCGACGATAGAAAAGCTATTGGTGGATATAAAAGAACCTAAACATGTTCCTAGGGGAGAATGGCTTGATGCTGTTTTATCAAGAAAAAAGAATGAAGATTATATTATTTTTCATCAATTTGAAAATAAAAAATTAGTAGAAAAAACAGTGGAATTAGAGTTTAAAACCCTGAAGGATTGTCACAACAAAAGGATTAGTTATCAAGAATGGATAATCAAATCAAATGATCAAGGATTACCTGAGTATGATATCTCTCCCGGAAGTTTAGGATATTCATTCTCATGTTTCGCTTCGCAGCCAAAATGTTTAAGGATAATTATTTTTCCAGAAGATTCGAGTATATTAAAGGATGGTGGATTATTTTTAGGAGTGTATCCTTTGGCAGTAAGTTCAATGGGACTTAGAGCAGCAAAGTTAAAGGTGTAAAATGCCAATTGATGACCAAATTAGGAAAATGCATACAGATAAGGATAACGAATCAAACAAATCACAAGACCTACCGCAAGAAGATTATGTTCTTGATGCACTAATGTCCTATTCTCATGAAATATTAAATTTAGGTGATTCTGAACTTTTACCAAAACATGTTCAAAAAATAAAATTAAATGGTGATAACGAGTTTAAAATGTTAGAGTCTTTATATTGTTTCCTTAAATTCAGACCGGGTCTTAAACATATACTTGGTTGTTATGATCCATCAAATATGATTGAGATAGCTTTAGACGCAGATTCAGATTTCTCTGAACATAGTGAAATACCTAATATAGAGAAGTTATGCTCTAGAGTAGTTTATCCAATCCCTGGGAATGAAAAATTTGTAATTCCAAAGATTTTAAACTATCCTTTAATCCAGGCATTTAATGATTTAACAAACCACGTATTTATTATACCTGATCTGACATTCTTGAGTTTATTTATAAGTGATGGATTTGAATTATCTTCGGTATCACAAAGTTTTGATGAAAGAGATAAACCAATTTTATTTCTCACCAACGATGTTAAACATATGGACATGACAGATATTCTCAACTTTGATAATATAACAAAATACTTGAAAAAACCATATTCCTCTCAGAATTTAAGTAATATGATAGAACAGACATTGGATTTAGTAGACTATATTAGGTCAACGCGAGACTCTCAAAAATTAAGGAAAGGTCTGTATGAAAAATTAACAACATTTCATCCTGAATTAACAATTAATTATTAAAGATGTAAAATGCCAATAGATGATCAACTTAAAAACTTGGAATCAAACAAAACTAATAAAGCAAACTCTATTGATTTAAGATTTGAATATAGATTACCTGCAGAAAAAATTGAAGAGATGGTTGCAAAATTTCAAAAAGTAAAATCAATTTTACAATATGGTCAGTCATATGAGATGAATGTATCAGAAATAAAACCAATTTTAGACAAATTTCAACCCTACTATGCATTATATGTGACAACTAGTCAAGCATTAAATGTAACCGGATTTGAAATATCAAATTGGAAGAAAAATTTGAGTGACATTCCAGTAGAGATTCAATCAAGCAAGTTAAATGAAAATTCAATAGTTCCAGAAAGTGTTAGAGGTTGCCTCCTAAAAGATCTTGAGACTGCGATTACAAAAATTTCCCTTGCTAGTATGGATATACCTCTTGATCAGAGTTATCAATCTTGGATATTTAATGATTGCAGGAAATTTGAAGATTTATATAGAGAACTTGGTTCAAATAATAGATTTATAGAATTAAACTGGATAGCTGGTGCGTTATTCCGAGTGATTCATACTCTAAATGAAAACATATCTGTGCTTGAATATAATGATCAGAATAGAAAATTACCGGCTAGCCAATATTTAAATTGTATTAGGTCATTGTCCACTTTTATCCAAAATAAATCAAAGGTTAATTATTCTACATATCATTGGAATAATTTTGAATCATCCTTGATAGACATATCTCCAAAAAATCCACCAATTACACAAAATAAGAAAAAATCATTTTGGAGAAGAAAATAAAAATGCCTATAGACCAACAGCTCGAAAATCTTGAAGATTTACCTTCTAAAGGAAAAGAAAATAATGGAATAGAAAAGAAAATATTATATGGATTCCAAGCGCCATTTATGCTTCCATCAAATAATATAGCAAATTTACATCCAATTTTCGCTCAAACCTGGGGCAAGTTAAATTTCAGTCATTATACTACAGATGAAATATCAACTAGAGATCTTCTAGATAAAATAAAAGATATATGGCCATACCGAGAATATCTTTCTAATTTTGCAGAATCTATGTCAAACCTCTCAGAAAATCTTCAAGTTTGGAGTAGATCATTTAGAAACATCAGAGAATTATCTGCATTTATACATAATCCTAAGCAAATACCGCCATCGTTATACGCCCAAATAATAGACCCAATAGAAGAAGCCTTTAAAAAAATTAATTCCACAGAATTAACAATTCAGCCAAAATCTGGCGTAACATATGAAATTTTAAAATATTGTAATGGGATTAATAATAATTTAGTAGATTTATATAACACTTCTGATTTGGTTGATGTAAATCTACTTGGTCATTCTATTCTGTCCCAAATAAATAAGATAAATGGATATTATGCATGTCCATATTGGAATTGGAAAAAGGAAAATCCTCCTAATTGTACTCAGTTTTGTGATGATATTGAACGTTTAGTGAATTTTGCTCATGGTAAAACTTTAATCTCTGGGTATTGCAATGGTGGTAAATTACTAAATATACAAGACCACACATCAAAACCTAAGTTGAAGAAATCATTTTGGAGAAGAAAATAAACATGCCAATAGACCAACATTTATCAGGATTGGAAGATTCAAACACAAAGGTAAAACTAAAGAACTCATTGCCGAGCCCATTTAATTTAATTTTACCTGCAGATCAACTGGCATTTTTATTATTAGAATTCAGGACAATTGTAAAAGAAATTCCACCAAATTCTTATTTAGATATGTATACAGCCTCAATTTTGACAGTAGTGGAAAGGTTTCATCCGTATATAGTATTTTACAGTGATGTTTGTAATAGTTTTCAGAAATTATGTTCAGAACTTAATAACTGGCAATCATCATTTAATCTATTACCTTCTATAAATAATAATGATACAACAATTGCAAATTCCTTATATGATTGGATTATAAAGGAAGTTAATGCTGCTTATTCAGAAATAAATAAAGCATCACAAAAATCAAAATATAATTGTTCATCACTTCCATGGTTAACAGATGTATGTGAAAAAATAGATTTGATTTCAAATGAGTTGCAAACAACCCAAAATTTATCTAAAGTAGTTTCAATGGGATCTGGATTGAATACCCTAGTGAGTAAATTACATCAACAATATATAATGTATAAGGGTTACGAGATTAATCCTAGTAATTTTATTGCATATTTAAACTCAATTAAGCAGTTTTCACAAAATAAAACGATGATTAAATTAAATACATACTATGATTACACTAGTTCATTTAAAGATCTTTCACCAAAACCAAAGAAATGGTGGAATATATAACTATGCCAATAGATGATCAATTATCGGAGTTAGAAGTTTCAAATACCAAGGCTCAAGAACTGCCATTGCAAAATCAATTATCAAATTTAACTTTACCAGTCAATGAATTATCTCAATTATTCAAAGAATTTGAATTAATAGGTAAACAATTTCCGCCATTCACTACTATGAATGCTTATACCATAGATATTTTAAATCAACTAGAGAGGTTTAAACAATATCATAATTTTTATTTAGGAGTTACAGAAAATCTAGGAAATTTATCGGCAAACCTAGAAGATTGGAAAATCTCCTTTACTACTTTATCCAATTACCCAAGCAGTGAAGTGACAATTCCACCATCTCTTTATAAATGGATCAAGGATAAAACCGTAGAAACATACTATAATATCAATTTATTTTCAGATAATTTACCTGACATAAGCAATCCTTCGCCTCATTTAATAGATCTATGTTTAAGAATGGATGATATCTCAAAAGATTTAATGAATACACAAAATTTAGTTCAAGTAGTAAGCCTTGGAACAGCTTTGTCTAAACTTATTTCTAAATTAAAAGATGATTTTACACATATCACAGGACATAAGATTACACCTTCTTATTTTGTGTTATATTTAAATAATTTAGAAATTTTTTCAAAAGATAAAACTGATATAAAGCTAATTACAAATCATTATCAAGATGGTTGGTTTCAAGATCAATCACCCAAACTAAAGAAATCATTTTTTAATGTATTTAAATAAAAATGCCAATAGATAAATATCTAGAAAAATTAGAAGGAATAAGAATATTTAGTAAAATAAAATTACCTAATTCAATTAGTCTGGATACTGAATCATACATATTATTGCCAGAAACCAAAGAACATCCAGATATATTGGTTTCGCAAACAAGGTTTGTGTACACAGAAAATATAGAAAGTTTTGTGAGATCCCTTGAGATAAATCCGCAAAATAATGATAATAGAGATTCATTATATAAAAATGGATATTTAGGAATCAGTAATTATGATCAAGCTATTGATATAAATACAGCTCTGGGCGGATTTACACTTCCACTAAATTTATTTGTTGAATTTGTAAATAAATTAATGTCAGGAAATACATTAGATGAAAATAATAATCCAGTTGCTCAAAGAAGAATAGAGGCAATATTAGAAGATTTATTAAATGTAAGAAGTCCTGCGAGAATGGAATGGCTAAATGGAAGATATAACATTAAAGTAAAGAGGATTAATAATCAACTAATATACAGTGGGAAAATAAAATATCTTAAATTTGATCCTACTAGTAGATTAACAGAAGTTGAAGAACCAATAGAAGAAGATGCATTAATACAAGAAAAGCGAATTAGTCTTAATAATTGGTTAAGAAATTCAACAAAACAAGGATTGCCTAAAAAAGATGTTGCTAGTGGAGAATTTTATTACTGGCCTTCAACAAAGTACCTTGATATCGCTTATTTCCGGGTTGATTCCTGGGGCACTGGTCTATTTTTTGATACGAGTTCTGAATACTATGATGATAATTTTGGAGTACGACATGCAAGAATTAAAACATAAAAATGCCGATAGATAAGTATCTAGAAAAATTAGAAGGATCCAGGGTATCAAAAAAGATTTTAAATCCACTACCAATATTTTCTATTGAAAATACTCGAAGATACATAATCCTTGAAGGAAAATTACATGAGACATATTCATATCCAGATTTATTAGTTTCTATGGGAAAGTCACATCATGGAAAAAATTGGTATGAAACACATCAAGCATTATATGAAGAAGATTCATTCATGTTAAATCTAAGGCAATATGTGGATTTTCTTAAATTACTGAAAAATGGCAAAGCATTTGATGAAAATGGAAATTTAATAGAACCTAAAATATTAGAATTAATTTTAGATGATATTTTCGAAAAAAGAGATCCTTTAAGAGGAGAATGGATAGATGCACTTTTTAATATTAATAATAATCTATTATATATAAAATATGATAATCGAATTATTAATGGTGACTTAATACCAGGTCAAATTCGAACATCTTCAAATCATTTACTCAAAGGTGCAGGTATAGGAATTAATTTAGACGATTGGCTTAATACAGCAACTATTCACGGATTACCGCCTCGTAAAATTAAAAATGGGGAGTTATATTATTATGCCCCCTTGGAGGACAATAATTGTGTCGCTTGGTTCTACGCTGATTCAGTCGGGGCTTTCCTGAGTTGCAATAGGGATCCTTCGAGCTCGGATCCTGTCCTCGGGGTACGTCATGCTAGAATAAGGAGTAAATAATGCCAATAGATGATTATTTAAGGAAATTGGAAAATAGAAAAATACAAATAAAAAATAAGATAAAATATCCATCTGAAAAAGAAATTATTCCAGAAATATATTTAGATGAATTTGTTTTATTGCCAGAAACCAAAGAACATCCAGATTTACTAGTTGCCAAAAGGAAATTAGTTAATGATAAGAAAATTGAAAGTATATGTAAAAAATTGAAAATAGATTATGAAGAGTTTCACAATTATGATAGGCCATTTCAGCCATTTTATAACTCCGATCCAATACATAATATTTCACTTCATGAAGCAAATCTGCTGATGAGAGATTTAAATAGCTTCATCTTACCTCCAAATATTTTTATTGAATTTCTAAAATTAATAACTCAGGAGAAAGTATACAATGGACATGGAATTTTAATTCAAACCAATGAACAAAATTCGATTATTGATGATTTACTTTCTTGTGATAAAACAAAAGGGGAATGGTTAAATCAGAATTACATTAAAGTAAAAGATACTTTATTTGTATTATATTATAAATTTAATACACAAAGTCAATTAGATTTTAAAGTGGAAGAGTTAGATGTAAAAACATTATCAGAAAATAGGGGGTTAACAACTGGAATTGATTTTAATCATTGGTTAATGTATCCAAGTATTCAAGGTTTGCCAACTAATAATAATGTTTATAAAGGAATGAATCTTGGTTTAGTTTATAAAGCTCCAATGGATGCATGTGGGACTACATTTGAAGCCTTTTCAGATATTTCGGCGTCTGGTTTCCCTGGTGAAGCGAATTATTTAATATTAAATTGTACTATTCCAATTCATAATAAACCATATTTCATTGGAATTCGTCAGGCTACTACAAAAGTCAAAGCACTAGAACTACTTTAAAATGTTACTACTATTTAGAGATTATAAAACGAAAGGTTTATAAATCACTAAAAAGCTTAAAATATTGATAAAACATGCCAATAGACCAACAGCTCGAAAATCTTGAAGTTCCTGAAAATAAACCAGAACAACCTAAATTAATTGAAACTCCAAATAATCAAATAATTCAACTGCTTAGAGGTTATGTAAGATCTGTAGTTAATATGCATAATGAAAATTACAGACGGACAAGTAATAGAAATGGCGATTGCTGCTCATATGCACCAATTGAAAAATATCTCCCGTGGTTTAGATTTCAGAAAAATTTGTTACCAAGCTTTGTACCTTTAACAAAGCCTGAATTGATAAACTTAGTAAGTGATCTTGATGTAGATTTAGGTTATCTATTAAAGGAAACAGACTTTTCAGCATTATTACTTAATACAACCCATATCGATATTCCCTCTGGTGAGTACAATGAATTAGAATTATTATTACAGAAAGATAAAATATCACATTTTGTTAAAGATGTAGGTCCTAATTTTTTCTCTATACCAAATTATGAATTTTTAAGTCTGTTTATAAATGAAGGAGATAAATTTAGAAGATGTGCTGAACTTTCAAACTGGGAATCTGATAAATATTTGGCACTATCAGAATTTGAAATACCATTAAGAAAAGTAGTTTTGCATTTTTTTAAAATGCCATCAAAAACAGAATTAAAAAATTTTTGTGAACAAACTGGAGTTAAAGAAATAAAAGAAATGTATTGTGATCTTGTAGAATTATTCGAATTTATATCAAACTATAATGGGACACCAGATACAGATATTGTTAAATCCAATTTATTTGACAGATTATCAAAATATCATCCAGAATTAATATTAACGGAGGCATAAAATGGACTTAAAACTTCATGATTCATTAAGGGAAAAGGTAAGAACAGCTTATACAGAAATTCCTACTCAAGGTATTTATTACAACAGTAGAGGGGCTATAGAATTTACATACAAAAATTCTGGTGGAGAAATAAAGAAAATTTATTTAGATCCTGTTACAAGCTCTGCAATAGTTAATGCTTTAGTTCCAAAAAGTGGAGTAATTTATAGAGGTGGTCATGGCGGAGGTAAAACAACTTTAATAGAAAAGGTAACTCATATGTTAACTTCTATACCTGAAGATGAGATCCTTAGTGCTATGATCAGGGGTAATGATGACCAAAATGTAAATACATTATTAGCAACTTTAAGGCTTGGAAAATTAATGACTACAGGTGAAGAAGAAGTTTTATGGAGAAATTTTGTAAAATGTCCTGTAAAAATAATTGATGAAGTTAATAGATTTCCACCACCAGCACAAAATGCACTATTTGAAATCATGAATAAAGGAAGAATCGAATTCATTGATCAAGTATATGAAATACCTGATTTCATAGCTTTTGCCACTGAAAATCCAAATGATTCTGGTACATATCCATTAAGTAAGCCATTTATAGACAGATTTAGTTTCTGTGTACCGGCACCACAAATACCATCAGCAGCAGACCTATCATTATTAGCAGAAAGACTTGATGATAAACTTCAGAATTTAAAAGTAACTCCAGTAATGACATTCGACGAGCTTACTAAAACCAGAAAATTAATTTCAAAAGATGTAAGAATGAGTCCTGATGCCTTAGTATATGCAATTTATTTAACACAGGCAGTGTCAACTTGTGAAAGAGCAGATTACTTTGATAAATCACACAATGAAATCCCAGTTGGAGAAAGATGTAAAGGCTGTGGTTTTGACACTTCAGCAGCCATATGTAAAATGACGCAAACTGGAATTAGTGGTAGAGCATTCCTCGACTTTCAAAGATGGGGAAAAGCATATGCTTGGTTTGTAAATGCATTCACAGATCCTAAAAATCCACAGGTTCAAGTAGAAACAATATCTACTATTGCACCTTATTTAATGTATCATAGAGTTCAACCAAATGAGATGATTCTAGGTAAAGATCCATTTTATGGTGCAAAATTAGAATTTTTAGAACAACTTGTTGATAAGGCAACTCAATCATATAATACAGTTAAAGATGCATTAAAAGAATTACCCCAAGTACTTAGAGGGGATATTGCTCCAGAAAAATCTAAGATTAACGATATCAGTAAAGATTTAGTTGTCAAGAGACATTTCCAGCCATTAATTGAAGAAGCTGGAAAGAAAGAATTTAGAACCTTATTTGATGAGATAGATAGCATGGAAATGACTCAAGCCAATTTCCAAAAATTCCAGAGAAAATTGATGTTGGAAAGTGAACTAAAACCACATGCGCAAAAATACTTACTATCAAAAATACAATCTAAGCAACAAGAAGAAGATAATGTATAATGCCAATAGACAAAATATTAGAACAAGTTGCAGACGATGAAAGAGATATTGTCAGTCAGAAGTCTAATGAAGAACAATTAGTTAGTGGAGCAAAATCTATTCTTGAAAAATATCTAACACAATTTTTTCAAGGTGAATTGCCAGGTCAACAAACATCCTTAGAATTAGACACTCAAACAAGAAAAGCAATCACTACATTAGGACCTGATTTGTTTGCAATTTATCCTACAAAAACACGATATGATTTTTATTTAAAGATAAATCTTTTGAATATAACAGATCCTAGAGATATAGAATGTATTATCAGAAAAATGTATGGAAATGAAGCACTGAAAACAGATCTCTATAGCTTCGTTGATGGAAGTAATCCAAAAAAACTTGAGGAAATATTACCAGAATTTAAAGTTGTTAAAAATAAGCTAATAAATTGTAAAATTGAGACTGCTATTCAGAGGACTACACTTCACCCACAATTAATTGTAATGAGTTTAATTCCAGAAGACAGACCTCTTACAGCTCTAGCAATTGAAAGATCAATTAATAAGGGAACTATTGATTTGTCTGGTTGCGCAAATTGGCGCATTCTCTCTCATGCAAAAAAACTAAATATATTAGAACAATTTATGCCTTCAACTAAAGATTTTTTAGAAACCGCATCTACATATAATTGCAAAACAATTCTATCCAATTTAATGGCCTTAGAAACAGCCATTGAAAAATATACACGTTGTATAAGTTAAAATGCCAATTGACGATCACCTGGAAAAATTAGAAGATTTACAAGATAGCACTAGACATATTAAATTAGATGAACCTCTTGATTCTGACCAGCTCAAGAATTATATTATATTAGAAGGTAAATTATACGGAACTTATTCTTATCCAGATATTTTTATTGCCTTGAAAAAAAAGCATTGGCGTACCTCTTTTACAAAAACCCATAAATTACTCCATCGCGAAGGTATGTTCATGCTTAATATGCGACAGTATGTTGACTTATTAAACTTGTTAGAATCAAGAAGTGTATTTTACGGAGACGGTACGAAAGTGCCACAAGAAATACGTCAAAGATTATTAAATAATATTATAGATCCACAAGAACTGTCAAGAGGTGAATGGGTGGACATTGTTTTTTCCAGGAAAGACCGTGAAGAATTAATTACTTACCACCAATTTTTAGAAAATAGATTAATTAAAAAAACAGAAGAAATTGACCCGGAAACTTTAATCGCGGTAAGGAAACCAAAATTAATTGACTTATTAGATTGGCTTAGAAATTCTACACACCAAGGTTTTCCAAGAGCAGATGTAACTGTTGGAAAAGTGGGCTACTATTACCCATGTACTATCGGATCACCATCTAAAGCCAGGATAATCTGTGCTGATAGTTATTATAAACGACAAGAAATTCACCTGCAGATTGGGAATCCACGTATTTCTGTCTCATGGATGGCTGTTAGACCAGGGAAGCTCAAGGTGTAAAATGCCAATTGATGAACAACTTGATAATCTTGAAGATTTGCCAAATAAACCAGATCAAAGTAGTAAGATTACCATACCAGATTCCTTAGACGCTGATGCAAGAAAGGTAATGGGTGGATATTTACTTGATTTTTACCATGGAAAACTATCTGGGCAAGATCATCCACTTCACCAGATAAGTAATTATTCTCAAAATATTCTGCGATCTTTGGGATTAGAATTACTAACATTTTTGCCAGAATTAATTCCATTCAGTAGCAGGAAGCTAATAATTTCACGTTTTAATGCTGATCTAGCTGATGATAAGCTTAAGGAAATAGGAAATATAATACTTGGAGATTATGTTGAATCTACTGATTTGGTGACATATTTTAAGAAGGATAGATTTTTTAATCAATTAAGAGATTTAATTCCTGAATTTAAATTATTAAAAAATGATTTAGTTATTTCAGGAAATAATGAAAGAGCATCGCAATTAATGACTTGTCATCCTCAATTGATAGTTATGTCAATGAATCTTCAATATAGATCCCTAGCAACATTAGTAGTAGATGAGTTTCTTAAATCAGTTCAGATTGACCAGATTACCTCTAAGAGGAGTGACTTAATAGCAGGTTCCGCTAATTTAAAGTATATTTTTGAAAAGTTGACACCATTTGCTGGCAATTATTTGACAGTGGCTAAACAATATAGTGTTAAAGAAATAGTTCGAACAATGGAAGATTTCAATAAAACAAGAGACAATTATGTCAAAATATGGTGCCCATAAAATGCCAATAGATGATCAAATAGAAAAATTGAGAATTGCAGATGAATTAAAGCAATTGGAAGAACTTCAAAGAAAAGCACACGAATATAAACTTCAGATTGAAAATTTAACTAGGGAAGTTGAACACTACCAGAATTTTTTAATATCAAAAGACAAAGAAAAGCAAGTGCAATTAATAAAAGCTCATCTAAAAGGTTTATCCAATTTTTGGCCTCTTAATAATTCTTTAAATGAACTAGATAAGGCAATTTGTAATTTTGTAACGAATCCAGAATTTCCAGAAATATACAAAAATGCATTAATACTTTCTAATCAATTAGATAGAATAGAATATATTTCAATGAAAGCAATACAATTGGAATTAAATCCAACTTCTGATGATGCATTACAATTTTACGCTAAGTTAGCGCCATTGGGATTAAATCTTGTTTGTCCATATTTTAAATATGATCCGGATTTTTCCAAAAGGAATATATTAGACCAATGCACAATTGATGGTGAAGAAGTTAATACAACATGCAATGGTAGATATGATATATGTGTTATTTTCAAAGATAGAACATCTAAATTTGCAACTCAGGAATTACCTTTACAAAAACCATTTGTTCATTTTAACACACCATCTATTAAAATCTCAGATGATGAAAAATCAGATCTTGAATATAAATTGAAGGAAGAAATTGATAAATACTGGAGAGATGAAGCTTAAAATGCCAATTGATGATCAATTAAACGGAATTGAAATAGACGAATCAAAAGACAAAGTTAATGTGCCAAATCAAACTAATAAATCAACTTTAATTTCTGATGCCAATAAAATATTATCTAATTTCTTAGTTAATAATTTTTTTGAACAGCAAACTAAAATTTATAATAATATAAGGATTTTCTTGGAATCATTTGGCCCATATTTGCTAAACATTGCGCCAGTTAGAAATCAATACGATAATACAATAAGACAAAAAGTAGCTCTTGAACCTGAAATTCCAGGTGATATTTGGAATTACTTGATAGATTCAATAAGTAACAGCTATCTTTTAAGTACTGACCTTAAATGCTCAGACGATGCAAAACTTACAAAAGCAGAATATTCAAAAAGGCTTCCTGAAATAATAGTGATTGATCAATTAGTTTGTGATATTACGCGTGAACTAAATGGAAATCCATTAATTTTACCAATGGGGATGGATATAAGTAATCGTTCATTAGTGGCTATTGCAATAGATCGTGCTATGTCAAATTCAGATATTTCCTCTTATAATCCAAGAAGTTCACCAAATTCAATGCATATAATTGTTCCTAATTTAAAATACATCTCTGAGGTTGCCAAAGACTATAAAATTTCAGAATTAACTCCAGTACTTGCAGACTTACAAAAAATTCTCAATAAATACTTATCAAAATCATAAAATTCCATTTTAAACTTACTGATTAATTCTCAATTTAAAATAAGCCCCTACTGGGATTTGGACCCAGGACCCCCATCTTACGAGGATGGTGCTCTACCAAATCTGAGCTATAGGGGCAGAAGATTAAATAACATGACTACGCGAACTTAATCAAGAGCAATATCTTATATTTTTTGCAATAATTCTTCTTTCTTGTACTTCTGCTGACAAACACGGCATACAAGTTTCTTCTTAATGTAAGTACCTTTAATTTTATCCAAAAATGTTAATTCAATTTTTTGATCACAAATACTACATCTCATAAAAATGATAATCATATTTGATTTAAAAACATTACCAAAACCTTATAAACCATAGAAAAAGAGGTAAAAAGGTCTATGACCAAGGATACTAAAATTAGCAACATAGGACATAAAAGCATTTCAGTAATTGTTCTTATTTTGGTAAACTCTGTTGCTGCTTATGCAGTTATTACCAATAATTTAAATTCAGCATCTCTATTATTAGCATATTGGTTAGAAAGTTTATTTTTTTTAATATTTGTAATTCTTAAAGCAAGAAAAGTTGAGAAATTTGGACCTTATTATAATAATCCTCGCAGAAGTAAAAATTATATTATAAAGGCATTTGCAAAATCATATATTTTTATTCTCTTTTTCTATTTATTTTTTATATTGGGGTGGATTTTTATTCCTTTAGGCACAACAATATCCGGTAGTGACTTAGCCACTAAAGTAAAACTAAGTTTGAATTACAATACATTAGTATCCATAATGGTTCTGGCTATAGCGTTTATTGCTAGTCATACTCTAAGTTATAAGCTTAATTTTATTAAATATAAAGAATATAAGAAAACCACATTATACGATGTTATGCATTCGCCTTGGCAAAGGGTAATAATAATTCATGCAGTAATTGTATTTGGTATGCTTATTAAAGCCCCTGATTTGTTTTTAGTGTTAGTAAAGACTCTAGTAGATATCTATGGTCATTTGAATGAGAGGAAAAAACAGGGAAGTATTGAAACCAACTTTTGAGAATACCAAAATCTTATAAATTCTTATTATGATTTAATTCTATGGTTAGAATTGCTATTCTAGAAAAAGATAAATGCCACCCATTAGAGTGTCCAGGAACCTATTATTGCCTACGAGTTTGTCCAAATAATAGGATGGGCAAAGAATGCATGGTAAAAAGCGATGATGGCAAAATTGAAATTAATGAAGAATTAAGTAATGATGGCTGCAAAATTTGCGAAAAAGCTTGCCCATTTGGAGCAATTCATATCATTAACTTACCTGAGAGAAAGGAAAATCCCTTATTCAGATATGCAAAAAATTCATTTGAGTTATTCTCTTTACCAACTCCAAAAAAAGGGAAAGTGGTTGGCATATTAGGAAGAAATGGTATTGGAAAATCAACTGCACTTGAACTTCTTACAGATACCTTAAAACTAAACTTTGGTAATTATAATAAAAAAATTGATGATAAGGAAATTATTTCATATTTTAAAGGCTCAATTCTTGGTGATTATTTCAAAGATTTATTCAATGGCAAAATAAAAATATCTTATAAGCCTCAAAGAATTGAGTTAATACCCCAATTATACAAAGGAACAGTTTTTGAATTAATTGAAAAAGTTGACAAGAAAAATACAGGTCTTCAGCTGCTTAAAGAGTTGGAAATTGAACATCTAAAAAATAGAAATATTCAAGATTTAAGCGGGGGAGAATTACAAAAAGTTGCAATTATTGCGGCATCAGTAAAAGATGCAGATGTAATTTATTTTGATGAACCTGCTTCATTTCTAGATATTAATGCAAGGATTAAAGTTGCAAATTTAATAAGAAAATTATCAGAAGAAACATCAGTAGTGTTGGTTGAACATGATCTTACAACATTGGATTATGTCTCTGATGAAATTGTAATAGTTTATGGAGAGAGAGCATGTTATGGTATATTTTCTCAATCGAAATCTGTAAGAAATGGAATTAATGAATACTTAGATGGATATTTAATTAATGAAAATATGCGTTTTAGAGATTATAAAATAAAATATTTTCCAGCCGAAGAAAAAATTAAATATACAAAAGATATATTACTAGAATATCCTGACATAGAAAAGAATTATGATAAATTTAATTTAAAAATAACTTCAGGTACAATTCATAAAAAGGAAATTCTAGGGGTAATGGGTGCTAATGGTTTGGGAAAATCAACTTTCCTTAAAATTTTAAGTGGAATTGAAAATCCAACAAAGGGAAAGATTTCAAAATACAAAATTGTCTACAAAGAACAGTATCCAAAAGCTATTGAAGGTAAAGTTCAGCAATTACTTATGAAAGCTGCTGGTCCTCTATTTGCTTCAGGTTGGTACAAACATAATGTTCTAGAAAAATTAGGTCTTCAAAATTTACTCGATCATGAAGTTTCATATCTAAGCGGAGGAGAATTACAAAAGTTTCATATTGCCTTAACCATTTCAAAACAGGCAGATATTTATGCTTTTGATGAGCCTAGTGCTTTTATTGATGTTGAAGATAGATTACATGTTGCTCATGTAATAAAAGATTTTATTGAAGTTTATGAGAAATGTGCTATTGTTGTAGATCATGATGTTCAATTTATTGATTACATTGCAGATTCTATGTTAGTTTTTGAAGGTCAATCTGGAATTAATGGAACTGTCTATGGTCCTGTCGAAAAAAAAGAAGGTATGAACAGAGTTCTAAAAGATCTAAATATAACATATAGAAGAGATAAGCAAACCAATAGACCAAGAATCAATAAGCCCGGATCTCAATTAGATCAAAAACAAAAAACATCTGGTGATTATTATGCATATGGATAATTAAGTATATAAGATTCAGACCTAATTTTTATTATATCTTATATATTTCTTGAGTAATAAATTAGTAATGAGTCAAACAAGAAATAAATAGGTTATTGGATAGGCAATAATATTAATCATCATGATTTATTGGGGATTATCAATGTTTTTTGAACAAACTTTTATTATTTAAAAGAATTATTATCCTGATGTGGATTCAATCCATTCATCCCACATAGATTCTTCTTCATCACTCAAAGTGAATCCTAATTCTTTAATTTTAACTTGCATTCTTTGTGCTTCTTTTGAATTATGTTCTTTGTATTTTATAACTTCATACGGGGACATGTTTATTGGAAATTGCAAAAATTTCTCGACATCATTTTCTAGAAGATCAATAGTATCGTTTAATGATTTTCCATTTAATGAAATTAATTTATCTGGGTATCTAATATCCATAATAGCCTTTGTAATCCGTCCCGCTTCAAATAGTTCCCTAAATCTCACACTATTCAAAAAATCATTTTTCAGGTAGAACGCTTTTTTACTTAATTTTTTAGTTTGTTGTCCACCTATAACAAATTCATGCAATCCTGGAGCAACAGAACTCATATCAGAAGCTATTGAGACACCATGAATTGTATCAAGAGAAGTATAACCTTGAAAATCCAAAACAATATCTTTTTGCATATCCACAACAACTAATCCATAACCTTGGGGTGCTAAAAAGGCATAGGGAGCGTAACAACCAGTCATATTATTTTCAAATGGTTCATGATTCCAAGCATCTCTTCCATATTTTTGTTTTATTGATTCCCATTCATTCTTATGGTTGTCATAATCCGCCTTCATGATATTCCACTGTTCTAAATAAGCTTCAAGATGTTTAGGATCTTTGTTTAGAAACCTAAGGTTTGTTATAAACCAAGGTAATGTATTTGTCCATCTACACATTCTATGTTCTTTACCATTTTCTTCTCTTACTGTTACTCCTATTGATCCGCCCATTTTAATTTTATAAAAAATGATTTTTATACTATTTAAATCTTTCTATTTTTTACCACTATAAAGTAATATATTTTAAGATCAGGGCATCTATCTTTATATATAACTTCTTTATTCAATTCACGGCGTGGACTTACAAATTATAATTATTAGATTTGCAGTAGTATTCATATTGGAATAGAAAGACAAAGAAGCCATAAACCAATTGGATTTGCAACATTTATCTTTGTGGCCGTTGGAAGTTGTGGTTTAGCTTTGATATCTGTAATTCTAAATTTAGAAAATCCAAGTGGATTATTAAGTGCAATTATAACAGGTATAGGCTTTCTTGGTGCTGGAGCTTTAATAAAAACAACAGATAAAATATTTGGTTTTAACACAGCTGCTTCAATTTGGATTTTTGCAATTTTTGGATTAACAATTGGAATAGGCCAATACATAATTGGATCAATTTTATACCTTTTAATTTGGCTCATAGTCTTTGGAGATCGATATTTAGAAAAAAAAGGTATTGGCAGTTACCAAAAGAAAATTACAGTTGTAACCAAAAAAATTGTAAATGAAAAAGATATAAAATTAGTTATCCAAAATAATTCAAATAAATGTAAATTACTCAACATTGAAATTGATAAAGAAAATAATAAATTAACAATTACATATTTAATTGAAGCACAAATTGAAGAACTAAATAAAGTTCCTCAAAAATTATTTGAAAAAGATTGGTTCAGTTCTTGCAAAATAGAATAGTTATATTTTCCCCAAATAATTTTTTAGGGCTCCAATTGCAATTTTTGACCAATCTTCGACTACTAATTCTTTAAGATTTAGTTCTTCAAATTTATCTATATAATCAAATGGTAGCAATTTTCCATTTTTCATTTCTTTAGCTTTAGGAATTATAATACTAGCATCAGTTTCAATAAAATACAAAATTCCAAAATGAACCTTGCCAACATCATTAGAATCATCATTTATATAGCCTATTACTTTGGGATTTCTCTTTCCAATAAATTCGACTTCTTCTTCTAATTCTCTTAACATACTATCATGTATGGGATTATTATTAATTAGATCAACTTTTTCAATATGTCCTCCCACTCCACAAGAAACCTTTCCTTGCAGTCTAGTTTCAGAATATTTCTCATTTTCCTTTGATCTTTCATATGCAAAAAGAAAATCTAATTTAGGATTATAAAGAAGCATATAGCTTATAGGTTGTTTAAGATTAAAATTGTGTTCAGCATCTCCCCTTCTTATGTAAAAATAATTGTCTAAAATTACTTCTTCAAAATTAACATCTTTATTATCTTTAAAACCCTGAAAATAATTATTTCCAAGTAAAATATTCTTTTCAACTACCATTATTTCTACATCGTCTTTATTCATTTTAACTCAAAAATGTCAACATGGATTTTAAAATAAAATCTATAGAAGAGTCTGTATTTTTCAGAATATCATTTATATCTTATATTTTTTAGTTAGAGAATCTTTAAATATAAGTTAGTATATGACAACTGTATTTTGTATTAAAAAATGAGGTAAACCACAAGATATTGTATTAATAAAACATGAAATGTCCTTATTGTCTTCATTCTATAACAAAGGTGATAGACAAAAGAGACTCAGAAACAGTAAAAAATACTACAAGAAGAAGGCGTGAATGCACGAAGTGTGACAAACGGTTTACTACATATGAAAGAGTAGAGCACCTCGAATTAATGATAGTAAAAAAAGATGGTCGAAGAGAATTATTTGATATCACTAAATTAATAAAAGGTTTGCAGAAAGCTTGTGAAAAAAGACCTGTAAGTAATATTGTTATTAGTGATATTGCTCATGAAATAGAACTACAATTACGAAATCAAGATACAACAGAAATTAAAAGTAGTATTATCGGGAATTTAGTAATGGAAAAACTAAAACAACTAGACCCAGTAGCATACATAAGATTTGCTTCAGTTTACAGGGAATTTACAGATCTAGACAGTTTTGAAAAAGAATTGAATCAACTTAGATAAAAATTATTTTATCAACAAGTACTAGATAGAACTAACTTTAGCTACTTGTTAACATAAAAAAATCAAGGGGGAATAGAAAATGTCGTCGATACTTGAATATAATCCAAACAAACATATAAAATTAGAGGAATTAGAAAATCTTTCA
>JAGVZD010000069.1 GCA_018302805.1 Candidatus Woesearchaeota archaeon | reverse complement strand
AAAACTCATCAACTTTTTCAGAGTTTATTTTTACAAACGTGCCCAACTTCTAATCGCTGACATTGTTCAGGCATTTAACGGGCACGAATTTGGCAGATTCTACGATTCTATTCATGTTATGAATTAAAAAATGATTGCAGTTAAAAAGTTTTCTGAACGACTTCCACTTTGTAGCCACTCCACTGATTGCGTATAACTCTTTATATACGCAAGTGTTTGAATTTTGGATTTCCAAGCTTTGTAAACCTTAAGTTTGAAAATCCATAGTTGAATATTTTGAAACAATTTTAAAGTAATAAATAGACATTTAGAATTTACTTATAACTGTTGTTTGAGTTTTAGTTTCTTTGAGTTTTAGTTTCATTCATCATTTCATTTGCTTCCAAAATTACATTATCTAAATCTGAATTAGGAAAATATGTAGAATGTCCCATATGCAACCTAATAGGTGATTCATAAGTTCTAAATTTATGCCCAAATTTTAGTTTTTGTAAATCCATTGCTTGGTGTATTCTCTTCTTATAACCATCTGCAGCTTCTCTATCCGCATTTCTCAATATTTGGCCAAATTCATCTGCGCTTTCACCATATTTGAATAGATCATCTTTGTGCCTTGAATATCTAAGTAAGAAGTCAGCTGCAGACTGAATTGCCAAATCTCCAATTTTTCTAGAATATCTGTTATTATAATATTTTAAGTCAACAACATCAAACATAAAAAAGGAAAAGGGAATTCCTGTTTGATCGGAAAGTTGTTTTGCTTGTAGTAAAGCTTTTTCTCCATAAGCTCTATTTCTTACACCAACCAAAGGATCAAGGGTTGATTGTTCTCTGATTAAATCAAGGTAACTTTTAATTAAATCTTTATTTGGACTTCCTAGATATATTTCCTTTGAAACCAATTCCACTAATTCTTCTATATTTACCATATATTAGTAAAAACAAAAGTTATTTATATAAGTTATGTAATATATTTAATATAAATATATCAATATTATATTAAAAATGATACAATTAGATGAACAACAGCAATTGATTGTTAAGGAACTAATTAAAAATCCAAGGCTAAGTGATAATCAAATTAGCAAGAAAACTCAAGTACCTGTAATGACTGTAAATAGGAAAAGAAAAAGCTTGGAAGGAAGAGGTTTATTAAATTATTATTGTTATCTAGACACAAGTAAATATGGCTTAGACACTAGTCCAGCAAGACAATTGTATCTGATTAAGCTTAGAATTGGGATAACAAAAAAAGAGTTTATAGATAAGTTAATTGAGCCTAATTTACTCTTAAAATTCAAGATATTTGAGAGTTTTATTGGAGAAAAAGATGGGCAATTAGTATTTTCTTTAATATTAGAAGGATCTAGAGGCCATGAAACTATGGAGATATTTAATGGGGAGATAGTTCCTATATTACAAGAAAAGTTTGGAAAAGACTGCATTGACGAGACCTTTGTTATAAGAGTTACAAGTAATATTACTATTTTAAAGAACTATATGCCTTTGAAAAATATAGAAAAAGGCTTTATAAAGGAAAATTGGCCTATAGAATATATAAATATATAATATTCTCTTTGGATATATGTTTTATAAAAAAAAATGAGAAAAAGAATTTAAGATATTAATTTTCTTGATATGTCAAAGAAATTCCATCTAAATTACCTTGATCATTATCTGGATTGTACCTGGTAAATGCTTCGTCTGGAATTCTTACTATAGTGCCATTAGGTATTTCTTCTCCACATAGGCCATATACTACTCCTAAGACATACTTGGTCAAATCATCATCTTTTCTAGCACTTCGGTTATAATATCGTGATTCAACTGCTAACTCTAAGTCCTTTCCTGTTTCTACAGACTTAAAAAGTACTGTTCTTTTTACTTCTTCTTCTATTCTAAACCCCTCTAATGAATATCCTTTTTTCCTTAAAATATCATCAGAAAATTCTTTAACTTGATCAACTTTCTGAAATATTCCCCCTTTATTTGATTCTTGTAACAAATCATCTTTTAGATTGCGACTAGTATTTGCAGCGCAACCTACACCTATTGCCGTAGGTATTAATCCAAGCAATGCAAAATAATTAGTTATTCTTGACATATTGTTAAAACCTCCAGGCTTAGTTATTTAATAGAATTGGATTACATAATTGGTATATAAATCTTTGTATTTTAATTATTAACAAGTGGTAACATAATTCGAGTTGATTGATCAATTTTGATAAAATCCTCTAATTTTTAGACATATAAACTAGATTATACTATTTCAAAAAACAAAACCTTTTTATATAAAGAATCATTTGGGCATTATGCCCGTCATGAGAATACCAAATGGAGCTCACGACGAAGTCAAGCAATGAGCTTTGGGGTTAGTGTTACGGGCAACATAATAATCATATAACAGAACAAGTTAAATATTCAAAAAATCACAAACTTCCCTTTATTAAATTTGATGGAAGAATAAATTAGAAAGTAAAATAATTTAGAAGCTTGTTCTACAAAAGTAAAATGAAAAGAATTTTTCTAACAGGGGGAATTGAAAATGGGAAAAATCAGTCCTGTTTCAGCAAAATATATAATCCATACTTCAATAGGAATAGATGGCGTAGTAGATGGTCCAGATGTTATTGGGGCAATCTTCGGACAGACCGAAGGATTACTTGGAAATGATCTTGAACTGAGAGAACTTCAAAGAAATGGTAGAATAGGAAGAATTGAAGTCAAGCACGATATTAGGGGCGGAAAGACTTCTGGTACAATTATAATTCCAAGTTCTTTAGATAAAGCAGAAACAGCAATAATTGGGGCTTCTTTAGAAACAATTCAAAGAATAGGACCATGTAATGCAAGAGTTAAAGTAGAAAAGATTGAAGATGTGAGGGTTTCTAAAAGACAATTTGTAGTTGAGAGAGCTAAAGAGTTATTAAAAGAATTAACTAATAATGTTCTTCCAGATTCTCAAGAAATTACTGATGAGGTTGCTTACTCTGTAAGAATGATGGAGATTACTGAGTATGGGGAAGATAGATTGCCTGCAGGCCCGAATATAGATGATAGTGATGAAGTCATATTAGTTGAAGGAAGAGCAGATGTTTTGAATTTGCTTAAACATGGAATTAAGAATGTAGTTGCTATTAATGGAACTTCTGTACCTGAAACTGTGAAAGAACTGGGTAAGAGAAAAGTCATTACAGTATTTGTTGATGGTGACAGAGGAGGAGATTTAATAATTAGAGAATTGATGAATGTTTTAGAAGTGGATTATGTTGTTAAAGCTCCAGATGGAAAAGAAGTAGAAGAGATTACTAAAAAAGAAATATTTAAAGCATTAAGAAGTAAGGTTGCAGTTGAACAAGTTAAAATGGAGATGCCAAAAGAGGTTGTCACAGAAACAATTGATCCAAAGAAGAATACTGATAGAAGAAAAGTTCAACCAAATGTGGAACAAAATAAAGAATATAATTTATTTAAAGATATGCTAGAAGATTTAGTTGGTACAAGAGGAGCATATATAGTAGATAAAGAATCAAATATACTTGGAAAAGTGCCAGTTAATGAATTAGTATCAACCCTAAAGAATTTAAATGATAAAGCATATGCGATTATTATGGACGGAATCGTCGACTATGATACTGTAAAAGCAGCAGAGAGGAGCAATTCAAAAATTTTAGTGGGGAGTGATACAAAATTTAATCCTAATAATACAAGAGTTGAGATTTTAACTAAGAAAGATTTTTAGTAAGGCATGGAAATTAAAAAAGAGGTGGGTGGGATTAGAGAGGAGATAACAAAGTATCTCTTTTGGTTTGTAATATTCTTGATTGCCTTTACCATTTTCTTTAATGAATTGGAGAAACAATGTACTACTGAAGAATGTTTTAATAAGATGATGAAAGATTGCAAAAAATCAAATTACAGATTTGATGATAATGGGCATACCTTTCTTTATACAATAAATGGTAATGTTGAAAAAGATTATTGCACAGTTCAAATTAAATTAGAATCTCTGAATATCAATTCTGAACCAAGTTTAAAAGATAAATTCGCTGGCAAAGAGATGACTTGTAATATACCTTATGATGTATTAGATTATGTTAATATTCTTGAAGAACAAAGATTACTCAGTTACTGCAGCGGACCTTTGAAAGAGGCAATGCTAGAACTGATGATTGAGAAGTTATATGGTAGTATTGCACAGAATTTTGGGACAATTCTTAATGAACTTGAAAAGTAACTATTTCATAGTAGTTAAAATGGAAAGATTTATAAGACATATATCTCTATTAAAATATTATGAAAATAAGTAATAGATGGTTAAAACTTGGATTAGTCTATCCACTTCTGATCATAAATGGATGCAATCACTCCAATAGGGATTTACAATCAAAATTAAGTAATAACGCCGCATTAGAAGCAAGAATATGGAGTGATGTCAGAGAATATTTAGATGAAAATATTAGTAAAGAAGCTAGGTTAAAAGTAGAATCTAATTTTGATGTATTTGTTAGAAAGGTTGATCATTACTCAGATGTTAAAATTATTATATTATTGATAATTTAAATCCTAAGGAAAGAAGAGTGAATCTCTTATTGAAGTTAACATACTCTAGTGTTGATAGCTTAGCTGAACCAATGAACAGTCAGTTATTTATCCCTTAGATTAAATTAGCTTGTGTGAATAAAAAATATTCTGTTGTTTATTCTTCTGATTTAAAATGTACTGGGTCCCATTTTATTTGAAGTCCGCCAAATAATCCCCATCCACGGTCTTTGTATTCTGTTAATTCATTATTTGCAAAAACATTCACTTTATATGCTTTTGAAAATCTTGCTGCAATACTATTATCACCGCCCTGAGCAGCTTTACAACCTGCTATTATGCATAAATTTGGCCTGAACTGCGGTGACAGAGGTTGAAGTTGACTTAATTCTTCAATAGTAACCATATCTTGATCTTGTAGTTTTTTCTTCTGCGTTAATATTTTATCGGAAAAATAAAAAGATTTTCCACTTGCATGAGAATCTATAATAAGATAGGTTGCAGTAATAGATTCTCCATTAACTTGAGGATTATTTAAAGCTTCAAAAAATTCAGATTCGCTACTTACAATGTTTAATGCGATCGTTTCTTTATTATCTCGAAGTATATCCGGAACACCACCAAATCCTGTTGGACCTAATGGTAGCCAACTTAAACTATCTGGAGTTTTAATCCTAGCGTATATAGTTGCTTTGGCTAATTCCAATGGGGAATTAAAGCCTCCAGCATTTTCTTTCCAATAATCTTCTGACATGATGTAATAGAAGTCATAATGAGCAGGCATTTCAGGTTCGACATTTACAAATGTGTTGTCTGGCTGAGCTGAATGTGCTGAGAAAAGTGAATTAATTCCATTCCAAGCAGGAGTTCCAATTCTTTCAGTTACTTCTTTACCTGTAGGATCTATATATTTTAAGGGATTATTATTGGCATATGAATAAGGACTAATAGAAGGATTGTATATTGGATCTACTTGAGTGAATCTTCCTGTATTACTATTATAATATCTTGCTCCAAAGTAATATAGATTAGATGAATCTAGTTCTTTATTACTGAATTTGTATTTCTCA
>JAGVZD010000018.1 GCA_018302805.1 Candidatus Woesearchaeota archaeon | reverse complement strand
TTATAAATGTAATCATAAAGTTTATAAATAAACTCATATCTCTCCGAAGCGGTGATCTTCGAAAAGTGACTTGGGTTTACAAAGAAGATACAAATCTAAATACAAAAGTTGATTTAATCATAGAAAAGAAAATTAAGAAACCCCTAGATAGTGATTCCAAGATTGAAAAAGTTATCGCTGTCTCAATGAATTTCACTAGACATCCAGTTCATTATATTTTGCATTATACTATTAAAGGAACTATACAATGGAAATATATTCAACCAAAATATTTTAAGGAAGGTAAAATATTCAATGGTAAACCAGGTTCAAAATTTGAAGGATTACTAGAAAAAGACAGGAATTTTTTTATATCGAATATTGATTATTTGTATACTGACGAAAAAGGTCTGACCGCAAATGGGTGGATTAATTTTTATTATCAGAAGACGAGACGACTTTATGAATATAATTCAAAGAAAAAGCTCAGAAGAAAAACTTAAATAGTCTTAAATTAATTCTTTCCCCATGCTCAATAAATTAGCTTTGTATATCACAATTCTATTTATTTCTATATCCTCTGCTGCAGCTATGTCTCATTATATAGGCAATTATGATGCATGGGTTTACTCAATTATTAGTGTAGCAGTTGTCAGCCTAATTGCATTAATTGGCATTATCACATTTGCAATCAAAGATAAGTATATTAAAAAAATTGTGATTTATCTATTAAGCTTTTCAGCCGGCGTTCTTCTAGGAGATACATTCATACATTTACTTCCTGAAATTGTTGCGGATTATGGATTTGATATCAAAATTTCAATTTACATCCTTTTAGGTATTCTTGTGTCTTTTTTCATTGAAAAAGTCATTCACTGGAGTCACTATCATGACACATCATCAAGGAAACATATTCATCCTTTTGCCTATCTTAATCTTATTGGAGATGCAGTCCATAATTTTTTAGATGGCATGATTATTGGAGCAAGTTATTTAGTAAGCTTACCGGTTGGACTTGCCACTACTTTTGCAGTTATTTTTCATGAAATACCTCAGGAGATAGGAGACTTTGGAGTATTAATACATGGTGGATTTTCAAAATCTAAAGCATTATTCTTAAATTTTATCACTGCTTTAACATCAATAATAGGCGCCCTGGTAGCAATATTTCTTAGTAATTATTTTACTAATCTAACACAAATATTAATCCCGATTGCAGCAGGTAATTTCATCTATATAGCGAGTGCAGATTTAATCCCCGAATTACACAAAGAAACCAAAATAAAGAATTCAGCTATTCAAATATTTTTATTCTCCATAGGAATTCTTGTAATGTATATTCTAAAACTATTTTGAGCAACATTTAAATATGAAAGATATATAAAATAAAATATGTACACTAGAAAAATAACTATAGTTAAAATAGTTAAAACAAATGCTGGGTTAAATGAAGATTTGCAATGGTTTTCAAACACTTTAGGTTTATTTGGTATAAGAGATAAAGAAAAAAGTTGTTTTAGAGTTTTTCTGGAGATATTAAAAACATCAAAATACAATAAAGGTATTTCTAGTGATCAGATAGCTATTAGGAGTAATTTAAGCCGGGCAACTGTAATCCATCACCTCCATACCCTTGTTTCTAAGGGCTTAATCATCTCTTCAGACAATAAATATTTATTAAGAGTTCAAAATTTAGAAGAGCTTGTAGATCTAATCAAATCAGAAAGTGAAGATTTGTTTAAGGAGCTTAAGAAAACAGCAAAATCAATAGATAATCAATTAGGTTTATAACAATTTAGAAATCTTTAAATTATATCACTAATAAGTAATTATTAAATAAAATGTTAGATTACGCTCAGTACAAATTATCTGAAATAAATTCAGAATCTAAAGATGGATTGACTTATACATTTGTCTTATTAGAAGGCCCCCACCCAAACCATTATTTGGTAACCTCAATTGTAAAGATTAAAGAATCTATTTTAAAAAGAGATAAAAAATCTTTAGAGTCAAAACTTGAACTTTATGATAAGATTTTAGGGGAATTTGGAGTATTTGTGTCAGAAGATTATATCCAATCTAATTTTTCGTATAAATTTTGCTTAATAGTAGAACAATATATAGTGTTATCTAAATTAATCGAAATGGTGGAAAATTATAAGATATATTGCTCTGGACAGAACTAAATTATAGTATTTGCGGAAAAATAAGATGGGTTATGTTTTAATATATATTTAAATATTACAGTACAATTCAACAGAAAGACTTAAATATGTTTATACTCTACCATACAAAATAATTCTAGTAAACTTAGAAGAGATTTTAAAATGTTAAAAATCGGCGAAAAAGCACCAAGTTTTACAGCTCAAGCATTTCAAAATGAGGAAATTAAATTCATAAAATTAGATGATTATAAAGGAAAATGGGTTATTTTAATGTTTTACCCTGGGGATTTTACCTTTATTTGTCCAACTGAGTTATATGAAGTAGCTTCTATGTATGACAAATTTAAGGAGTTGGGTGCAGAAATCCTTGGAATTTCTACTGATAGTGTTCACGTTCATAAAGCCTGGCATGATACATCAAAAGCTGTTAGAAATGTAACTTTTCCATTAATCTCTGATAAAAATGGTAGTATTTCTAGATCATACCATACATACCTTGAAAATGATGGTGAAAGCCTAAGAGGCACTTTCATAATTAATCCTGAAGGAATCCTAAAAACTATAGAAATCCATGACAATTCTATTGGCAGGAACGCAAATGAATTATTAAGAAGATTACAAGCTGCTAAGTTTACATCTGAAAATCAAGGTCAGGTTTGCCCAGCATCATGGACTCCCGGCAAAGAAACCCTAAAACCTGGATTAAACCTAGTTGGTAAGATTTAATTCAGATTAAAAGCCAAATCTAATAATATTTTTACCTATAAGGATTAATAGAATCCCTAAACAAATCATTACTATCCCTATAAACAATCTCATCCATTTCTTTGCTTTATCCTTCCATGCTTTAATTTTTTTGGCACTGGCTCCAAAATAAACTAGTAGCAATATTACAATTAAAGGTAAGACAAAGATAAAATTATAAACTAACAAATACACAATGGTTTGGAACTCCAATCCTTTTGTTGCCAATAAAGTCGTTATTGCCAAATAAGGTCCACCAGTGCATGGTAATTCTACAGCAGCTACAAAAACTCCAAGGATTATTGAACTTGGGATGCTTATTTTTTTCATCATTTGTTTGATTTGTTCTGCTCTTCTCGGAGGAATACTTAATGTTATTCCCTTACCATACCAAAAGAAATCTTTGATTTCAATTAAACCAAGTAGTATTACTACACCACCAACTATAACACTTAAAGGCTCTGCCAAATTAAATTTTTGGATAAATAAAAGTAGGCCAATTCCAGCAAAAAAATATGTTACATAAACTGCAGAAATGTAAATTAATCCAGTAAATAACATCATATTTTTTCTTTTCTGTCGGGATAGAGTTAATAATGTTGTAATTAATAAGATAAGAACTCCAATAGCACAAGGATTAATACTATCAACAAGTGCTGTTCCAATTATAGTTGGCCATGTAAGGTCTATTGCCATTATAAATTTAACAACCAGCTTTTTGGGCTAATACTTCCAAATCTTGAACCCCAATAAGTCTTGATCCATCAGGAAATTCCCAATCTGGATATTTATCGACATTTTTTTCTAAGCATAATTCGGGTTCTCCCTCAATATTTCCACAAGCTATCGGAAGCTTACCTCCTTCGTCTCTTTTACATCTTGGATCGCATTCTATATATACCCCTCTTTGAAGAATAATTTCATATGATGGCCCAAATAATTTTTTTTGTTTAGCACAATTTGGACACCAAAAAGCTCCATATTCTTTGACATTTTTCTCAGCTAAGCAATTTGCAATCACATTTCTTGCTTCATCATCGATACCATTATTTTGACATGCACTTATTATTAATAAGAAAATAAAAATTATACCTAACATATATTTAACAAAAATCGCAGACATTTTTTTTATTCGAAGATTTCTTTACTCCTTTTTTTGGTTTACTAGCCTTCATTTTCTCCTCCTATTTGAAACTACCACTTATTCTTCCATAATAAAAATGAACATATCAGTATTACTATAACAAAAAAAGCCGAGATTATGCAAAAAATACACCAAGACAAGATTACAAATGCCTCCAAGAAGCTTAAGTACAAAGAAAATAAAAATGAAATAACTGATAAAATAAGTAAATATTTTGTAAATTGTTTATTTCGTTTCAAATTCTTAGATTTTAATAATACAAATTTTTCGTAGGTTAATGCAAAAAATATGAGATAAGTTAAAAATCCAAGTAATGCCACAGGAATTCCTAAAATATCAGAATATACACTTTTATTTACAATATCACAATTAAACTGATCACTAAAATTGCAGAAGGTACTGGCCTCAGGTTTGTAGTGTAAATAAGTTAAATATATAGTCAAAGGTATGCCAAGCAGTGAAAAAATTAAAATTATATACAAAATCCTCTTTTTGTTCATGATAACTTTTCTACATTCTTTATTTATAAACTTTTCTAGTTAGAAAAAGTAAAAAAACAGAAAGTATTATAAAAGAAAAGTAGCAATGAATGTTAAAAAAAGGGGTTATAAATGGGCATTGCGTATGTACCTGGATTGACTTGGTTTGCTGCTTTATTTTTAATGGGTGTTGTAATTTCACTATTCGCACAGAAAATTAGAATTCCAGATATAATATTATTATTACTGACTGGTATAATTTTCAGTCTTAAAGGTTACAGTATTGAACAATTTATTCCAAATAATTATTTGCTTGGTTTCACTGTTTTTGCATTGATCCTGATTGTATTTGACAGTGCCTCTAGTTTAAAACTTTCTGAACTTATGGAGATATCTCCAATTGCAATAAAACTCTCGGTGATTTTTCTTCTTCTGAATGTATTAATTCTGACATTCTTTACCCAACTGATATTTTTTGACATCAATGATTTTAGCACCATTTATATTGCTGTAGTTTTTTCATGTATCATGGCAGGAACCTCACCAGAAGTTCTTGCAGGATTTCTTGGCTCTTTTAAAAGCAAGATATTGGATATTCTAAATATTGAATCTGTTATTAATGATCCTATTACTCTAGTGATACCCTTAATAATTTTTAATATATATACCGGAGCTTTAGCTACAAACAGTATAATAAACTCATTTTTAATTCAAATAGGTCTAGGATTACTAATAGGAATTATTGTTGGTTTTATAGCTTTTAATTTGCTCAATTTAATTTATTCAAATGAAGATAATATTAGCCCACTAATATTAGTAGCCTTGGCATTAGGGATTTTTGTTTTAACCGAAGCTTTAAACGGTGATGGGATATTAGCCGTCACTAGTTTGGCAATTATGTTTGCAAATGCACCTATCCGTGAAAAATTTGAACTTCAAAAATTTAGTACTTTATTTGCCAACTTCCTAAGGGTTGTATTATTTATCCTTTTAGGACTTTTAATAAAAATAAATTTTGATTTAAAATTTTTCATTGACTCTTTTGCTTTATTCTTGATTTTGTTAGCCGTAAGATTTTTATCAGTCCAAATCTCAACTTCAAAGTCCGGTTTTACCTTCAAAGAAAAAGTATTTATGACCTTAAATGTCCCTAAAGGCATAACAACGGCAATTTTACTTTTAATATTAGGACAATTATTTTTAGCAGAGGAATTAATTCTTAAATTAGGTTTGATGTTTATCATTTATAGCATAATTATTGGTTCTATTTCTTTAAAATTAATTAAACCTGCTCAAATAATTAAATCCCATGGTTTAGAATCCTTAAAAATAAGCCCCTTGAAATGAATTCCACTATCAATTTTCATTCACTAACCATAGAAGAATCATTTAGAATTTTAAAATCCTCACCAAGCGGACTATCAGGAGAAGATTCCCGATCGAGACTTAATAAATATGGACTAAACATACTTCAAGAGAAAAAGAAAATATCTAAATTTTCCATCTTATTCAATCAATTTAGGAGTTTTCTTATTTTATTATTAATAATTGCTACTATTATTTCCTTAATCCTTGGAGAATTCCTAGATGCTTTGGTTATTTTCATTGTAATATTAATTAATGCATTACTTGGATTCCTTCAAGAGTATAAAGCTGAAAAATCAATTGAAGCACTTAAAAAACTTACTAACCCAACCTCGATTGTGCTCAGAGGAAATAAAGAAGTAAAAATTCAATCATCTAACCTAGTACCAGGAGATATTCTGATCCTTTCCACTGGAGATAAAATACCTGCAGATTGTCGCCTAATAGAAGTATATTCTTTATCCACTCAAGAGGCAAGTTTAACTGGCGAAAGTACACCTGTCTCTAAGAAATTAGAACCACTAAGCGAAAAAACCGCAATTGCGAATCAGAATAACAGTATTTTCGCGGGTACAATTATTATCAATGGAAGGGGAAAGGCAATTGTTTACTCAACTGCTATGAATACTCAAATAGGTAAAATAGCTAAATTAGTTGATGATGTTGTAGATGATTCAACTCCTCTTCAAAAAAAATTAAAAAAACTTGGAGAAGTTATAGGTATTTTATCAATTGCTACTTGTGCTATTGTTTTTATTCTTCTTATATTAACCACTCAAAATATTATTACTTCTTTAATTGTTGCAATCAGTTTAGCTGTAGCTGCCGTGCCAGAAGGTTTACCTGCGGTAGTTACAATATCTCTTGCATTGGGTGTTCAAAGAATGGTGAAAAAAAATTCTTTGATTAGAAGATTACCAGCTGTAGAAACATTAGGAAACACTTCAGTTATTGCGTCTGATAAGACTGGAACAATAACAAAAAATGAAATGATGGTAAAGCAAATCTATGTAGATAAAAAAATCATAAATATTACAGGTTCAGGTTATGAACCATTTGGAAGTTTCTTATATCAAAATAGGCATTTTAAATCATCTTCTTTAGATCTAGTTCTCAAAATTGGGCTTCTTTGTAATACAGCAACACTAAATTTTGATAAAAAATATACAATTTTTGGTGATCCTACTGAAGGTGCCCTAATAGTAAGCGCGGAAAAATATGGAATTAAAAAAGGTAATCTAGAAAAAATTTACCCTAAACTTGATGAAATCCCATTTGATTCAGAAAAAAAGAGAATGGTTACTATAAATCAAGGGATTAATTCAAAAATAGCATTTATGAAAGGAGCTCCAGATGTAATAATTAAGTTTTGCACATCCATAAATGAAAATGGTAAAACAAGGAAATTACAGCAAGAGGATATTAAAAATATTTTAAATATCAATGAACAAATGGCGCGAGATGCTCTTCGTGTTCTCGGGTTTGCATATCGTGATTTTAAGAATAAATATCAAGAAAATAATTTTGTATTTGTAGGTTTACAAGGTATGATTGATCCACCAAGACCTGGGGTAGAACAACAAATTATAAAATGTAAACAAGCGAATATTAAGGTCGTAATGATAACAGGGGACCATAAAGATACAGCATGTGCCATAGCCAAACAAATTGGTTTAAACCTAAATGCAATTACAGGTGAAGAATTAGATAAACTTAATGATGAAGAACTCACTAAAATAATTTATAATTATGACATCTTTGCTAGAGTTAATCCAGAACACAAAATTAAAATTGTAACAGCATTTCAAAAGAGGGGGAATATAGTAGCTGTTACTGGAGATGGTGTCAATGATGCCCCAGCTCTCAAAAAAGCAGATATAGGTATCGCAATGGGTATTACAGGAACAGATGTTGCAAAAGAAGCAAGTGATATGATATTATTAGATGACAACTTTAATAGTGTTGTGGCAGCAGTAGAAGAAGGCCGAGGAATATATGATAATATCCAAAAATTTGTTAATTATTTACTATCAAGTAATATAGCTGAAGTATTAATAATTACTCTTGCATTAATTATAGGTTTACCCTTACCACTTATAGCAATTCAAATCTTATTTTTAAATCTTTTAACAGATAGTCTTCCAGCAGTAGCACTTGGAATAGACCCTCCATCAAAGAATATTATGCTTAGAAAACCCAAGAAACAAGGTGATCAGATTATTGACAAGAAACTAGCAGTTAATTTAATAATATCTGCTTTGATAATCACAGTGATAACTCTACTCATATATAATCAATATAATATCACAAATATAGAAAAGGCTCAAACAATGGCCTTTACTTCATTGGTGGTTTTTGAATTTTCCAGATTGTTTAGTATCAGATCTGAATTTAAAATCCCGTGGAAATCAAGTTATTGGGTCTATCTAGCTGTCAGTTTTGCATTTATTTTGCAACTAATTATAATTTATACGCCACTAAATATATATCTTAAGACAATCCCCCTTGATTTAATTGATTGGTTAATTATCTCCTCTAGTGCTGTTTTTATTTATGGTATCGGAAGATTAGTTAATAAAATAATAAACTTAGTTTATAATTAGTTTAATTTTTGGTGTGGGGGGAAAAGAGGTGTTATTGAGGAGAAATTAGAACGAAACCCCCCATCTCACCATAAGAAAAATAAACTAATTACCCCAATTTATTTAATGTCATCCTTTTTATTTAAATTTTATTTATCACTCTCAAAATAATACATACGTTTCTTAAATCCTTTGAATTTGAGCTCAAAAACCAATTTTACTTGCTTGTAATTCTTTTCCTTCGCAAATACCATTCACGAAAAAATTGGTTTTGACCCAGATAAGTTGCTATTAGAGGCATACTTTCAAATTCACCTCGTAATACATCATCGCTTGGCATTTCCTTTATTTTTTGTTCTATGAAATCTATTTTTTCATATCTAGTCTCAAAAAGTTCGATTTGATTATTTTTATCTGATAAAAGGTTAATTGGTATCTTACCAATAGCTACTTCACTACATAAATAGGCCATTTGAGTAATAATTTCTAAATCCCTCTTATCCATTGATTTAATTTTGTTTACTGCATTATTATAAACTCTATAACAAGCGCAATATAATTCAGGATCAGATACCAACATCAAAGGAATATTATTTAACGTATTATATGATAAGGAAATTAGGTCTCTCCTTGAATTTCTGTCTTGAGGTACAGAATCAAATATCTTGGTAGTTAAATATGCTCTTATTAAACTTTTAGCTGGACTATTTTCAGTGGGCATATAATTATATATTTATTAAGTTTATAAATATTTCTATTTTCTTTATCATATAGTAGTAACAGCAAAAACACATAAAATATTTAAGTCTCTTCAATGACATAATGCAATGAAAAAAATTACAATTAGTTTAGTTGAAAGATATTGCAGTATTACTAAAGAGGCATTAGAAAAGGTTAAAATAAATACTTATGATAAGAATAGCATAAAAATGGCTGAAGAATTACTAAAATTGTCACGATGCTATTTTGAAGATTCCGAATATTTCCTCAAAAAAGGTGACCTTGTTGATGCTTTTGCGGCAATTAACTATGCCCATGCATTCTTAGACTGTGGAGCATTGCTTAAATTATTTGATGTATCAGACAACCGTTTATTTATGGTGGATAAAGAGTGATTTACGTCATTTCATTAGGAGGTTCTGTAATAATCAAGGATAAAATAAATATAGATTTCCTGACAAAATTCAGTAAATTAATTAAAAAATATTCACATCGAAACAAATTTGTAATAGTCACTGGTGGAGGCTCTACAGCTAGAAAGTATATGTCCTCCTTAACTAATTTTCATTTGGATAGGCAAAAAATTGGTTTAATTGGAATTGCTGTAACCCAATTAAATGCAAATTTACTTAAATCTATTATGAAGATAAACTCCAAAATTAACTCTATTAAAGATATAAGAAATTTATTGAAGAAACAATCTATTGTTATAACTGGTGCATTTAAGTATCTCCCAAATGCAACCTCAGATGGGAATTGTGCTCAACTTGCTCATTATATAAAAGCAGATTTATTTATTAATATTACAAATGTTAAAGGTCTATTTGATAAAGATCCAAGAAGTCACCAAAATGCTAAACTTCTTAAGAAAATAACATATGACAAATTTAATTTATTAATGCATAAAATAAAATTTTCATACGGTCAACATTTTATATTAGACCAAACAGCATCTAAATTAATAAAAAAACATAAAATAAAAACTATAATTATTGGGGAAAAACTAACAAATCTTGAAAAAGTATTTCAAAGTAAATCTTTTGTCGGTACCACAATTAATTAATAAAGCAATTCTTATGAATAAGATAATAATCGTTACCGGAACTCCTGGTACAGGCAAAACAGTTTTAGCTAAAAAACTTGCAAATTTACTAAACTTTACTTACATAGATATTAATCTAATTATTAAGTCAAAGAAACTGAATTTAAACTACGATAAAAAAAGATCAACTTATGTAATAAATATAAATAAACTTAATAGAATTTTGATAGACCTGATCAAAAACTCTAATAGAAGTTTAATTATTGATTCTCATTTATCACATTGTTTACCAAATAAATTAGTAAATTTATGTATTGTAACTAAATGTAATTTAAAAGTTTTAGTTAAGAGACTAAAAAAACGAAAATATAATTTCAATAAAATAAGAGAAAACATGGATTCTGAGATATTTGATATTTGTTTAAATGAAGCTGTAGAAGATAAACACAATGTTATGATTATAGATACCGCTAAGCGAATAGATTATAAAAAAATTATTAGAAAGATTCACTGACCAAATCGTCTCTCTCTTTTTCCATATTCGTTAATAGCTAAAATTAAATCATTTTTCTCAAATTCAGGCCACAATTTATCAAAGAATACATACTCAGCATAGCTTCCTTGCCATAATAAAAAGCCGCTCATCCTTTTTTCTCCACCAGTTCTAATGATCAAGTCTGGTTCACTAGTTAAATAAAGATTTTTATTGAACACTTGTTCATTTAGTTCATCTATTTTTAATTTTCCATTTTTAATATCAACGCCTAATTTTTTTACAGCATCAATGATTTCAGCTCTTCCAGAATAGGCCATTGCAATATTTACTTTATATTTGTTATATTTCTTAGTTTTTTCCATAAGCCTATACATAGATTCTTGGAGTTCTTTAGGAAACATCCAAATTCTACCAATAAAAGTAACCTTAATTTCATTTTTCTTTATTCTTGGATCTTCCTCAAACTTTGCAATTGAATCTTTAAATAAATTCATCAAGAAACTAAATTCTTCTTTAGGTCTGCTAAAATTTTCAAGTGAAAATGCGTATAATGTTAATTCTTTAATTCCCAATTCTTCACACCATGTAACTAACTTTTCAACCTTTTTAGACCCCCATTCGTGCCCTTTCCAGGGTTTCAACATTAATCTCTTAGCGAATCTTCTATTTCCATCTAAAATAATCCCGATATGCCTTGGAACCTTACTTTTTATCATATAAATTTCCAATTATAAACACAATAATATTCTTAAAAATCTTTCTAAATCGCCCTTTCACTAAAATTTATTCTTTTACCACTGTTTATATACTCTACTTCTATTGTTGTTAAGCATTTATTCAGTATATAAACCTTTCTTTTTGTTACTACTTTTTAGCAATTAATAGTCTATTTACTATGCTGTTTTACAACTCCAGAATATTCAAATACAGCTTTACTATACTTTATTTATTTCCTACAAAAATATAAGTTTATCGAATATAAAATAGTATAGTTAGAAAAATTAATTATTAATCAATAGTAACAAATAGAAACATTTATATACAAGTTAATTACTCAAAAGTCGTAGCAATTTTATGGTGTTAAAAATATGAAGTTTACTAATAAAGCATTAAGATATATTTCAGCTGGACTTGCAGCCACAACTTTAAACTTATCTGCAGGACCTGCAATCTCTGAAACATTAAAATACAAACCAAGAGGCCCAAAAATTCATGTCTCCAATAGAGATCAAAAAGAAGAAAATTTAGGAAATCCTATTGATCCAGTAATTGTTGGCTGGTCAAATATGTACTTTTTTCCTTTACAAGCAGATACAAGTTATGCTTCAATAGACACAACCTCAATAGATTATACTAATTTAATACCAACTCAACCAAAGCAACCAGAATCAACAAAACAAGTTACAGCACCTACAAACAGATGGTATATCGCCAATGATAATCCCCTATATACTGCTAGACATACAAAAACTTTAATGACTCCACTTCAATTTAGCAGAAATATAGTTCCTAATGATGTATTAAATATAGATAATTACTATTTATTCAATTCAAATCCTGATTCATCAGAAGTTATAGATTGTGCTGATACGATAAGATTAAATGAACTTGGAATAAGAGTTGGGATTAGAGAAGTACCAAATGCAGCAAGTTTACTAGACAGAATTTCCCAATACTTTAATAAAACTGGAGACAAACAAGCTGCAGCAAATTATCATGGATTGTCTTTAGATGTATCAAAGAATCCTAATTTAAAGGGATATGTTGTTTGGGCTAATGATAAAGATAACAAATACTGTCAAAGTCTTCCATTTTTAGTGGACTTAAGTCTAGAAGAAAGAGTAGCTCAACCAGACACAGTATTTATACCAAGTCCTAAAGACACAGTGGCAGTCACAGAATATCAAATTAGACCTGAAGTAAAAGAAGCAGTTATTCCTAAGATAAAGAAACCTAGTAAGAAAAAATGTATAATTATTGGGGCTTTGGTGGGTATTGGCACATATACTTTAATTGAATTATTAACTGAAGATAAAGAAGAGTCAAAACCACAATTACCCGATGGTTGGGGTCATAATAGGGATGATCCTCATAACGGAGTAGAAAATCCATAAACTAATTATTAGGAGTTATTAAAATGAAATTACCAAAAATATTAACAATTTTTATTGCCTTATTTATATTCTTTAATATATATATTACAGTAGCTATTGCAGGAAATATTGAAAACAACTTTTTTTACGAAACTACAACAAATCAACCCTTAAATAATGTTAGAGCATTAGTCTATAAATGCACTGATGATAATTGTAGTAATGTTGATTTAACTCCAGGTAGGTTTGAGAAGAACTCAGGAGCCACAAATAAAATAAGTATCGAATTCCTAGGAACTAGTAATCCAACAAGATATGCAGAATACTTTTATAGAACAGGTTATTTACCATTAGAAACTACTGTTGAAGATTGGGGTACAGGTCATGAATTTAATTATGATAACAGTTTTAATAAATTAAATTACTGTAGCAGTGCTATTGATAGTTTTTATGTAATTAATGAAGTTAACCCTAATGAACCAATTCAAATAGATGTTCAAACAAGTTTAGGTGCAAATACATCAAGTGCATTTTCAAGACCAAATATAAGACCTTTTTATATTCCACCGGATCAGAACATTAGGGATGAATTTTACTCAGCCAAAACCAATGTAAACGTAAAAATACTTAATAGAGATAATAGAGTTGTTTTTGAAGACGAAGAATTATTAAACCTTTACTTAGATACAAAAAAATCAGTAAGATTTACTTGGACTCCAACCACTCCTGGAAGATACAGGGCACAATTAACTACAACAGTTATAGATGACCAATGTAACCAAGATAATGACATCCCGCAACAAGCTGTAAAAGTATTTAAAGTCCTAGAAAACTTACCAATATTAAGTTGTTACACTCAACTAAATGAATTAGATTTTAGTGATCTTCATCCAATTGAAAATCAGCCTATTAAAATATTTGTTAAGAAAATCACTAATTTTATAGAAAATGATTTGAAAACTCCAGTAGCCACAGAATCTAGATTAAGAATTACTAAAGAAGGAACTTTAGTTTTTGAGCAAACTAAATTTATACCCCAAAACTCAAATCCAAATGACTTTATTAAATATGATTTTGATTGGAATACATTGAGCAAAGGCCTTTACAATATTATAGTTGATGCAGAAGCAGAAGACCCAAGATGTAGTAATATAGAAAATACTCCTGATCACATAGAAACAACTTTATTAGTTAGAGAAGGGCAACAACCACCTATATTTAACTTAAACATAGAAGAAATTAATGATCAAGAAGTTATTGAAAATTCTGAAGTTAGATTTACTTTAATTGTCCAATATAATGGAAATAGCAATCTAATTTACAATGTTGAAGGTATGCCAAATGGGGCTAGAATAGAAAATAACATATTTACCTGGACCCCAGATTATGAAACAGTGGACCATAACATAATTAATCAATTAATGGATCGGATTGGAATTCAACTTAAAAAGGAATTTATTCTTGAATTTAATGTAACTGATGGAATTCTAAATGATTCTGAAAAAGTAAAAATAACTGTTATAGATAAAAATAGAAATCCCGTGATAACAGATATTCAAAATGTTGAAGTCCTCGAGGGAGATATTATTAATTTAAATAAAAAAATAAGTGTATCAGATCCAGATAATGACGACATCTCTTTAACATTTACTAGGCCAATTGAAAATAATGGAATTTGGCATACCAAATTAGGCGATGCAGGTTTATATAATATTACTATAACAGCAAAGGATTCATTAAACGGATCTGCTCAAGGTATATTAAGAATCTTAGTTAAAGCATCGAATAATGAGAATCAGGCTCCATATTTCAAGGACTTAAGCGATAAGAAAGTAAAAGCGGGTAATGTTTTAACCTTTAAAGTTCAAGCAGAGGATCCAGAAAACGACCAGCTTGAATTTACCAGTAATATAGACCCAAAGGCAATTGGTGCTTCTTTTGATCGAAATAATCAAATTTTCTACTGGAATACTAGGGAAGGGCAAACTGGAGAGTACTTAGTCGAATTTATTGTCTCTGATAAATTACACCTAACTAAAAAGGTTATAAAAATCGTAGTATACAGTGATGAAAGTAAAGTAGACAATGGAGATTCCACTAGCCATAAATTTTCAATATCTAGCTTATACATAGATAATATTAATACTGAACCAGGGCAATCCATGCAAGTATTAACAAGAATCAAAAATAATGGTACTACTGATGAGAGGATAACGGTTAGGGTTGAAATAAAAGAACTAGGAATAAGAGAAATCAGAACAGTTACGATTTCTGAAAAATCAGGTAAACTTCTAATCTTTGATTTAGAAATTCCTAATGATTCACTAAGTGGTAATTACATTGTTGAAGCACGTGCCTATAATAGATTTTGGCATAGTATCAAACATACATCAATTGAAGTAATATAATGGTATTTTAATTATTACCACCAAAAGGTTTAAATACTAGTATTAACTCAATAATAACAACATAATTTCCATATATATGGGGGGTAAAAAAATGAAGCAAATCTTTAGTTTATTTTGTGCTTTTGTTGTGGTATTTGCACTGTTCAATACTGGAGTAGCATTTGCTGTAAATCCAACTGACGGTTACAGAATTAACCGTGTTGAAGTAAATGATATAACAGTTTTTGAAAACGGCGTACCAACCAGTAGCACTGTTAAGGTAGAGAGAGGAGAAACCTCAATTATTGAAGTAGTTATTGAAGGTAATCCAAATCTACAAGAAGAAATTGATGACGTAAGAGTTGAAGCTGAAATCTTTGGATATGAACACGGTGAAATTGAAGATACTTCGGATATCTTTACAATTGAGCCAGGAGTTACTTACAGAGAGGTTCTTAGATTAGAAATCCCAAATGACATTGAACCAAGCAGCACTGATTATTCATTAAGAATAAGAATAAGTGACAGAGATAATAGTATTTCCGAAAGATTCACATTAAGAATCAAAGAAATAAGACACTTTGTAAACATCCTAGATGTAATATTCAATCCAGGTCTTAAAGTTGATGCTGGATCTAACCTTTTCTCAGTACTTAGAATTGAGAACCTAGGCGAAAAGAAAGAAGAAGACATAAAAGTTACAATGAGTATTCCAGAGCTTGGATTAAGTAATAGTGTCTTTGTTGATGAATTAGTATCTGACGAAGAAGACTTAAGTGATGATGATGAAGAAACTTCAGTGTCCACAGATGAGTTATTGCTTAGAATTCCAAAAAATGCAAAAGGAGAATACGAGCTTAAGTTGTCTGTTGATTACAATAGAGGTAATACAGTTGAAGAAAAACTTTATACCTTGGTTGTTGTACCAACTGAAGCAGATGTTCCAACCGATGGAACCAAGCCAGATACAGTATCATCTGTTGTCACAATAGATACTACAAGACAAGACATTGAGCAAGGTAAAGGCATAGTCTATAAGTTTATGTTCGCAAACCTTGGTGAAAGTAGTAAAACCTATTCTTTAGAAGTATCAAATGTTGATCAATTTGGTACCTACAGAGTAGATCCTCAAGCAGTTACAGTAACTAAAGACCAAACTGGTGAATTAGCTTTATTCGTAGCTGCAGATGAAGATGCTGAACCAGGTATAAACACATTCAACGTTAAAGTACTTGAAGGTGGTAAAGTTATCAAACAAGTATCTTTGACTGCAAATGTAAAAGAAGGAACTGTTTCAAGTGATCCTTGGGCTAATGTTAGAACAGGATTAGAAGTTGGATTCTTCATACTTTTAATAATCCTTGTAATTCTTGGATTAGTAATAGCAGCAAGAAGAATCGGCAGAAAAGATGAAATAGAAGAACCTTCAAACGGACAAAGTTACTACTAAACCTTTTTCAATTTTTTCTTTTTTATTTCTCTTTTTTTCTTTATAACAAATAATAATAATTGAATATTAATACTATTAGTTAAATTTAAATATCCTTGATGTTTTCAATTCCTATGCAAAGAGGGGATACAGTTTCTGGACCACTTCAATTCATGATCATCGGTATTATAATATATATAATATTAATATTTTTTGTAATCCCATTTTCCTATGCGGGTACATTTAAAGTGGATATGGGTAATTTCTATAACCTCACTGTTTTACTTTACAGCTTTTTTATATCCCTTTTTGTAAATGTAATTTTATTTGGTTCCAATAAAAAAAGAAAATGGTTTTTTGAATAGTTTTGGTTTTTTATTATATTTCTAAACTATTCCTTTGATAGTATATACTTTAAAGTATAATAATTTATTTAAATAAAACACGTCATTAAAAGGTGACTATAAAATGATCTCAAAAAGCAGTGATAAAATTTGGTTTTTATTATTAATAACCCTAATTATATTACCAATTCAAGGCAATGCAGCAACTAATTATAAATTGTTTACTGGAGAATCCAAAGAAACATGCCCAGGAACCACTAATCTAATCATTGATAGAATTGAAAATATTGGAAATCAACCCCTTTCTCTAACTATTTCTCCTAGTGGTAGTGCTTCTGGTTTTGTAACTGTCATTCCAAATGGAATGATCTTAGATCCAGGAAAGTCAAAATCTATTTATTCATATATTACCCCAAGAACAACAACTAAAACAGGTATATATTCATTACTTGTGAATTTAGCTAGTCAAGGAGATGCTGATAGTATTGAACATAGAATCATCGTAAAAAATTGTAACGATTTTGAGATTGTTGCCTTGAAAGATTCAATTGAAATTTGTCCATCTGATAGTAATCAGGTAAGATTTCAATTAGAAAACCTCGGGCAATTTGATGACACATATAGTTTGAGTATTGAAGGCGAGGCAAAAGATTGGATTAC
>JAGVZD010000033.1 GCA_018302805.1 Candidatus Woesearchaeota archaeon | reverse complement strand
ATAATTTTAGAATATACTTACAGAAACATCAAGCTTCAATGTTTCATTATTCACAAACAATTTATTCAGAAGATCTTGATTGGCAGCAGGAAACTGCTTTGTTATCTAATGAAAATCAAAAAGTAAACTTTAAAAGAATTAATTATAATAGAGATGGATTTGTTACCTTATTGTCAGAAGATGTGTCAAAAAGTACTTTGGGCTTGGGTCCTGACTTTTGGTTTGGGAAGGTATCTTATATGAGTCCATATTATCTGGAGTTTCATGGACCCTCTTATGAACTATTATATTATTTAAATCAAGATCTTTCTACTGGAAGAATTGATAGCTCTCTTTATACTTTATACAAAAATGGTCTCATTGTACATACCGGTTTTCTAAGGGGATATGATCTATATAGTTATTCAGAAAACCAAGGTATTACCTTATCTGGAAGTGGAAGTTATAATCTTGTAGCAGATCACACATATAAAATAAGTAATAATATTTATGGATCCAAAGTAAACCTGACTTTCAGTACAAACAATCTTGTTGAACAAATACCAAGTATATTATACTTAAGATTATCTACTAATGATGACCTCACTGAGAGTATAAAATCTAATTCAAACTTTAAAGTTTTGCTTCAAACACAAAATGCAAATAGTGCTAAGTTAAAAATCTCTTATGTGAATAGAGAGGAAGAATTTGTAATGACTAATTTAGGTAATGGATTATATACATATCAATTAACCCCTCCAATTGAAGAAATTATAAAATTGAAATTAATTGTTAATGGGCTTGCAACACCTGCAAAAATTGAATATGAATTTGAAATTCCTTTTGAATTAAATCATAATATTTTAAATCCCTCCTATGAAGTTGATTCTGGAATAGATTATTATCCAAGTTGGACAGACGATGACAATATTGTCAATAATTTATGGCCTGATGGCCACAGAACAACCCAAGGAGGATTACTGGATGGAATTGTAAAATATCAAGGAAGCAAATCGTTGAAATTATTGACAGCTAATAATAGGGTGTATTCTTATCAAGATATACCTGTAGAATATAATAAGAAATATAGAGTAAGTGGATATATAAAGACAGATTGCATAGATAATAATTGTTATGGAACTATTATCAGTGAGTGTAAAAAGGTAGACCATAGTCCGATATGGGATTATTCTAATTGTAAACTAAATATTAATCCTGTTGATATTAGGAGACTATACGGAGACAATAATTGGGCTTATATTGAATTTGATGTTGAAAATAATAGGCAAGATGCTAGGTTTTTGAGAGTTTTATGTTATAATACTCCCGGTCCTTTACCAGTAGGTAGTGGGGTAGTATGGTGTGATTCTATGAATGTAATTGAAATTCCTAGGGGAGGTGGTGGAGGAAGTCCTTTATTTATTAAAGAAGGTCCAATAGAAAGTATGCGAGCATGATATCTATTTCTTACCTTATTTTTATTACCTTTTATCATATCTAATATTATTTGTATAATTAAAAACATAAAATCTTATAAAAAAAATGGAATTTTTATAACCATGTCCAATTTTGTGCTAGAAGGTATTGTAGCAGGTCATGCATACTTTAAATTTTGCCATGAGAACTCTCAGGCAAGTGTTGTTGTACCATTTGAATTTAAAGCAGCATACTATGAAGAAGAAATTGCTGATTCTGACTATGTTATTGAATTAAATGATATTAATAGTGGGATTTCAGAGGTTGAATTTAGTATACCAACATACTATTACCCTAAAATAGATCCTGGATCAATATTAAGGATGGATTTTAATGTGATTAATAATAAGATATATTATGAGGCAGTCCATATATTTAAAGAAAAAGATGGTGAGTTAAAAAGAGTTCTTTCTTATTTTGAATAATTAGCGATGTTCTCACAGCAAATTAAAATTTTTGACAGCTTTAAAAATGATAAGTTTAATAAAAATATTTAACTGAAAAGAAGAAATAAGAAACTTTATAAATAAATTATTGGCTTTCCTAATTTATGATAATAAAAGCAATTATTGACAATTTAATATAAAATTATAGTTTTGGTATAAATCCCTTAATAAAGTTATTTATAAAAATCCATAGTTGACATGAATAAACGATAGTCTTATATTTTTAAATATCATACATGTGTAAATGATAAAGAAGGCTTTACTATATATCAAATACTATTGGCCATATAAGAGATATAAAAGAACAGCTTTGGGACATTATAGATATTACGAAGGTATACCAACAAATTCTCCAGAAAATATATGGGATATAATTCATTCAGCTTATTACATGAGAAGACATGCAAAACATGCCCAAAGTATATATTTTAAAATGACACAGGGATTAAGAGAGGATCAAGACTTAACATCTATTATTGAAGAAGCAAATAAAACTCTTAGATTTTTTGACGGCAATAATAAAATGAAAAAAGCAACAGGATTTAACTAAAATACCCTTCTAGAAATCCTTGTTCAAAGTCTTCTATTTCATCATTATCAAGTAATATTGCCCGACCTTTCCTTGAATGGACATCTATTTCCATTTCCTAAATCTCCCTATTTCCTCATCTATAGGCAAGGATTGAAGGACCTCGCTCAAGAGTTTGTGTATTCTTTCTTCACTTAAATCGACCATTTCTAACACCTCCTTACCTACTTTAAGGAATTTTATTATAAATAGTTCACGCGCATGCTTGTCGCGTGTCTATTGAATACAAAATATATATTAGAAAATTATTATCAGAAGCTCTTATTGCTTAGCGATCAAATTCTAAAGATTCAAGTAAGATATCTAATCCAGTCCTATCTTTTGTTTTCAAACCTGGTGATTCCATTATTACTTTAAGTCTTAAGAGCTCTTTTCTATCTTCTCTTGTAACAATCAATTCAGGATCATCTGATTCTAAATTATCTGGATAATATTTAGCGTCAGCCAATAATGCTTTGTTATTATAAGTTTTTAATGCAAGTTCAAACCTTCTTTTATTATAGCGCATATATTCAATCTTGTATTCTAACACTTTATCTGATAGATCTAACACATATATATCTACTCCAGTTTGACTAAATTTTAACTTCCATTTTGATTCTGATTTTTTCATTTTAAAATGTCCCTTGAAAAGGTATTTTGTCTATATATCTAAAAATCGTTCAATTTTTTATTGTAAATTACTTTTGTGCTTTTGCCTCTAGTGCCATCATTAATTTCTTCAGTGCTAATCAATTTAGTTCTTCTAAGTTTATCTACTTTTCTTTGAAATGTCCTATATGATTTTTCTCCTTTTTCTTTATATATCTCATAAATTTCGGTGATGCTTTTTCCAGAATTATTTTTAATTAAGTCAAGCACAATTTTATCTTCATCAATAAGATCAGTTGATTTGTTGAAATTAAAGTTAGAAAGTTTTGAGATTGCATCTATTATGTGTTCCTGATTAATTTTTCTGCTAGATTTTGACTCTGCAATATCACCACTCTGTTTCAATAAAAATATACCTGTTCTTATGTCATTTGATTCAAATGTCTTATCTACTATATTTTTTATTGCGTTTGTATCAAAAGCACCTGGAATAAAAGCCAAATTAATTCTTTGATTTAAAATTTCTTTTGTCTCTTCGTAATTATATGGTTTAAATTCTAAGAGTTCTATGCTAAGTCTTGATTTAATTCTTGGATCTAGTTGAACTAACCATTGCTTATCATTAGAAATAAAAATAAGAGTTTTTCTTAAAATGTCTTCAAGTAAAGCATAAATTATTTCTGTGGTTTCTATTTTGTCAATTTCGTCTAAACAGATTACAGCAGATTTCTTATTAATTAATTTCTTAATATCATCAAATAACTCATCAGAACTTTTATTAGCAATAAATTTATAGTTCAGTTGATCACAAATATCCTTTAAAATTTTAAATTCAGTATTTTTTTTCCAACAATTGATATATATTGTATATACATCGTCTGTTTCTTTATCTAACTCATTTAATAGGTGCTTTACTGCGACAGTTTTTCCAATTCCAGAATATCCATAAACTAGTAAATTTCTTCCATCCCTATTACTTAACAGTGGTTTTATACATTCTGCTATGTATTTTTGCTGATTTTCCCTAAATGGGATTATTTGAGGCACATATTCTAAATCTAAGGCCATCGGATCTAAAAAAAGAGATTCATTGTGAGACAAGATATTTTTAAATATGCTCATAATTAAATTAAAGCTAATTAGTAATATAAATTTTGTGTTTTAATTCAGTTCACCTATGGTAGGTAAAAATACATTTATATAGATAAACTAAAAAAACTTAAGAATATAAGGGAGGTGTTTAATATAGATAAAAAAGGAAAAATGGCCACCTTGATGGCATTTGTACTAGTTTTAGGTATTGTGGGAAGCTTTGTTTTTGCTGCCCCGAAAGTATGTAATAATGGAATTGATGATGACAATGATGGATTGGTTGATTATGCAAATGATCCAGGGTGCAGTAATTCAAGAGATAACACAGAAATAAGTGCAACTTTAGTTTGTGACAATGGTCTTGATGAAGTAAACGATGCAGACGCAGTTGCTGATTTTAGACTTAGTAATGGTGATGCTGGATGCACTTCTGTAACAGATTCAAATGAAGTAAATGCTATTTGTGATGATACAATTGATAATTTAGATACTGACAACATAGCAGATTACCCTAATGATCTAGGCTGCTCTAGTTATAGTGACAATGATGAAATTGATGGAGCTTGCGATGATACTTTGGATAGCTTGGATAGAGACAACTTAATAGATTATCCAAGTGACCTCGGTTGTGCAAATTATGCAGACAATAACGAGATAGATGGAATGTGTGATGACTCAGTAGATGATGCAAGTGATTTAGACGTCTTGGCTGATGCAAGTGATCCTGGTTGTTCAAGCTTTAGTGATACAAGTGAAATTGGACAATGTGAAGATTCATTAGATAATGATGGTGATGGTTTCATAGATTATCTTTATTTAGATAGTAAGTGTACCAGCTATGGTGATGATGATGAAAGCCCAAGAGATTTTTGCAATGATAATGATGGGGGTATAAATGTTAACACTATTGGGATTGTAACTGGGGACGATGAAAGTGTTAGCTTTTCATTCTCAGATACTTGTATAGATACTACATATTTAACTGAATACTATTGTGGTTGGTACTCTCAGGATTATATGCCATTATCAACAAATAGAACTTGTATAGTAAATGGAACCACAATGTGTTCTAGTGGTAGGTGTGTTTAATTTCTAATTTTTTTTTATTTTCCGTTAATCTTATATACCTATAATTTATATAAATAGTATCTTGGAAATAGGAAAAATCTTCAATAAAAGTTGGGACGAACTTATTAAAAATAAAGTTTTTATTCTTCCAGTGATAATAATGATCATAATTCCTTTTTTATTATTCCTAATATTTTTAGGATTTACTGATCTAGGTGGAATTTATAAAGATTTAGTTGATAAACCTGAAATATTGGAAAATTCTGAAGATTCTACTGAAAAATTTGCAGAAATATTCACTGTTAAAAACATTGTTCTTGGAATTATTTTTATTTCGATCGGGATAATTCTAAATCTTTATTTTAGCTGTTGTATGTTTGCATTAATTTCTATGAACATTAAAAAAATTGAATTAAATTACCATCATATGATTTCTTTTGCAAATAAATTCTTTATTAGATTTATTGGTTTAAATCTGTTAGTATTAATTATTATTGCTTTGCCTTTGATAGTTTTATGGATTTTAGCCGCTATTACTTATATAAATTATGATAATTTGGCTATAATCTTAATTCTTTTATCCTTGATTATATCGTTTATTTATTTTATCTATATAGCATTGAAATTATTTTTTATAAATCCTATAATCTTTTTGGATAATAAGTCTGCGTCTGCAAGTATTAAAGAAAGTTTTAAACTAACTAAAGGAAAGATGAAAGATATAATAGTTTTAACCTTAGTAATACTTGGAATAACCTTAATATCTAATTTCTTTATCAATACACCGATGCAAGCAAGTATTTTTTGGGTTATTAAAACAGATACTCTGATGAAAATCATGGTAGGAATAATTTTAGCATTGATATTTTTAATTTTATCAGCAATTGTTTATATGTTCATACAATTATTCATTTTCTATGCTTATATTAATTTCAGGAAGAAATTATGATTGATCAAAGGTTATTACAATACCTTGAAGAGAGTCTCAAGGCAGGGTACAGTTTAGAACAAACTAAAAATACATTATTAAATAATGGATTCTCTGCTAGTATTGTTGATGAGGCAATTTATTCTTTAACAAATAGAAAAATTTCTAATGAACCCAAAATTAAAGCAGGAAACGAGGAAAGATATGAGTATGCTGGCTTTTGGTATAGATTATCCGCTAGTTTTTGGGATTTAATAATACTTGGTATTCCAAATCTTTTATTTAATATATTAATTGTGTATTTCTTAGAGATGAATGCTTTGATATATTTAGTTAATCTAATATTTTTAATTTTGATCCTATATTTAGATGGCATAAGGGGAGGAACACCTGGCAAAAAAATATTGGGATTAAAAATAGTGAATAAAAGTAATAAATATGTTGGGATTCCAACTGCAATTTTAAGATATATTGGGAAAATTATAAGCACTTTAATTTTAGGTATTGGTTATTTAATGATTGCATGGCATCCAAAAAAGCAGGGACTTCACGATAGGATTGCTGGAACTTATGTAATAAAGACAAAGGAGAAAAAAGTATTGATGGTTTTTGGAATTGTTATTTGCATATTATTCTTAATTTCTATACCAATATTAATTGCTATTGGATCCTTGGCTTATTTTGGAGTTATGAATCCAGGTAATTTTATTCCAGAGAAATGTGAAATCACTGAAGGATTTGAATGCCTTTCTTCAAATTTTGAAGGTAATGTTCTTACTTTGACTTTGCAAAATAAATGGGACTATAGCGTAAATTCATTAACTGTGAGCACAGAAAGTATATGTGATCCAAGAGTCAATACATTAAATAGCGGGGAAACTGCAACATTTTCATGCCCAGTATATAATGTCTTGAATGATAATATGTATATTGGGGCAATTTCAATTAATTATGCTACTGAAGGCGGAGAATTTAAAAGTACTGGTGGAACTATAACAATAAAATCTGATTAAACTTCTTCTACACCATTCTTTGTTAGAGCCATTAGTCTTATACCAATACCCAGTTTCAATAAGGCACTTATTAAAGCCATATGTTCTCTACCTGCACCAGAAATAAAATTTACTGCTACTTCTGTATCTTTAAATTTACCCTTTAAATTGTTAAATATATCATCTCGAAGCTCAATTAAACCCTGATTCATATTAACTGAGATTAACTCAGTTTTATCATCTTTTGAGAAATTTTCTTTACCATAATCATTAGTTATTAGAATAATTTTTTCCCAAGAGCCATCGGTTATTAACCTATTAACATGACCCCATGTTCCTTTTCCAGTGCTTAAACATGCTACTAATTCCATTAGCCTTTTGCCTTCATACTTATATATAAAGCTTGTTATAATTATAAAATAGAGTTTCAAATAGTTATTTTTTTTTTGGCAAATGTTTTAAAGTGAGACTTATTTTAAAATATTGTTTGAATAAGAAAATTTCAAATAAACTTATTGAAAAAAATGGAGGATAAAAAAGATGGATTTGAATAAGAAAATTGTTTTAGGAGTTATTGTTGTTGCTTTCGTAGCAACTATGGTGTATGCTTACACTTGGAATTATGTATCTGCTTCAAAAGTGCAAACTTGTTTTGATAGTGATGGCGGTTTGAATGCAAGATTTACCGGAAATATATCTGGTGTAGATTTAAGCAATATTACATATTTATATAATGATTTTTGCAAAACTTCAACTTTATTATATGAAAGAAGATGTAATTTTAATGGTAATGTTACATATGCCGAAACCTGGAGCACAAATTGCAATAATATGACCGAGAATACTACACAATGCTCTGCAGGTAGGTGTATTTAATTCTTTTTTTATTTTTTTATTAATTTTATAACTTAAATTGTGGATACTCTATTTCTTGCAATAAATCAGTTTTCTTTGATTGCTTATATTGATATAAAATAGAATCTCTGATTCTTTCTGGCACTAATATCAACGGAAGTAGATATGGATTATAAATTGATGCACCAATAATTAAGCCTATAGTAATTCCGCTAACTGCTGCGGTAATATGTCTAAACCCATTATGGAATGAATAAATAGGCCACCTCGCCTCAAACTGTGCATCTGGATCATGACACAAAAGCTTATCTGTTAAACATTCAACTATGAGCTCATTTGTAAGATGTTTCAAAGCATATTTATCAAGTTTAGATAAATTCTGTTGAACATTTATTGTTGTAAAATCTCTACCTGATTCAACTTGATATCTTGCTATAATATAATGCAAAGCTTCATGATAGGTGCTCGATTTTGCAAGATGCGAATTACTGTCATTTGGAATTTCTATAATGGCTTCATAATTTGGATATTGTTTAAATTTTTCCTCTATGTCTTCATGTAATCTAAAATCTAGAGGTTTTTCAATATATTGGGCAGGCTCTTGCTTTGATATTTTTATTAAACATTGCGGTCCAAAAAAATATTTACCGTGAAGTCTCCTTGTTGCTGGCCTAAAAATATTCAAAGGTGCCATCGAAGGTCTTAATTCCCATAAAAAGGGATATTTTAATTGCCTTGAGATTAATTTAGGTCTTTTTGAATTATTTGAATCAATTATAGCTTTGTTAAATGCATTTTGATCTTCAAAATAATCACTTATTTCATGAATATACCCAAAAATAGAATCATAATATGCTTCTAAGTCAGATTCTGTTACTTTCGATCTAATCTGAAATGAACTTAAGTCTATTACTTTATCTTCTAATTTAATTGTGGTGTCCATATTTGAAAATAAAACTATATTTATGATTTATAAATAGATTTTTTAAAGGAATCTTTAGAAAATATATAACCATAAGCTATTTAAATTTAATGATTATATCTTTTAAGCATGCTTAAGACAATATCAAGAGATACTCCTTTGGCAGAACTGACCTTAAGGAGATACGAAAAACCATATACTAAAGATAAAAGAGAGTTAGTAAGAAAGTTATGTCTTTCTACAGGGCTATTACAACCTGGTGATTCAAGAGATATTATTGTTGATATATTACAAGTATTATTAAAATCCCGGAATAAAAAGATATTGTTAAGTTCAGAAGAAGTTAAAACAGAGACAATAAACTTAAGAAAAAAATATAAATTACCATTGAAGGGAGTAGCAGCCTCTAATGTCAGAAGACAATTAAAAAGATTGAGAGATGTTTATTTAGTTGAAAAAATAAAAAACGATTATAGAATTACTGAATTTGAACCTCTTTCTGTTATATTTGATAAAAGAATTAAAGAAATGTATTTGAAAACAATACTTGAACGAGTTAAAGAGTACTATGATAATGTACAATGATTTATGAACCTGCTGATGATTCTTTCTTATTAAATAAATATGTTAAGGAATTTGCTAAGGGTAAAGTTTTGGATATGGGTTGTGGCAGTGGGATTCAAAGTTTAACTGCTTTAGAAAACACCAATGATGTTTTAGCATCGGATATTTCTGAAGAAGCTGCCAATTATTGCAAGAAAAAAGGAATTAATGCAATTTATTCTGACTTGTTCAGTAATATTAAAGAAAAATTTGATTTAATTATTTTTAATCCGCCTTATTTGCCTAAAGATGACGTTGATAAGGAATTTAGTTTAACTTTGAGTGGTGGAAAAAAAGGAAATGAAATAATTGAAAGATTTTTGAAAGAAGCTAAAAAACATTTAAATGAAAATGGAAAAATTTTGATTGTTTTTAGTTCTTTAACTCCTGATGTACTAAAATTATTTAGAAAATATAAATATAAGTTCAAGAAATTGGATCAACTGAATTTTTTCTTTGAGAGGATTTTTGTTTATATAATTATTTAATTTTTTATTATTTAAAAATGAAAGATTGTTTAGAAAGTGAGAAAAGTATTTATACTAATAGTTAATTTTTTTATTTATGAAATTTAATAAATTTCTACCTTATTTATTACCAACTTTATCGATAGTGGTACTATCATTGATTTTAATAATTAAACCCGAAATAACTGGATTTGCAGTTGTTGACCAAGATAAAGAGATGGTTAGTTCAAAAGTTACTATTTTCCTTGACAAAGATAGTATGCTTCCTGTAGAATCTATTGTATTGGTTAGTTTAGACAATCAAGAGGGAACTATGTCTTTAATCAAATTCATTGAAAGATCCAAAGAACCTAAGACTATAATTGATGGGGATTTAAAGGAAATTGGATATGTTGGAAAGGGATATACTGGTGTGCATCAGTATAGTGTTGATTTACAGGATTTTGGTTTAGGATTAGTCCAGAAAAGTGAGGTTCATTCTTTGAATATAAGAATAATATATGACGGAAAGGTATTACTTGAAAATAATAGGACTATAAAAGGATTAATTTAATTTTAAGTAAATACAATAAGTTTTAAATATAGATTGAATTTAAGAAATCTATGAAGAAATTATTGATTTTTTTATTATTAATCTTATTGGCATGGTCACCTTGGATTACAAAAAGTTTTGCTGAAAATTTAGTGAATACAAAATTTGAGGAAAAATGGAAAAATTATCCTGACGGTTGTGGTTTTAATTGCGATGGTTGTGGAATAACAAATTCCTTCAAGTTTTTCTTCGGTTATATAGTTAAAATTGAATATTCTTGCGGAATGCTTCCTGATAGGAATGAATTTCATAAGACAGATTCTTTCTTTGTCTCACTTTTTGGATCTGTTCATGAAATTTAATAAATAATAATATTTTTATATTACTAACTTACTATAATTTTATGATTGAATATTTTTTATTAATATTAATTGCTTTTTCATTGCCAATACCGATATGGCTTATTATTTTTCATATTATTGCATTAAAATATTCCAATAAATTAAAGAAAATTACTTACTTTAGCCTAGGCATATTGTGGATAATTTCTGCTGTTGGAGTATATAAATTTAGAGAAATAATATTGTCGACAAAATTCAATACCAATTTGTATTTGCAAGCATTGGGATTTGTATTTCTAATTATTGCTATAATTATAGACATGAAAGTTGTGAAGGTGTTAGGATATTTGAAATTGACTTGCGTTGCAGAATTAAGAAATCAAAATAAGGGGGTTTTAGTTACTGAAGGAATTTACAGGTATGCCAGACATCCAAGATACGTAGAGTATCTCATAATTGATTTAGCAATTGCTTTATTGTCAGGATATTATTTTTTCTTATATTATGCAGGTTATATATTTATTGGATTTTATGTTGCTTCTCTAATTGAGGAAAAAGAATTAATTAAAAGATTTGGCAAGGAATATCTTGACTATATGAATAAAGTCCCTAGATTCTTTATTATATAATCACTATTAAATAGTGAAAATATAAAGTATTGAATATATGAATGCTAAGTTGTTCTAAAAAAATTATAGAAATCTTTTTAATTTTATTTATGTAATAAATAGAATGAAACTTTTTTCGCTTGAAAAAGTATATAATGATACTGCAGAATTATTTCTAAATATTCATGAAAGTAAATATTTTCCTAATGTTATAGGCTCTGTGTACAGAGGAGGATGCTCTATTATTGCCCCTACAATTATTGATTTATATAAGGCAGTGGGTCATAATGATTTTTACCATACATCATTTAAGGCAAGTTCTTATAATAGGCCTGGCGAAAGAAAAAAGGTACAATTTGAGGGCCTGGGTTCATTAAAAGAAAGAATTAGAGATACTGATAAGGTGTTAATATTAGAGGATATTATAGATGAGGGGAGAACTTTTGAAAGGATTATGCAAGAATTAAGATTAGTGTCTAATAGTGTTAGGTTTGCAGTATTATACTGGAGAAAGGATAAAAATGAGAATAATTTAGTTCCTGATTATTATGTTGAAGAAGTTGATGATTGGATTAATTTTCCACATGAGATTTCTGATTTAGCTGATGAAAATTTGGATTTAATACAGCTCAAAGGTGGGCCATGGGTTGAAATAGCAGGATTATTGAGAAAAGAAAAAAATAAAAGAATAGCTTAATTATTTCTTTGACTTCACTGCTGAGTTAACTTTAACAATATTATACCAATGGCAATAGCCAATGAAACTTTCAACAATTGCAATAATAGCGAAAATTGCTATAATGGCTTTGAAGAGATTTATATTATTTGATAAAAATACTATTAATAATAATATAATCCCTGCAATAAATCTCATTGTCCTATCATTGCTCCCTAAATTTTTTTTCATTTATATCACCTCTTTTATGATTTCCATTTAAAATGTTGTTTTCTTTGGTAAACAAAATAACCAATGATTATAATTAAGCCTAGGATTATAATAATTAATGAAGTGAGGTTGGTTTTTCTAGATGATTCTTGATTATCAGATGGTGATTTTTGAATATCTTTAATTTGTGATCCAGTAACTTTTGGCTTTGGTAATAAATTGTTTACTAAGGTTTTTTCGCCACCTATTACAAATATAGAAAACCCAGGAGTAGTTGATTGATATTCAATGGAAGTTTGAGCGGTTTTAATTTTCTTGGTTTCAAGTTTTTGCCACTGGTTATTTGAATATCTTAACAAGAAAATTTTATCTTGATCAACACTATTACGGGAAATCCATTCTTTCTTAACTTCAAAGTTGATAGTAGCATCTTTAATTTTATTCTCTAGGGCTGGTGCTGATATAGAGAAATATCTAAATACATCTAAGTTTGAAGGTTTTGAATAATCAGGGGGATTTTTATTTATTATTATCTTAACACCAGAAACTTTTTCCTTTACATTAATTGATATTGACATTAAACCAATGCTAGCATCATTAATATTCCACGATGTTGGTGATCCTGGATTCATGATTGAGAAAACCTTCCTAATTTCAGCGCCACCTCCACCCCCTCCTGCAGAACTACTTCCTGAGGATGCAGCACTACTTGCCTTTGTATAGGACACTGATATTGTATGAGTTCCTTGACCTAATGAGTTAACTAGGAAACTGCCATGAGTATAATTACCGCTTGACAATGGGTCACCATCAACTAAGACCTGGGTGATTCCATCTTGTAATGTTAAACCTGGAATTTCGGCAGTAAGGTTTAATTTACCAGCTTGACTCAGTGATATTGTAGCGTTATATATATTAGCTGAATTTGGGGTATCTGGGGTTAAGTCAGATTCTTCTAATATCGGAAAACTCATAGTAGCTGTTGAATTAACCGTTATATTGGTTGTATTATATCCAGAGGACCAATAATTAAATTGAGGAGCGCTCAAATTAAAATCATATGTATTAAAGCACATAGTTATATTATCCCCTGAAGTTGTTGAACCTCCAATTGCATCAATGAAAGAATTGCAAATTAATCCTCTGATAATAATACCATTATTAAGGGTATTATTCCATATATTCACATCATACCAAGAAACTTGGTCATTTGAACTCATATTAAATGATGAACTATTTGTTGTTATGTTTATAGGAGTTAAAAATCTAATTTTAATTCCATCTAATGTGAAATTTGCTAAGGTATTTTTAATATCTGCAATATAAGACATTGTAATATTATCACCTGGTCTTGGAGGGGCATCCCCATTTCTTGGATCAAAACCGCCAACAATCTGATTTGTAACAAATATAGGTGAAATAGTATTTGGACTATTAGAACCAGCATACAATAATGTGAATTTAATTGAAAAGTTTAAATATTTACCAAGAGTTGATGGGGCTCTTATTTCTAAAAATTTACTTCTAGCAGGTTCATCAATCAATATATTACCATGTACTTGAATATAAGTAATGTTTATTCCAAAAATTTCCAATAAGGATGAATCTGTAAATATCGAGTTATTATAATATACTGTGAATCCTGAAGGAGCAGGTACGGCAATTATTTGGGTAATATTTTGATTATTCAAATCAGTGTAATTGAAACTTTGAATTAGTAATGGCCTAAGGCTTTGTGCTGTTGTATTATAGCCTCCTGCGCTAATTACATAAGTTACATTTTCTTCACCTAATGCCGAATTTGTGTGATTAAATATTAATGTGAAATTTAAGGAAAAACTGTACATTTCCATATATGTTGGATTTTCCATAAATGATTTGTCTGCATAAATTATATCTCCATAAGAAAAGTTAGCTGGCTCTGGCCTATTTGAAGTTTGATTAAATGAAAATACTGGCAGCCATACTTCATATATTGGTCTTGACTGATGCCAGCCATCAATTAAGAATGTAGAATTTGTAGTGTTTGATAATATATAATCTAAACTAATTCTAGGTCTAGGATTTCTCCAGAATGGCATAGTATTGATAAAGGTTGTATTAGTTGAGTTAATACCAGCAGTACAATTAGTACAAAAAGCATTAACTGTAAATGGTAGACTTGTATAATTTTGAAAACTTGAAATTAATGATTTTATTACAACTTGAGTGCTATTTGATGATCTATTTAAGATATGCCCCCCAATAGAAATATTACAGGCAACTGTTGTTTTGTTTAGTTCATAAAAGCCACCAGGACCGTTACAAGTGCCTGCAGTATTATTCAACATACCATATGGCATGAACAGAGTTAAATTTGGGTTTGCTGCTACATCAGTACCAAAATTTAGAACGGATATATTCAAGGTATAGGTAGCGGTTGAATTTCCCGGAACTATTGTTATGCCTTGAGTTTGAAATATTGTGGCGTTTAACGATGGAGCTGTTCCTGCTTTGACATTTAAGGATATAGTACTTAAGATGAATATGATTACAAGAAGTAAATATTTTGGTTTCCGCCTCATTTTTTCAGTATTTAGATAGATATAGGCCTTTATAAAATCTATGTTTATAAGGGAAAAAGCCTAGTTATAGCAAAAAAAAATCTATTGGTTATATTTTCTACCTTTATATAAATTGAAATAAAATTTAGGCTTATTTTCCTTTTAGAAATATTTATAGTTATTTTCCCATAGATAATTGCATGAAAAACCTTAAGAATCTGATTTTCTATTTATTAATGATTATTCTAATTATATATGGATTTTTCTTAAGATTTTATAGTTTAAGTCAACAAAGTCTTTGGATTGATGAAGGTTTTTCAATAAATGCAGCCATTCAAACTTTAAAATATGCAATTCCTAGGTTAGAAAGTGGTTTTGTTTATGGAGGAGGCATAATTAATACTTATTTTATGGCTTTTTTTATTAAAATATTTAATGATTCTATTTTTGCTTCAAGGTTTGTATCTTTAATTTTTGGGATATTAAGCATTATTATTACATACCTTCTTGGGAAGGAAGTTTATAGCAAGAAAATAGGAATTATTGCTGCATTGTTTGTAACTTTTTCGAGCATAGAAATTGCATGGAGCAGGCAAGCTAGAATGTACTCACAATTGCAATTTTTCTTTTTATTATCCTTATTCCTTTTTTATAAGTTTAGCAATAATAAGAAATTAAAATATTTTATATTAACCTCAGTGTTAACTTTGGTCACAATTTTTACCCACAGTCTTGGATTTAGCTTAATCTTAATTTATCTTGTTTATTTTATATTAAATTATAAAGATTTCAAATTTATTTTCACAAATAAATTTTTAATCCCATTATTCATTTTATCTATTCCATTTATTTATTTACTAATTGTAAGTTTTACTGATTATAATTATATTTATGTAAATTATTTTTTGAAATACATTTATTTTCTTAGGTTCAGTCATGAGATCTTATTTTATTTTTCATTGATTGGAATGATTATTTCAATTAGGGAATTTAAGAAATCAAGTTTTCTGTTTATTTCTTTTTTTATTCCTCTTTTAATATTAAGTTTTTTTATATTTTTGATGCATTACAGATATTTATTTTTTATACTGCCAATATTATTTATATTTGCAGCTTATTTAATTGTTTTTATTTCAAATTACTTTAAGAAGTTTAAATATATTGCAACTGGAATTTTAACTTTGATTGTGCTTTTAAGCGGTTTTACTTTTATTCCAAAAGACAATTATGAATTGGAGAGCTTAACGCCCCAACCTGACTTTAAAAAAACATATTCATATATAGAAAATAATTATAAGGATGAGATTATTATTGACGCCTATCCTGTACTTAGTAAAATTTATTTCAAGGAAGCGGATTATGGTTTAATGTTTAGTTTGTCTGGAAGACAGGAAGAAATCTTAAATATGACACATGACATTTATACAGGTAAACCATTTGTATCATTGGAAGAATTAGAAAATATTGATAATTGTTTTTTGATAATTGATAAATTAGCAATTGATAGGATAAACCCTAAAATTAGAAGTTTTATAGATAATATGACATTTATTGAAGAAGGCAGTGATTTAAAAAATAACATTAGTAGTGTCAAATTGTACAGATGCTAGTTATTGGGTTAAGCATTTAAAGAATTTAAAATCTTTTTTAATGAACTTATTATCTTGAATTAAAATTTTCTGATTGGACTGCGAAACTCCTTTTAATATGGGTCTATAATCACCTGTCTCTAATTTTATTCTATATTCTCCATTTTTCACTGATGTTTTAAAACCTTTACTTACAAATGCTTCGTCTGTTTCTATTATACCATTAAGAAATTCATCTTCTCTAACAAAATAAACATCTCCGTTAAAATTTGTGTATCTTCTTCTTTCTTCAACTACTGGAGGCATACAGTCTCCTTCACCATATTGAATAATTCCATATGCACCTTCATCTATTGCAACTTGTTCTTTCTCTAATTTAGTACACACATTATTTATGCATTTAGCATCATAAACATCATTATCTTTTATTGTTGCACAAGAAGGACATATTAAGAAATTCTGACATTCTTCTGGAAATCCTTTATTGTAGCAATTAAAGAACGTTGGACAAATTTGTTCCCACTGTTTATATTTATAATCATTATACTTACTCTTATTAACCGCTATATAATCTGATACATCTATTCTGCATGGGGAACACATAGAGCAACTAACATCTCTTGGCGCAAGTATACAGTCTGAATCTTGTTTACAAGCTAATAAAGGATCAATGTCTCTCGGAATTTCCTTTTCGATACATTCATTATTTTTCCAGTCACATATAAGATTACATTCATCATTATATAGACATTCAGATTCGGTTTTAAGATTCTGACAGCTTTCACATTTATCTGAAACTCTTAAACATTGATCATTAATCCATTTACATTTAACATCTTGGTCAAGATCTTTGCAAGATTCTTGAGTTTTAAAACCAGAACAAGGATCTCCTGTTTCTGGAACGCAACTTGATACAAATAAAATAACTGAGAAAAGTGCTATAAAAAATATTATTTTATGTTTAAATTGCATAAATTATAGATAATTTAGTTATTTTTATAGTTTTCTAATAGTTAATTTTATAAATATGTAATTTCAAATAATATTGTGAAAGGTAACAAACAAGAATTAATATGGTCAATTTTGAGACTGGTACTTGGTTGGATATTACTTTGGGCTTTTCTTGATAAACTATTCGGTTTGAGTTTTAATACAGCCAAAGATAAGTCTTGGATAATTGGTGTAAGTCCAACTTCTGGATTTCTAGAGTTTGGAACACATGGACCATTTGCCTCAATTTATAAAAGTTTGGCAGGTAATGTTTTAATTGACTGGATTTTTATGATAGGTATTCTTTTAATAGGATTGGCATTGATAATTGGTATTTTTGTTAGGATTGCATCATTGGGCGGAGCATTGTTGATGATTCTGATGTTCTTAGCTTTAATCCCTCCAGATCATAATCCTATTATTGATGAACATATAATATATTTAATTATATTTATAGGATTATTTTATTTTAATTCTGATAGATTTAGCTTTGGGAAATATTGGGCAAAGACAAAGTTAGTAAAGAAATATCCTATATTAGAGTAGTTGATTTATTCTAGTTAATATGTTAAACATTTGAGGAATGAAAAATCTTGAGTTGTTGCTTTATTCGGCTCTACTGTAATGTTTGTGTATGGACTATAAACTTCTCTTAACATTACTACATAAGTCCCTGGGTTTAAAGATATTTCATAATATCCTTCTTTAACTTGAGTCTTTATAGCACTATTAAATAGTTCTTCTTCAGTTTGCATATTAG
>JAGVZD010000064.1 GCA_018302805.1 Candidatus Woesearchaeota archaeon | reverse complement strand
AAAGCATTAAAGGCAACTTAATTTCTTTTTTTATATTCATTATAAACATCAGTAAGAATTTTAGATCTTCTTTTAATTTCTTCACTTGGGATTTGCTTTAAATTACCTGCAAAAGTTCTAGGCATGGGGGAATATTTTGAGATGTTTAAAACTTCTGGTTGAAATTCTTGTATTACATCTATTGTTTTTTGGAAATCAGTATCTGTTTCTGTTGGATATCCTACAATAATATCTGTGCTAATTGTAATATCTGAGAATTTGTTTCTGAATTTTGTTAATATTAATCTAAAATCTTGAACTGAATGAATTCTTTTCATATCTTTTAAAACTTTATCAGAACCAGTTTGGAGGGGAATATGTAAGAATTTCATGATTTTATCACTTCTATAAGACTCAATTAAATTGTCTAAGATTTTAATAACGTGCCATGGATTTGACATTCCAATTCTAATTTTATAATTGCCTTTAACTAAAACCAATTCTTTTAGTAATTCTGGTAAACTGGTATTAATATCAAATCCGTAACAACCATTATCTTGGCTTGTTAAATAAATAATTTTACAATTGTCTAATACCGCTTTTTCTAATACTCTTTTAATATCACCAATTCTATAAGAAATTAGATTTCCTCTAGATAATTTTGTTGCACAGAAGGTGCATTTATTCAAACAACCCTGACTTATGGGAATTACTGCAGTCTGCTTGTTTTTTCTGATAACTGGAACATTAATTCTTTGAATATCTTTATTTATTGAAAATGTGTCTTTTTTAGTTTCTAAGATTTCTTTAATTTGCAAAATTGAATTTGTATCGAAGACTGCCTCAACTTCAGGAATTAATTTCCTAAGATTAATTGTTTTAGTCAAACAACCTCCAACAATTACTTCTTTGTTTACTAGATGTTTCTTAATATAGTGTAATTCTTTTGAAACTGTTTTATTTTTAACAGAGCAAGTATTAACCAAGATTAAATCTGCTTCATTTTCGTTATTTACTATAAAATGGCCACTCTTTGCAAGAATACCCGCCATAGCCTCTGAGTCAGATATATTAGCTTGACATCCATAGCTCTTAATATAAATATTAACCATAATTCCTTGCGGTATGGAACTTACTTAAAAGTTTCTAATCCCTATATTCTAATATTGAAATATATACAAAGTTAGATATTGGAAAATATTTCTTAGTAGCTATATCTCTATCTAATTTTATTAAGTCATCTAAAATATTGGATCTAACATTTATTAATGACGAAAAAGGCCAGCACATATAAATTTCCGGGCAACTTTGATCTTTTTTGTCTATGCAGAATGTGATTCCTTCCAGAGAATCTACAGTTAGAGGGAATTGCTGAAAATTAACTGGGGATTTATATCTGTTTGAGTACATGAATATTGCTGATTTAGCATTTTGAAGTTTAGAAAGAACTTCCAGTTCAATTTTTTCTCTTTCAGATGGGTCATTTAATTTATTGTGCCTATCCCGGTATAATTTAAATAATTGAAAAAATGAAAGCACCTCATTTTTTTGCATAAAAATAACAAGTCAAACACTATTAAAATTTTGCGAAAGCATTTAAGAATCAAAACCGATTAATAATGTTGCTTCTTCATTTTTTAGGTGCATTTTGAATCTTTCTACTAAATAATTATGAATTTTTGATGAAGGTGATGCAGAAATGACATTTTTACCTTTTAATTCTGGAAACGGGACAGGTGGAAATATAATACTTCCATTTCTTTCTATAGTTATTTTGTTGTCTGGCCCGCGAAAATTAGAATCATGCGTAACAACTAATGTGAATTGCCTTTCTATACTCTTTAGCACACCAATATTATTTGGATCTTCGTTCTGCTTGATAAATTTCTTATCATAGGCCCTTAGCAAATTAATATTAGATAATTCTGGAATAGTTTGCAATTTCGCTATAGCCCTATATACAGTTGTTACCATAAATATTAAAAAAAGAAATAATATATAAGACTAACCCCCACAACTACCAGTACTTGTTTGGCAGTTTGGGCAACTGTAGCAACCAGCTTTTAAAATATCCATCATATTCCCACAGGTTTTGCAAACTATGCCTTGTGTATTTTTCTTTATTGAGTTATTATTTGCTAAATTTGATATTACTTGTTGTTCTTCATTATCTGATTTTATTATAAACCCTCCAAGCTCCGGATCGTTAATAACATTATCATAATCCCAGTTATTTATTTTATTTCTACTGTAAATTCTAGTTGCACCATTTCTAATTCCCCTAAGATTTTGAAGATTAACTACATCGGGATTATCTGTGTATTCTAGTTTGCCTAGGTATTCAACAGCTAACCATCTCATGGCAAAATCTACAACTGATTTTGCTATTCTTATAGATGAATGGTCAGTCAATCCTTTAGGTTCAAATTCTTGACCAACATGCTTCCTGATAACCTCTTCTAAGTCTATCCCTCTTTTAAGTGAATCAGAAATTGATACTGAGAGGCTGTTAAGAAGACCTTTCATAGAAGACCCTTCTTTATATGCACTTATAAATATCTCACCCACTGTTCCATCTTCATATTCACCTGCAGATATATGATGATTTGTATTACCGATTTTGACTTCTACTTTATATTCATTTCTTTGTTGAGGTAACTCTCTCTTTTCCCCTCTCTTAAGTTCTTTAAATGGATTTTCTCCAAAGTTGAGAACACTAACTGGTTTGCTATTAAACCTAAAGACTGATAAAGCTTTTAAACCTAGTTGATGTCCCAGAATATAACCATCATAAATATCTTTAACTGTGGCTGTTTCAGGTAAATTATTTGTTTTAGAGATGGCCCCTGAGATAAATGGTTGTGTAGCACCTAGCATTTTTACATGTGCCTCAAATGGAATTGTTCTTCCGTTTACTTGAGGAGAAAATGCAGTATCAAACACAGAATAATGTGATGGATTTAAGTGGGGGGCACCGGCAATAACATTATTTTTTGTGATATAATCACTGATGTCCTTAATCTGGTGTGCTGTGTAATCTAAATTTCTAAGGGCATTTGGTATCTCTTCAATAACTAAATTTAAGTCACCTCCACCAGCCAAATGCTTAGTAATAATTAAAGCTGTAGCAGGTTCAACACCAAAGGTATCACACCCCATTAAATATCCTATTGTACCAGTTGGCGCCAGAACAGATGCTTGAGCATTTCTGAACCCATTTAATTTACCTTGTTCCAGTACTTTATTCCAAATATCTTTGGCGGATTCTTGTAATACTCTATCTTCAAGATTATTTGAGTTTAATTTATCTAATTCTCTTTTATGGAGAGTCATTACTTCCATCATAGAATCTTTATTTAATTCATAATGAGTAAATGAACTTAATTTCTTAGCCATTTCTGATGAGGTTACATAAGATTCTCCTGTTAAAATTGCTGCTAATACTGCTGCCAAGGATCTTCCCTCTTCAGAGTCGTATGCCAAACCTCTTCTCATTATTAAAGAACCTAAATTGGCATAACCTAAGCCTATAGTTCTGAATTCAGGACTAGTCTTCGCAATCACTTGATCTGGATAAGAAGCAGCTTCATTTGCAATGTCCAATGCAATTGTTGCGATTCTGATGGCTTGTTTATATGATTCTACATCCACTTTACCATTTGAATCAGCAAACTTAAGTAGATTCAATGATCCTAAATTGCAGGACGTATCATCCAAAAATGAATATTCAGAGCACGGATTTGTTGAATTTATCATACCAGAATTTTTGCATGTGTTCATTTTTTGAATTTCGTCTTCATATTGAACTGCGGGATCACCAATTCTCCAGCTTCCAAAGGCTATCTTCTTCAACATTTTATCAGCAGATATTTTTCCTGCAATCATACCGCTCTTTATATATCGCAATTCTATATCCCCATTATTAGCAACTTGTTCAAAAAATTGATTATTTAATCTGACTGAAAGATTAGTATTTTGAAATTTTACTGTTGTATATGCTTCACCTTCAAAACCAGGTTCAATTCCAGCTTTCATCAATATCATTGCTTTGTAATCTTCCCTAGGTTTAGCTTCAATAAATTTCATAATATCTGGATGATGCTGCCTCATTGTGGTCATACGGGCAGCTCTTCTAGTTTTACCTCCTGATTTAATTGTACCTGCAACTGCATCATATAGAGCAAAAAAGCTCATTGGTCCTGAAGATTTACCTCCGCTTGATAATGGTTCACCTTCAGCTCTTAATTGTAAATTATGACCTATACCAGAACCATTTGCAAAAATACCTGCTTCGGTTTTAACATGATCAACAATACTTTCTAGATTATCTTCTGGTCCTTTAATAAAACAAGCATGTGTTTGAGGTCTTATGTAACAACCATCCTCTATTCTAGAAACTTCACCTGTCTCAGGATCTCTGACAAAATTAATTCCTGGAGATCCCTTAATACCATAGGATTCATATAATCCTGCATTGAAATAAACTGGAGAATTGAATGCAAACATCTGATTTATCTGTAAATAGTTTAATTCATCTTCGAAAATTTTATCTGCTTCTGTTTGAAAATATCCATATCTTTGACCTGATTCCGCAAAAAACTTTGAAACTCTTTTAAACAAATGAATCGGAGAATATTCAAATGATTTGCCTGTTACATTTTCAATTTTTTCTCCCCATTCTTGCTTATGAGGTTTAAAAAAATATTTACTGGCTGCAATCTGACCTGATATTTCATTCCAATTTTTTGGAAATTCACAATCCATCGAGAAAATTACTTTACCATCTTTGGCATCAATAGATATATGTCTTTGTTCATAATCGCCCACAGATGTGAAAGGATCTGACTGACCATCTGTGAAATACCTATCTATAGTAAGACCCTCTTTAACTGATCCCTTTGCATTCAAATTCTTATAAATTGTTCTACCTAGTTCTAAACGGTCCGCATACTTGGAACCATTTAATTGATGAATGGGAACATCTTTGTATAAATTAGGAGATACTGAAAGATTTTCTAATTCCTCTAATTTTATATGTTTGTTTGGATTATATTCAAGTATCGACGACATTTTCTATTCCCCCTTGATTTTTTTATGTTAACA
>JAGVZD010000063.1 GCA_018302805.1 Candidatus Woesearchaeota archaeon | reverse complement strand
ATTAAAACAGCTTTCCGGTAATTTAGTAGCTTTGGGGAGGATGTTTTTTGGATCACTTTTTATTTTATTGTTTTTAATATTCACAAATAAAATAAATGTTATTTCAAGTTTAACCTATAATGATGTAATTTGGATTTTACTAACTTCAGTATTACTTTTATTTTTTGTGATTACTTACTATAATGGGCTAAAATATATTAAGGTATCAGTTGCAACTTCGATTTTATTATTAGGATCTCCGATAACTACATTATTATCTTACTTATTTAGTAATTATAATATTTCAATTAATGAATTATTTGGCATGGTACTAATTTTAGTTGGCATTATAGCTAGTGTTCTATTTGGTGAATATTCTAGAGACAAAGTTAAAGTTTTTCAACAGCATACCCATAATGGATAGTTACAAAATCCCCTATTTTTACATTCTTTACAAGAGATTTAATAACAGGTCTTAACTTTTCTTTATTATATTTAACAATTAATGAATCATCTTTTATTTGGATAATTTCTGCTTTATGAACCTTACATAAATTTTTCAATGATTCTGGCGCTTTTGCATAAGAATACATACCTTCATCTATAATTGAATTATGTCTATCTGTAAAATACTCTTTAATTACTTCATAATCCCACTTATCTTTATTAAGTTCTTTGGTAAGCTTTTCAATTCTTTCAAATGCTCTAAAGAATATTTTTTCAAGAAATTTTCTTTCAAGAACTTTATTATTAATAGCAGCATCTTCTAAAATTTGATGTTCAAAATCACTAATTTCGCCTCTTTGCTTAATTATAAAGGCACAGGGAAATGCATATTTAAGGAATAAAACTTCAGGTTCCATTTTTTAATAAATTCAACCAACCTTGAACTTGTTCTTCAGGAACTTTTTCAATTATTATTTTTCCTTGAACTATTACATAGTCATTTATTTTGAAATCGCCAATTATTATTTTTGCTTGCCTTTTTTCTGACCCATAATCTATTAATGCAATATCATTTTTAATTTCAATTATTTTTCCTGGAATAGCTAAGCACATTTATTTAACACCTATGATTTTGATTTCTCCACCTTCAATAACTTCTGGTTTATTTTTACAATTAGGGCATCTAAATAAACATATACCATGGTCTTTAAGAAGTATTTCTGCAGGCCCTATATAACTACATTTGCATTTAACCTTACTTTTTTTTAAGTTAACATCAATTTTATAAGTAACATGTTCTTCTAGATGTTCTTTTAATTCTAATGGAGAAACATCAGATAATTCACCAACTTCTAATTTCAATATATTTATATTGCCTTTTTTAGAAGCTTCTTTTAAAATTTTATCTATTATTTTTAAATCATGCATATTTTGTCATTATTGGTGTTGTTTTATAGTTTTTAAAATTTATCTAAGCTACTAAGCAATAGTAAATAGAATAAGTATTATATTACAGATACAATACAACCTGTTGTACTATACTATAAATTTATTATATAAGTTGTAGATATTGATTCTAATTATTTTAAATTTGAATTTTTTAATATAAAGACTATAAAGTAAAATAATAAATACAAGCTATAGTATTACTAATAAAGGTTAAATCATGGCTGTAGTAGAATAATATTTACCATAAACACCATTTTTACATTATATAAGATCGACAACAATTATGTTTAAATATTAAGAATACAAAATAAAATAAATAGTGATTGAAAAGAAGTGAAATTATGAATATGCTAGGAAAAGAGAGGATTCTTGGAAGCTTTTTTGCTTTAATTGTTATTTTGCTTTTAGTTGTTGCAGGACCAGCTCAAGCTTTAGAGTTTACAATAACAGATATTCCTACAACAAATAAAGGAGATACTTTAAGTTATGATATTGTTGTTAATGTTCTAGATACAGAACAATTGCCTTTAGAAGATACAACTTTAATAATAAGAAGTAGAGCAGGTAATTTTGATGAGTTTAGATGTATGGTTTTTGAAGATGGAAGTTTTTCATGTACAAGGCAAAAAGGAAGTGATAGTGCTCCATTAGATCCAGATAGTTCTATACATATAACAAGAAATAATGTAAATGGAACTTTTGGGTATGGTTATTTCTCAGGAGGAGATTTAATTTTCCATGTTACTTGGGATACGCCTGTTAATTTGAGACCTGGGGAATATGGAACTAAGTTAATAATAGAAAGTAATGATCACGTATTTTCAAGTGATGAAAAATTGTTTAATATAATTACTCCAGCAAGGCCAGGAGATAGATTCTCAATAAGAGCAAGAGGAACAAGATCTTTAGTAAATGGACAGGAATTGAATTCACAAAATTCATTAAGCTTATATTATTCTAATAATCAAAGAGAACAAGGGCAAAGTACATTAGAATTACATGGGCCTAGAAACCAAAGGTTAGGAATTATAATGGATAATGCAAGATTAATAGATAATAGTGAAGATGAAATTATAATAAAGTATAGAGGTCATGGAAGTTATAATAGAAATAATGTTAACTTTAGAGAAATAACAATTATTGTTGATAAGCATACAAGATTAGTAGATATAAGTGGGATTGGAGATATAAACTTCCAGGCTAATGATTTAGCTGTAACTTTAATGGCTCCTTAGATAGTTTTTCTTTATTGATTTTTAAGTTGTAATTATTATAATTTATTGATGCAAGTTGTAATTTCATTAAAAGATTTCTAAATGACTACTGATAGATTAATATTAAGTTATTTATAATGTGTATTTGTCTTTTGTAAATATCAAAAATGGAGGTATGACAAATGAAAAAAATATTTTTAGGAGTTATAGCTATTTTAGTTGTGGCAACTACAGCTCTAGCAGCTGAATATGACACAAAAGGAAGTGGAGGAATTCTAGACTATGTTTGGGCAGACACAACTTTTGTAGATAGCTCAACTTTTGTGCATAGCTGGACTTCTACAATAGGAGACACAATTAATATAAGGACTATGGGCCATGACAATAGTGTAGTTCCAATACCTTTTAGAATCTATGGCGAATATGAAATAACTGGTAAACATTATTCTAACCCAATATTAACATTGACTGCTTCCGGAAACATTAGGTACTGGAAATGGAATTATGGAAGCTCAGAAGGACATGAAACTCTTACAATAACAATAAATAAGATTACTAATACAGCTACAATACTAGGAACCGGGGCTCTAGGATTTAAAGTTAAAGATTTGCTAGTAGAAGTTAGCCATTAATAAAAATTAATTTTTCTTTTATTTTTTTTGATATAATCCTATAATTTCTGCTGAAGCTATTGAATTTTCTTCTACTTTTTCTATAAAATTATTTGAGTTTATATTATTTAATTCTTTAACACTTAAAGCATAGACTTTAAAGAAATATCTGTGTTTTCCTAAAGGAGGACATGGTCCTATAAATTGCTTTTTACCAGCACCATTTGTAACTTCTATAGAACTTTCTGGAATTTCTAAGCTTTCTTTAAGTTCTGTAACTGATAAAGGAATATTATAAATTAACCAATGAACAAAATTACCTACTGGAGCGTCTGGGTCTATTACAGAGATTGCAAAGCTTTTTGTTTCATTAGGGAAATCTGACCATTTTAAATTAGGTCTTATGTTTTGACCTTGACATGTAAATTTAGATGGAATGTCTTCATTATTATTAAAATTACTACTTATAATTTTCATTTTTAAACCTCCTTCTTGAATATTTGTTATTTTAATATTATTATTTGAGTTTGAGCATCCTTGGATAAAAATTAATATAATAAATAATAATGCTGCCTTTTTCATGAATTTATAAGATAAAATGAGAATTTAAAGATTTCTAAATATTTACTAACCAATAATTGTCAAAGTAAACATCCATAAAATCAGTTCTTATTCCTGCATAACCTTCATTTGTGATTGGAGAACCACCAATTCCAGAATCTGTTGCACTTAATAATAAAGTCCAAGTTCCAGTTAAACCATTATCCATGTATAATTTAATAGAGACGCTTCCATTTAAATTATTCTTAGTTTCTGTTTTTAAAGCAATCCAAGTATTTTTTGGAAGTAAATTTGGGTTTGTTAATCTGTTATATGTTCCTGGAAAGATATTTCTATAAGCTAAAGTATAATAGTTCCCATTAATTTTTTTCTTAATTACTGCTGCACCATCAACTCTTAAACCAGCATAGTATAAATTATTACTATCTATATATCTAGTCATAAGTAATAATCCATTATGTGAATCTCTATTAGGACTTGAACTTAGTTCATCTTTTGTAATTTTAAATGACATAATTTGCTTAACATTTTGCCATTTACTTCTAGTTAACACTCTAAATATATTTTGAGGATGAAGTCCATTATCAGTATCAATTGGGTTTGAATTAAAATAAAGTAATCTCCAATAATCATTAATTGGTAATTCATTTTGAATTGTTTTTCCTATTTCATTTGCAATTATTAATTTTGCTCCTGAATTTAACCAAAAATAAGGACTAGTTGATGCGCTTTCAGAACCTGATTCATATAAGATGATGTGACATTTGCAGGAGGATTTGCTTCTACAGAAATTGATTTATTTAATGATAATATCACTAGAATTAATGTAAAATAAAATATCTTTTTTAAGTAAATAATTATCACCACTTCTTTATTATTATATTATAATACTTAGTGATATTTAAGCATAATCTAATAGTGAAATATATGATAAAAGATAATGATTAGAGAGTAATTGGCTCTACAGATATATTCTTAATCTCTATTTCACTATTATTTAATATTGGATCCCAAATCTTAAAACCGATACCACCAGAACTTTTAACTGTATATGGTGGTTTGGATTTAACAATTATGGTGTTACCTATAGAGCATGACAATTGGTTATTATTTGTACTAATGCCTAATTCTCTAGTTGCACCTATAAAAGTAGAAGCTCCTTTTCTCAGAACTAGAATTTTCTTAGTGCCATTTATAATTTGCTCAATTTTAACATATTTTGTAGAGAACACACACGAGTCATAGTTTAATTCGTCTTTATAATTTGCAACTAGTGTGATTGATTCACCCTTAATTGCATGCACCTCGGCATTAAACTGATAATTTGTCCAATGTTGAGTACCATCTAAGAAGACAAGTGCTCCACTAGAAAATTCTGTTGATTTAATTTGTAATTTATTATTATCTATTAAAGTTTCGCCCCACCTTGTAACCCATCCACTATCCTGTTCAAAATTATCTGTATATGTGATGTCTTTTTCTCTGCCTGAATTAATTACTTCTAATAATTTTTGAGCGTTCCAATCCTTATCAACTTCTATTCTTTTTACAAGGATTTTATTATTGGGTGAGTTTTGGGAATATTCCCCCCAAGCTTGGTAAAATGTCATTTGGTATATGGGCGCAATAGTTTTCAATACCACTTTAGTTGCGTTTGAGTAATTAACTGAATTCTGACCATAATCTCCAAAAGGGTAAGCAAAACTAATTACCTTAGTATCTAAGTATTTTTCCAATTCACTTTTTGATTCTTGAAAGTCTTTGGTTATTCTAGATGTAAACTCTTCCTCAGTTTCTAGTCTATTCCTATCTGACAACCATAACCTGTCGCTATAGAAATGACCTTTTGTTCCAGTTTGATCTATTACATAAAAAGTATGCCCTTCTTTTGTATGCGACTGAATTTCCCATCTACCACTTTTTAACATTTCTTTTAATTCATTTTTGTCTAGATAATACTTGCTTGACTGTGTTAAAGAGTATTTTGTAATCACAAATATGACTGCATTATAATCTAAAGCCTTTAGTATTGGGTCTACTGGATAATAACTATCCTTTCTCCCATCATCAAACGTTAATAAAAATGATTTATCAGGTAGCTTTTTCCCTTCATTTATAAATCCATGCAATTCTTCAAGGGTTATTGTGTTCCATCCATTTCTTTTCAGCGCAAACATTTGTTCTTTAAAATCTTTTAATAGAACATTTTCTCCATCAGATTTATCTAAAATACCATGGTATAATAATACGGGAACTAGATTTGCGGTCTCAGTTGAACTATCCTCTCCAACATCATTCTTAAATATTGAAAATAAACCAGTAACTAGAAATGCGTTTCCACCATTAGAAATATCACTTTTATATTTTAAATATTCATAATTATTTTTTATGAGTGAACTAAATAAATTAGCGTTACTTACATATCCTATTTCTAGGTTTAAAGTTAGTATCACGCTTAAACTTAAAATTATTGTTAAGCTTAGAATTTGCATGATTTTATTTAATGATATATCCGCATACATTTTTCAACGAGTACCCCACCTTGAATCTTTAATAGTTATAATGGCCCAAGGCAATTGCCAAATTAATAAAATAGTGTGAAACCAAAAGCTTAGAATTGCTAAAAACCATGCTCTTTTGCCAACCTTAATTCTATAATACAAACCATGTAACATAAGCATTAGTAATAAACCTGATAAATATGCAATTGGCCAAGCTCTTGTCACATATGGATTCCATATTACTGCTCTAAAAAATACTATTGATGAGCTAAGTGCTAAGAATACATAAGAATAGAAAGATAGTGCGGCTAAAGGATTTTTTTTCCACATAAACGAACTTGCAATAAAGGTTTCTCTAACCCATGATTTTTTCCATCTTTGTTGTTGCCTGAAATATTTTTTGAATGTATCTGGTACAACTGTATGTGCTTTGGCTTCTGGTGAATAAACTGCTTTATATTTCTTAATTATAAAATTTGTTAAGCTCCTATCATCTCCGAAAGTACATTTGACTCCAAGAAATTTTTGGTTTAACCACTTGTCAACAATCTTTGTTAGATATTTTCTCCTATAAGCAGAACAGCAGCCAGGACAACAAGTTACACTACCAAAAATAGATTCTGCAGCCTTATAAACCTTAAACGCAATAAAATATCTTGCACCTTGCATCTGTGTTAATAAATTTATGTCTCTATTGAATACATCAGTATGCGCAGAAACAGCTCCAACTTCTTGATTTGAAAAATATTTAACCAAATGTATTACACAATCTTTATCAATAAAACTATCAGAGTCTACAAAAATCACTATTTCATTTTTCGCT
>JAGVZD010000052.1 GCA_018302805.1 Candidatus Woesearchaeota archaeon | reverse complement strand
GGATCTGACTTAGCTAGCCAAACCTGTCAATCTCTTGGATTTAGTAGTGGAACATTAAGTTGCTCTGCTTCATGTACCTTTAATACAAATAGTTGCACTACTGGTGATTTTAGCCAATTAACATATAATCTAAATTCAGGCTACAATTTTATTTCAGTTCCATTTGAATTACAGAATAATAATATCAATGTATTATTTAGTTCAATATTACCTCAAATTTCAAGGATTTATACTTACGATCCAACTGGTTGGGGTATATTTAGAGCCAATCCAAATGCTCCATCTTCACTCACTACTATTTCAACTTTAAGGGGTTACATAATTAAGATGAAAGGTCCAGCATCAGTAACTCTTCAGGGTACTGTAAATAATAATGTGCAAAAGCAATTAATTCAAGGTTGGAATTTGATAGGAATTACAGGTATGAATACAATAACTGTTCAATCAGCATTGCAAAATCTAGATTATGATTCTATTTGGAAATATGACCATATTAATAATGAATATACACAAATGAATGCAAGCGACTTAATCCAACCAGGAGTTGGTTATTGGATTTATTTAAATAATCCAGGAATATTTAATCCATAAGAATGTATAAACAAAAAATATTAAAAAAGGAGAACACCTTAAACAAAATATCAGTAACACTTTTGTTTATATTAATTGGATTTCTCTTAATTGAAAGCATTTTTCCTTCAACAATAATTGGAAGGGCACCACCAACACCACCGCCAACTTTTCATGAATTTGAAGGTCAAGTTAAATGCCTTAGTAATCAATTAATTCCAGATGGACATAACGTAGTAGCTAAGCTCAATAATATTGATTATAACTCACAAATTATTAATGGTAACTATTTTTTAACTGTAAGTGGTGGAACCTCTGGGCAAATCATAGATTTCCTTGTCGACAATGAAAATGTTACTGATGAGGTATTTCAAAATTTCGGTGAAACAAGTAAAAATATAACTGTAAGCGACAGCTTTTGTATCGAAACCACCCCGGTTGGATCTGGGGGAGGCAGCAGTGGCGGTGGAGGTGGAGGTGGTGGGAGCAGCAGAAGAACTGGTTGCTTTGATGGAAAAGATAATGACAATGATGGAAAAAAGGATTATCCAAATGATCCTGGGTGCAGTAGTAGGGCAGACGAAAATGAAATTGATCCCATAAATCCAATTACTAGATGTGCTGATGGAGAGGACAATGATAATGATAGAAAAATTGATCTTAATGATCCTGGTTGTGTCAATAAATTTGATAGCTCAGAAGAAGATGTAGTAATTGAAACACCCCAACCACCCGATATATCAGATACTGGAATTGAGCCTCAGAATAAATTTAATGAACTTCAAGACATGATCTCTAAGGGCTTTGTAATACTTGTTTTAATAATAGTCTTGTTATTAATATATTTTTTCATAAAATTCAAAAACAATACCAACCCAAATTGAAATCATAGCCTTTACTGTTATTATATCACACTCTATCTGCCACCGAGTTTATAAAATTAATTATCTCAATTTTTTTCTTTTAATTAGAATTACAAATAACATTAAAATTATAACAAAACCAGCTCCAATAAAAAACCATAAAGGTTCATTTGTAATATTTTGTGTTTGTGTTATTATTTCGGTTGTTTTATTAACTACTTGAAGAGTTTGACCTGCTTCAAGATTTTCACTAATTTTCATTGCACTTTCAGTAAAAGCGCCAGAATCAGCAGCATTATCAGCTGCAGCAGGTATAAGTTCTGAAAAAATTTGTTTACTAAAGTTAATTTTATCAGAAGCTCTAGTAAGATAATATATGATACCACCAGTAACTAAAGTAAATAAACTAACTGGAATTAAATTCTTTAATTGGTTGTATAAACTGTCAGATGTCTTTGGTGCAATTACAATTAATTTCTTAGCAAGTTTATAATAGAGAATTTTCTTTCCTTTCTCACTCCATTCAAATTCCTTTGTTTCTATTAATTTTGATTTAAGTAATTGCTGTACATTATAATGAACCGTAGAAATTGGTGTATCTAAGGCCTCAGCAATTTGAGATTCGCTTGCCTCATTTTTCTTTCCCAAATAATCTAAAATTTTTCTAGCAGTCTCATTACTAATTACTTGAGCTAACTCTTTACTTTGTTGCTCTTCAAGACTTAGTAATAAAAAAGTTTCATCATTTGGCATAGAAATCAATAAGAAACTACCTTTATAAATCTTTTTTTAACTTCAACTCAATTTAAAGTTATATAACTTAAATATTCCATAAATAATCATTCAATAAAGATTGCTGGTTTTCCTAATTTGGCTTTTTTAGCTTTATCTTGAGGATCATATTTATTTTTGTCAGTAACAGAAAAAATTTCCACCTCAGTGGTTTTCTTTTTAATAATTGCCAAATTTGATTTATAGAATTCAAGTTCTTTAGGTATAACATAAACATAAACTTTAGATATATTACCACCTTTCTTTATGATAATTGAAGAAATATTATTTATATCATTAATTAGTTCATCTACAAGTTCCTCTTCTTTCTCTAATTTATCATTTATTTTACTTATATCCGCCTTTGGCCATTTTTCTAATGAGACAAATGTTCGATTTCCTAACTTACTCCATAATTCTTCTGATAAATGTGGACAAACAGGACTGACTAATTTAATCCATTTTTCCACAATCAAATCATAAAAAGCCATTAACTCTTTCGCATCCATAAGCAATTTTGCATTTTTTACCAGCCTCAGCATTTCAAAAATAACCAAACTGTTAAATTCCCTTAATTTCATTTCACTTATTTTTTCTGTCGAATTTTTAATTATTTTATTAATTTTAGAAACATATAAATCTCTAACTTTCCCTTTTTTTCTTTTTCTAATTGCTTCTTCAATTACATTATATAACTTTAATATGACTTCTTTTGAATTTTCAGCATCTTTTTCTCTCCAATCAAAAGTACTTTCCAATGTTGTAGAATAAGTTATATAAAATCTAAAAACATCAGCTCCATATTTCTCTTTAACATCAAGCAAAGTAATAACATTCCCCTTGCTTTTACTCATTTTAGTACCTTCACTTATTACCAGTCCATGAAATGTAATCTTCTTTGGCCAATATTTTTCAGGAAATAGAGCAGCATAAGCAAAAATCATAAATGATAAATGATTAGGTAGATGCAAAACAAATGTATGTCTATGATCATTAGGCATCCAATATTCAAAGTTATCTCGTAAATCCTTAAGCACATTTTCTTTAACTTTGGTTTTAATTGTAGCTTGTTTTAAAGTTCCCTACAAAAGCATGTAAATTGTCGAATCTGACAGTGATTCAATTACCCAATCTTTATTTAATGGAAATCTAGTCCCTAAACCTCTTTTTCTGACACATGGCCTTTTATCAAGCCAATTAAAATTATCTTCAAATTGCTTTCTCATAGTTTCTGGATAGATATCTATCTTTTTTAGGCAATCAAATGCCTTTTTTTTCCAGTCTCCATAATTAAAATCTAAGAACCATTGGTCATCTAAAATAGCCACGATGATTTTTCCTCCACTTCTTGAATATGCTTTCCTTGAAGTTTCATACATGACTGTTGCTAATCTTTTTTTAATTAATTCATTTTTAATTTTATCTTTAGCTTCAATAACCTTCATTCCAGAATACATAGAACAGTTATCTAACAGAATTCCATTATGATATCCTTCTTTGTAAACTTGTTGAGTCAACTGTTCTAATTTTGAATTATCTTGGAATTTAATTTTATGCCCATCAATAATTTTTTGCGCAGAGGAATCTCCAAATTTTTGGGTCCTAATTATTGGAATTATTTCAATCTTCTTAATTTCATGAATTTCCTTTTCATTAAAATATTTTTTTAATTCATCATTATTTTCTTGTAATTCCTTAAGAGCGATATAATCAAAAGGAGCATCACTTGGAACAGATGTAACTATTCCAGTACCTCTATCAGGATCCACAAACCTAGAGGGCAAAATAATTATCTTCTTATTTATTCCTGGTGCTTCTACATGTTCCCCTAATAATTTATTTTTAAATTTCCCAATCACTTGCACTTGATGTTTCTGATACTTCAATTTCTCAACAGCTTGTTCGCTTAAGATCCACGTTTCATTATCTACAACTGCTTCCAAGTATTCTACAGCAGGATCTATCCATAAATTGGTCTGTCCAAAAATAGTTTCTGGCCTTAAAGTAGCAGCAACCAAATATTTATTACCATACTTAAATTTAAGTAATGTAAACTCTTGTTTCTCAACTGGATCTGAATCTCCATCTTGTATGTCATCCTCTCCCATAGAACTCTGGTCTAAGATGGAATATAAGACTGGATATTTACCCTGTACTAAGTAATTCTTTTCTTTATATTTCTCAAATTGCCAACTAACTAGTTGTTGATGCTCTGCATCTCCTGAATTAAATGACCTTGTCCAATCAATGCTTAAGCCGAGTTGTTTATATTCATTAATCATCTTAGGAATAAAGAACTCAACAATTTTATTTGGATCCTCAAAGGATTTAACAATAGATTTTACTTTCTTATTGTCTTTTTCATATGCAGAGACATAACCTTCATATAATTTGATTCTATTAGGATCTTTATTTTTAATGGCCGATGATATACCCAAAACCGGAGTACCACTTATATGGAATCCAAGAGAAAATAATACATTATCACCACTCATTCTCTTATACCTGCAATAGATATCACTTTCTGCAACAGCTCTTCCATGCCCCAAATGAAGACTTCCAGAAATATATGGATAAGGGGTTGAAAAAAAGAACTTTTTTTTATTCTTATCAATCTTTGCTTCAAAAATTTTAGATTTCTGCCACTTATGCATCCATTTCTCTTCTATCTTTCTTAAATCCATAATATCTACTTTTAATTCTGATTTAAAAATTTTTGTGTTTATGGAAAAAAAGCTGGATAAAATAAATAATGAAAAAAATCTTCACAGATATATGATTTTTAATGAAATTTAATATAACAACTATTCCTTTGAAATACTTTATAATTTAGTAAACTTTATAAAAACAATGACAGCAAATAATTCTGTGGACCCGTAGCGCAGCTTGGATAGCGCAAACACGTAAAACTGGCGTAACAGCCTTCTAAAATTCTGAGGCTAGCTGTGGGTCGTGGGTTCAAATCCCACCGGGTCCGCTTCAATCACCTAGAGAGACGGGGTATTCTAGATACTATATTATTATCTCTTCGAAGAAGAATTTTCTTATATTTTTTATTAAATTCTTCGATATCATAGCCTAATTTTGAATAGGTATGTAGTTCGTAACTCACTTCATTTAGATAAACACGAGTTTCAAGACTAAAGCTATTTGGTCTTGCAGCGAGGTATCTTAACAAATAATTTAAGTGATCGCTAATTGGCTCGGACAACCTTCTATGATAATTATCTTTCTCCGATAATGGTACTCGATAAGGACAGCTAAATTCCTGAACACAATAAGAACACTTACAAGATTGATCAATTAGTTCAGATAGAGATTTATTTCTTTTTAAACAGTATTGAGAAATTTCACCGGGATTTGTATTATTCATATTATGGTCCAACTTAACACCCAAAATTAAAAAAATTATATGATATATAAACTTTTGCATAAGTTTTAATAGAATATTTTATATAATAAAGAATATTAATTACCTTGTGAAAAAAAGAAAACTGTTGAAAATTTCTGAACCCCATAATCACTCTGGAGGTAATTTAAAAGATATAATCCTGGGAGGACAAGATGGAGTAGTTAATGTTCTTGGATTAATCCTTGGTGTTGCGGTTGCAACATTTGATAAAAAAATAGTAATTTTGGCTGGTTTATCATCTACTTTTGCAGAATCAATTTCAATGGCAGCAGTTGCCTATACATCCACAAAAGCCGCTCAATCTTATTATCAAAGTTTATTACTAAAAGAAAAACAAGAAATAAAAAAAATCCCAAGACTTGAGAAAAAGGAGATTTATTCCATCTATGAGGAGAAAGGTTTTCAAGGCAAATTTTTAGAATCAATAGTAAACAAGGTAACTGGAGATAAGAAAATATGGTTAAAAACTCTAATGGCAGAAAAATTTGGCTTACTTCAGAAAGAATATAATAATCCTAGAAAAAGTGCTTTAATAGTGGGCATAAGCTCATTAGTGGGAAGTTTTATACCATTATTACCATTTTTTTTCTTTAATGTAAATTTAAGCATTTTATTATCATTAATCTTATCAGGATTTTCACTTTTTGCTGCAGGTATGGTAAAGGCAAAGATGACCGTTGGTACGAAATTTAAATCAGGCTTAGAAATGCTCACTATTGGAATGTTGGCTGCCGTAACAGGATATCTAGTCGGTATTATTTTCAATAAAGTTAGTATGTAATTTTTTAATGGAATACTTTAAATAAAAGTAATTTAATACTAATAGATATGCCCAAGAGAGTTAAAATGTTTTCTAAGAGAAAGCCCATTCTCTATGATATTATTATAATAGGAGCTGGTGTTACAGGATTAGCTACTGCAATGTATGCAGGTCGTCTAAATTTACAAACCCTAGTTCTTGGGGATTCTTCAAGTAATGAATTGCCTATTGGGGGTGTAATAACCTTAACCGAAGTTGTAGAAAATTATCCTGGATTTAAAAGACTAACAGGACCAGAATTAGCAGAAAAAATTAGAGATCATGCTCTAGACTATAAAGATAAAGTAGAAATAAAAAAAGAAAGAGTTACTGAAGTTTTAAAGACATCAAAAGAAGGAATGTGTTTCTTAGTAAAAACAGATGAAAATAAAGAATATTGGTCTAAGACCATAATTATTGCCACGGGTACTAAATGGAAAAAACTGCCAATGAAAGGTGCATTAGAATATGAAGGAAAAGGTACACATTACTGTGCATTATGTGATGGTTTTGCATTTAGAAATAAAGCTGTGGCAGTTATTGGAGGGAGTGATACTGCAGCAAAAGAAGCATTATTACTAACAGAATATGCAAAAAAAGTTTATATAATCTACAGGGGGGAGAAAATAAGACCAGAACCTATTAATGAAAAAAGAGTTTATCAAAATAAAAAAATTGAAGTGATTACAAGTACAAATGTACTTGAGATTAAAGGAGAAAAATTTGTAACGCATATAATTTTAGATAAAAAATACAAGAGTTCTAATTTAATAAAATTAGATGGTGTTTTTGGTGCTATAGGAAATATACCCTTATCTGATTTAGCTAAACCATTAGGAGTTAAACTAAATGAAAAAGGGGAAATTATCATTAATCATCACGATTCTTCCACAAATATACTCGGAATTTTTGCAGCTGGTGATGTTGTAGATACTGATTTTAAACAAGCTATTACAGGAGTTGCTGAAGGAGTTACTGCAGCACATTCTGCATATAAATTTGTTAATGAGAACTCTTTTGTCTGCACATTTGATGATAAATTATATAGAAATGAGAAATGAAATCTTAAGAAGATTTTCTATTTTTTTATATTATCCTTTGAGATTTTACATATTATAATTTTACCATAAGTTTTCTTAAATATCTAAATATTCCTAACTATCTATTAATGTTAATTATTAATAATAAGTTTTAATTATAATTATAAATAAAAACCATTAACTTTAAATACTAATACTAAGCGTTAGTATAAAGTAATGTACAAACTCGATCGAGTAATCTCACAAATATTGAGAATTCTAAAAGAAGATACACGAGGACTTACAATTGGAGAACTTGCTTCTCAAACTAAAGTCTCAAGAATAACTGCTAGTATGGCTCTAATGAAATTAGAAGGGGCTAAATTAATTATTACAAGAAAGATTGGCAATTGCAGGCTTCATTATTTAAGTTCAAAAGAGGTAAAAGGAGATCAAAATCTTGGAAAAAAGGAGATTTAGGCTAAAATCGATTAGATCAAATCAAACTAGAGTAATCTTCTTAGTAGCAAGTCTGCTTATAAGCCTGATAACTATAGTTGTAGGTTACGCTGACAATGATCAAAATACTTATTTTGATTTAGAAATAGTTGATAATGATGGAAATTTAGTTGATGCTGAAGCAAAATTAATTTCCCATGACCAAAATTATGAAAAAGAATTCTCAGTAGGTGAGAGTATTAAA
>JAGVZD010000051.1 GCA_018302805.1 Candidatus Woesearchaeota archaeon | reverse complement strand
CCTTGGAAGATCACTTGGTTTTGTAGCTTCAATTGACTTTGTAACAACTGGTTCAAAAATGTGTTTTATTGCTTCAAATGGCTCTATTGGTTCACTTGAGACAGATTCACCAGCATACGTATCTTTTAATCCAACTAAACCTATAATATTTCCCGCTTTGGCTTGTTCAATCGATATTCTCTGTGCACCTTTATAAATATTAATTTGTTGAAGTCTTACTGATCTTTTAGCCATATTCATATAAACTTCTTGTCCTTGTCTAACTGTTCCTGAAAATAAACGACCTGCAGCAATTTCACCAGCATGCTTATCGATGACTATTTTGGTAACTACAAAAGCTACTGGTCCGTTTGGATCGCAGTTAATTAATGATTGTCCAATGGGACTTTCTATGTCACCATGCCAGATCTTTGGAACTCTATATTTTTGAGCGTCTATTGGATTTGGATGATGTTTTACCACCATATCAAGGACAACTTTATGCAACGGAACTTTTTTAGATAATTCTTTGTAACTATCATTTTGATAGTGTTCATAAATATCTTTGAATGTTAGTCCAACTTTACTCATGTAAGGAAAAGAAACAGCCCATTTATGGAATGCTGATCCAAAAGCAACACTCCCTTCTTGAACATTTACACGCCATTTATCTTTGAATTCCTCTGGTGCAACATCAGCAATAAAGGCATTAACAGAGGCAATAATATTAACAAATCGTTCCTGCATTTTATCAGGTGTTAACTTAACTTCCTTTATCAAACGATCAACTTTGTTAATAAATAAAACTGGCTTAACTCTTTCTCGAAGAGCTTGACGTAAAACAGTTTCTGTTTGGGGCATCATTCCTTCAACCGAGTCTACCAAGACTATTGCTCCATCTACTGCTCTCATAGCTCTTGTAACATCACCGCCGAAGTCAACGTGTCCTGGGGTGTCTATTAAATTAATTAAATGTTCTACATTATTTATTTCGTGAACCATTGAAACATTTGCTGCATCTATTGTAATACCCCTTGCAATTTCATCTTCGTGGAAATCTAGAGCTAATTGTTTTCCTGCAAGTTCTTCAGAAATCATTCCAGCACCTGCTAATAGTGAATCTGAAAATGTTGTTTTTCCGTGATCAATATGCGCACATGTACATATGTTTCTAATCTTATCTTGATGGTCCATTAACTTGACCACTTTCTCTGTCATAGTATCAGCCATAATGGTTTTTAGAATTATAACAATTTATAAAGATTTCTTTTTGAAAAACTACCTATAATTCACTAATATCTATAAACTTTTGATCATCACAATTAGTAAATTTAGTATTAACAATCTTTAATTCATCAGCGCTTATATCTTTTTTTGGGCTAGGTGCTGGAGATCTTGCATAGTCTGCTCTTAAAGATAGTATATTATTCTCATTCTTTACAGATAAGTGCCACGAATTATATCTGGAGGCAGATAGATCGCTACACAAGATAAATGGATACTTAATGAAGTTTAGTCCATTGGAATTGTAAGGTTCTACTGTTAATTCCCATGCAGGTCCACGGAAATTTCCGCTTCCGTCTATAGGCAAGGATGACTTGAGGTATACATATTTGCTATTATCAAATACCCAGGAATATTTTGAGTTTTCCTTTAGAACACAGACATCAGTTTCTGAAAAAATTTCTGAATTTAAGAAAAAATCAGTAATCGGACTTTCTGGAATTTCTGAAAATTTTATTTTTGACAAACATTCATCTTTAATTTCATCTTTAAGTTCGGGTAAATTACAACTTGAAATAATTAGTATTGAAATCAAGAAAAAGATTGGAATTAAATTCATTATTTTGATTTACTAAATGGCATTTATATATTTATCTAAATTTAATATTTTATGGATTATACGCAGCAATTGATTAAGAGTTATTCTTACTGGGATTTAGTTTTAAATAAATTTCAATCTCAATTTATTGGAATGTGTTTTGCATGGTCTCTAAGAAAAGAAGCAAATAATTTAATTGATATGAATCTTGAAGAAAGAGGAGAATTGTTTAGTTTGATAATTCCAGAATGGGATAAAGCTGTAAGAGAATTATTCAATCATGATAGGTCTAATCTAGCAATAATTGGTAATGAAATGCCTCATTTGCATGTACATCTAATTCCAAGATATTTTAGTCATAGATATTTCTATGGTAGGGAATTTATTGACCCAAATCCGAAAGGTTTGTTTTATCCGCTGGATAGAACAGAATTGCCCTCAGAATTACAATTCCAAATCCGAGACGATATAAAGAGTAAGTTATAAAAATTTCTTTTACGTAGAAAGTTTTTTAAATCAAATAAGATATTACTTTTGTATGCAAAAAGGTTTTTTTAGGCCTAATTTAAGAGTTCTAATATTAACAATAACTATTTCAGTTTTATTTTGGTTTTTTCCAATTTTTTCTAAGAGTATATTTGCTATTCCCTTTATTAATTTCTCTTCTGTTGTAATTTTCTTCATTTCAAATATTTTTATTGCGTACATATTTAGTCTATTTTTAGTGAAATTTAGTAAACTCTCACAAAGAATTTTGTTGATTTTATTATTTATTGTAATATATATTAGTGTGCCTAAGATTAGTTCTTATTGGGTTGGTGATCTTGGAGGTTCTATCGATACTTATTGTGATTGTTATGGGATTACATGGGAGACGAGTTCTTGCTGCTATTCTACCGTAAATTATTGCGTGGGTATTTGTCAAAGAAACGAAACAACAAAGACTTGGCTGAAAGGACCATAAAGGATGCTAAAATATCATCAGTGGCAAAATCTTTTACCATTTTTGGCAACTATATTTGCTATTTGGCTGATTGTTCAATTTTATAAAAAAATGTATTTTTTTATCTGAAGGCTCTTTTAATAATTATTGGCCTAATTTTTTGGTGGATAGGGAAATTAACATTAGGAGACTCATTTGGTATTTTGCCTAAGCCAAAGAAGTTAGTTACTTATGGAATTTATTCTAAATTTAGAAATCCCATCTATATTGGATTATCACTGACTGTAATTGGTTGGAGCCTGTTAATAGCAGATATTACCTTTTACATTATTACTTTATTTATAGTTATTAGTTGCATTTTAAGAGCTAAATTGGAAGAAAAAGTATTAGAAGGTAAATTTGGGAAAAATTATGATAAATATAAGAGAAAAACGTGGATATAGGGTGCTATAAATCACACTATAGAAAGCTTTTTAAAAGGATATATTATCTTAATTTTAAGACATAATGAATCCTGATTCAGGTTTGTTATGTAAAATAGGAGAATAAAATATGAATAGCTTTAATAGGGGCGGATTCAGAAGAGATTTTGGTCCGCGAGAAATGCATAAAGCAACTTGTTCTGAATGTGGGCAAGAATGTGAAGTTCCATTCAAACCACAAGAAGGAAAGCCAGTTTATTGCAGGGATTGTTATGCTAAGAAAAAGAAATTCTAATTTCTAGTACTATGGCATATAATTAAATTACAATATTTTTTGTTTATTATTTTTATTTTATTATGTATTAGTTTGAACTTTGCTGATTTTATAAAATCCAATTTTAGTAATATGTATTTATAGAAATGTTTTGCTAAGATACATTTCTGATAACTGTATAATATAATATGCAATTTCAGTTCTTGTTATTATTGAAATTTTTGATGGAATTTCTACACAAATGCTTGATTTTGTGCTATTATTTCCCATGAAAAATTCAAATGAGGATTCCATATCATCTATTATAAGTCCATTTTGAACTGAATATCCATCAATTTCTTTTCTTTTGTCAATTTTTGCTATATTTGAAATTCCATTCAGTATGAATTTAGAGAACTTAATAGAGTCTTTGCTTGGATATGAGTATATATAGAAGTCTTCTTTTTCTTTTGTATTATTCTCATGAAATGAAATAAAAATATCAAATTGGTTTTTATGTAAATCTTTTTTTATTAATTTAATTTCTTTTTGCGGATTTTTCTTATTAAATTCCCTATTTAGATTTACTCTATTGTGATTTGTTCTCCTGGAGAAGTTATAACCAACTTATTAAATTCCCTATTTAGATTTACTCTATTGTGATTTGTTCTCCTGGAGAAGTTATAACCAAATGGATTAACTATTGGAAATAATTTATAATTAATGCTATTATTATAATTGTTTTGATTTAACCAGTTCAGCATTCCAGTAACGCCGCTTGGTTCATTGCCATGAATAGCTGCTGAAAGGCAGATACTTGGAATTGCTACCCTTTTAATATCAATTTTAAATAATGGAAAGTTAAAACTTGAAACTTTAATATTTCCTAATAATTTAAACTCAGTGTTTCTTAATTTTATTGATGTTTCCTTAAAAGCGGAATATTTATTTAAGTGTTTCATAATATTTTAAGATAATATAGTTTATATAAAGATTTGGGGCTATAGTATAGTTTGGTCTAGTATTGGTGGTTCGGGACCGCCAGGCCGCAGTTCAAATCTGCGTAGCCCCATCACTATAAAAGAAGTACTTTCATATAAGAATTAATTCTTAATAATTCTAGAAACCTTTACCACTTGAGAAACCACCGCCACCAATTCCGCCACCACTTGAGAAACTTCCAAAGCTTCCAAAACCACTGGAGCTTGATGAGCTTGAACTATGGCTGCTGCTATAATTTGACGAAGAATGATAAGTGGGTGTTCTAGTGTGCTGAGAAGAATCAATTTCGTCATTTACATCGCTTGTAGTAAATTTTCCTGACATATATGCTAATATTAACATATTTATATCAAAATCGCTAGGGAAATAAGAATAACTTCCTTCATAATCATTGCTTCTAAATCTTTTTTCTACTTCTCTAAGACCATCTAATTTTTCTGATAAGGTATCTCTTTCTTTTTTAATATAAATAGCTCTATCTTTTATTTTTCGTATTTCTAGGTCTATTTGATCAACTCTGTCTACAAGTTTATCATCTTCTGTTCCACTTGTTTGCCTTGCTCTTGTCTTTAAATCTGCGATTTGCTCTCCTTTTAGATAATTCTTTATTTGTTGTACTGCCTGTACGTGATACGGGTCTTTTTTGCTATCTATTTCTTCTCTTTCTTTTATATATAAAGAGTATTCTTCATCTTGTTTTTTATCCCTTTCAATTAAAGTTTGTCTTTGACTCAATAATTTCTCTGCTTTTTCCACTATTTCTGGTAATCCATATTTTTTCTCTGTAATTGACTCTATCTCTTCCATTTCTGCAACAACTTTATCAAGTTCTTCTTGCCTTCTTTCAACTTCCAATTTCATTAATTCTGGCATTGATTTTAAGAAATCATAACACTTTTTATTTTCTTCAAAATTAACTTTTTTTGCAGCCCATGAGTCTAAGTTTTCTGTTAAACTGCTTCCTGTATAATTGGAAGTTTTAAAACCAATTTTTAATAGGTAACTGAATATTTTGTTTTGTTCAAAACTTGGAAGCTTTTTCTCAGATTCTAATCTTACTTCTTCAACTCGTTGTTTGTATTGTTTAAGTCTTACTTCTGCTTTCTTTGCATCCTTATCTCTAGCGGAATAATCTATATTTTTTTCAAGCTCAGCACTTATTAATCCAACAGTTTTGTCTCTTTCTTGTGCTTGGTACTCAATTTGTTCTGTTACTCTGTCAATTTCTTCCTCTAACTTACTATCTGCTTCTCGGTTTTCTTTCATAAGTTTTTCTAGACTGCTTCTTCTTTCTTGTTTTACAGCGAAAACCTTCTGCACAGATTCTCTTACTTCTCTTAAAGTGGTTTGAACTGACTGAGCATCAAGTTCTGGTAGATAATGTGTAGCAAGGGAACTATAACAATTTTCTCTCTCAAGTGTTAAATTACTTAATTGTTGTTCCATTTGATATAAACTAGATGCTAATGCTTCTGAATCTGATTCAACTTCCTTTATTTTTACTTTTATTTTTTTATGAACTGAGCTTCCACTTGATGACATGTTTACCACTTCGTTATTTGACCTTCTTTAGTTACTCCTTGCATAGTAATATTTTCTTTTTGGTAGCCTTTTTTCTTTATACCGATGATATTGTTGTTAATAATTCCATTATCAATTTTGTCTGCCTTTACTTTTTCGTACACCTCTTGAGGTACTCTTTCCCCCCACATAGATACTTTTTCTATTTGATCGCTTTCTTCACTTTGTATATTTATAGGAATAGGATTGCCATCAGCATCAATACCTTCAACAATTAGATAATATCCTGAAACTCTTTTGCCACTGCTATCTGTATAATATCTATCAATTCCGCTTTTTATGCCACTTTTATTAACGATTCTAAGTGTATACTCTAAATTTAGTAAAGAATTAAGATCTTGCAGTTGAATAGTTGTTTGTGATAATCTTCTAACATCAGCAGATAACACAAATTGTTTAGCTTCTTTGTAAATGGATTCTCCTTTTTCTAAAGCTTCTTTTTCTTTGGCAATACTTATTATATTTCTGTATAGAACCTCTGTTTGATCAGATAATTCAAAATATTGCGATATATCCTTATTAATATTTACTAATTCTTGTTCTTTTTGTTTAGCCTCATTTAAATTTCTTCTATCAATTTCTCCAATTCCAGTAGAATATGTGTTCTCAGCTTTTCTAGAAAAGATCTCTAAAGGTTTTAAATCACGAATTTCTTCTATAAGATTTTCTAAATTTCTTTTAGTTAATGTTAAACCTTCTTGAGTTTGTATTATTAATCTAGAATCATGAATTTCCTCTTTTGTACTATTGATTGAATCTTGTATACTGGCCAACTGAATGCCGGCCTCTTTATAATTGTCTTTTGTTATATCATCTTCGGTAGTTCCATCTGAACGATATTGCTGAAAGAAAGAATCAGTTGAGTTTAATTTAACTCTAGAATTAAACAATTGTGATTGTAATTTTGATTTTTCTACTGATGGCAATTGATCTACGAATGGAGAGGATAATGTTTCTTCAGTCTCTCTCAGAAGATATTGCTTTTCTTGGTATGCAATTTCAACAACATTTTCAATATTTTTCTCTTGAGTTTTAATTTTTAATGAATTTATTTGTTCTGCCGTAAGCCAAATTAATCCTGATGCAGCTAAGCCAACTAAAGGAGGAATTCCAAACTTTTTTAATAATTTTACTCTGCCGGCATAGATTTCTGCCAGTTTGAATCCAAAATCTCTAGTAGGTTCTTTAAAGGAATACAAACCTTCAAGATAATTATTGATAGCAGTTTCAATCTGGTAATCAGTTAGCTGTTCTCCGCTAATTTGAGCTGTATCTTGAAGTTTCTTTTTTAATTCAGCTTTAACTTCATGAATGTTAAGTTGTTTATTTATCTCTTCTTGTTTTTGTCTAATTGTTGTTGCTACATCAACCATTCTCAAGAATTCATCTAACTTTAGATTTTGGGTTACTGAAGATTGTTTTGATTCTGACATTTTTTAGCTTTATTTTGTCTAAACTGTATAATAGTTACATTAACGCAATATTTATAAATTTGTTGTTTCATATATTTTTTAATAAAATGACAAATCTTCAAAAATATCTTGATAAATCAGTAGAAGTCTTAGATAAATATGGATTTCTTGATAAAGTGCAAGAAGAATCACAATTAGCAAAACTACTAGATGATATAGTTGATGTTGATCAAGCAAGGATAGTTAGTATTGGAAAAACTGTGAGACACTTGAGTGCTTTTAGTGACCTTGTAAGGGATAAAGTTCAAGACACAAATGTTTCTGATAGATATGGTGATATAACTCGAATGTTTGATACAATAAGAGAGGATTCGAAAAAAATTATTTCTCAGCTTGAAGATGGAAAAATTGATTTCCCGGAACGAATGAGCAATTGGTGGATGAGATTTAGAAGAGGAACAACTCATGCAAGGTTTGAAAAAATTAAGAATACATATGAAAGTGTTTCTAATGATACTAAAGAACAATTGGATAATGAGAATGAAATTATGAATGCTTATATAGATTTTAGATTTGCTTTAAAAGAAGCAGAAATTCTCTCACAAGAAGTTCTTCAAAAACAAACAGAAATTTTTAACACAGCAAAGGAAGATTATAAAAATGCTGCTGAAACTATTGATGCATATAAAGGGGAAGATGTTGCAGAAAAGTCAAGATTAGAACTAAAGAGAGATGAAGCAAAAAGATTATTTGATGAACAGGATAGAAAATATCAACTCATTAAAGATGTTGCAGAAAATTTATCTATGGGTTATAATGTTGGAGAGACTTTGGTTGCCAAATTAAAACAAACACATGATGTAAAAGAACAAGTATATAGGAGATCTGTTACTTTCTTTACAACCAATGAACATGTATTTACAACTCTAGATGCTGTATACACTTCTCAATTAGGATTACATGAAACTACCCAAACTTTGGAAGCAATGAAAGAAGGTGCTAATAAAGGTCTTGAAGATATTGCAGAACTTGGAAGAGAACTTGAAAGAGCTGCATTAAAAGCAGGATATGGTTCTGTTTATAATCCTAAATCTGTTCAAAAACTAGTTGATGCTATTGTTAGTTATCAAGAAGAGTCAATACAAACAATTAATCAATTGAGAATAGAAAGCACTCAGAATGCAAGAGAAATAGAAAAAATAGTTGATGAAGGCAAAAAAAGAGCGAAGGATGCAGTACTTAAATATACTCCACAGATCCAAGCTAGCTAAATCTTGAAATCTGTTTATAGACAATAAATAATTATATAATTTATTTGACTTTATTTATATAGGATTTTACAGGTTAATCAAACTTCTATAGGGTTAAATGCTCTCTCAATAAATCCTAAGGATTAATGCCCCCAATAGGATGAGGGCTAAAATGGACGATACACTAACCGAAAAACCTATATAACTAATTATCTTAACTAAATTATGACTGATGAACTGATAATAAAG
>JAGVZD010000032.1 GCA_018302805.1 Candidatus Woesearchaeota archaeon | reverse complement strand
TTAGTGGGGTTACTTAAGATGACAGAAGAAACAAAGAAAAAATCAAGATGGGTTAAATATTTAATATTTTCTGCGGTTGTATTTTTGGTAGTATTTGGAGCCCTGCGATTATACAGATTGTCAAAATTATATGGGAATAGTTATGAATTTGAAGGAGCTACTGGCAACTTTGCCTTTGAGGTGGTAGAAAATAACGGACTTAAGCAACATATATTGAATGTGTATACTTTTGAGGAAGATGGAAAGGAACACCAAAAGGTAATTCCTTTAAGGTATGGTCCTAAAGAAATGTCTGATATTATTGTTGAGAAAGAAGTTGATAATCTACTTTTATTAAAAACAGGGGATGAAGATTCTTTAAGGGAAATTATTTATATAACTCAGGATCCTATTTTAATAGATGTGACTAATAGAGATTCTATTGTTGCTTCCCTTGAAATTATGAAGGTTATTGGAGATTACAGTTTTGGTGTCTATAAAATCCCAATTAAAATGGCATATACAATAAATAAAACTAGTGGTGCGGATGATCTGCCAATAATAACATGTAATGATGTTCGAGACCATCAAGGTGTTATTCTCCTTAAAATTGGAGAAAATAATAGAATATACTCTGATAATGGTTGTATTATCTTAGAAGCAAAATCCAACAAAGATTTAATAAGGGTTTCAGATAGATTAATTTTAGACATACTTGGTGTATTTTAAGATATGAAGGTCCTGATTGGATGCCCTACAGCAGACACACATAAATATTGCGTTGAAGAGTATATAAATTCAGTTCAAGCAATTAATTATGCTAATAAAAGAATTGTGCTTATTGATAATTCTAAAAATGATGATTATTGCTATTTTCTAAAAAATCTGGGTGTGGATGTAATTAAGACATTATATTGTGAAAGTGCAAGAGAGAGAATTGTAAAATCTAGAAATATATTGAGAGAAATGGTCATTAATGAAAATTATGATTATTTCTTGAGCTTAGAACAAGATGTAATACCTCCAAGGGAAATAATTGAAAAGTTAATTTCACATAATAAAGATATAGTTAGTGGTATATATTTTTCCAGAATTAAAAGTGTTAAAGATAAGACTGTAAATGTGTTACCTTTAATTTGGTCGGGGAATTTAATAAATGAATATTCTATGTCTGATATTGATATAAATAGAGTGATGGGTAACAATTTCCTTGAAATAAAATATTGTGGTCTTGGATGCGTATTAATTAGTAAGGCAGTTTTGTCAAAGATTAAATTTAGATTTGATAGTAATTACCCTAGTTTTGATGATCTTCACTTTTGTTTCGATGCAAGACAACATGGATTTAAAATCTATGCTGATACAAGTATTAAATGTAGGCATTTAGTTCTAAAAAGAGATTGGTTCTGGGATGATAATAAAGATATACAAAGATTTAAAAAAGATATTTAACACAATTTCAATCATGCCGGGATGGCGCAACTTGGTACCGCGCAGGTCTTGAATATATAAAAGTTAACCTGTTTCCTTACGGATTTCTGGGTTCAAATCCCAGTCCCGGCGCATATATTTAGATTTACAACAGTAAATACTTAGAAATCTTTTTATATTTTCACCAGTTTTTGAATCAGATACGAGGAATTTTATATGGCTAGACAATATGAAAAAATGGATTGTTTTGAAGATGCAGTAAAAGGACAAGTATTGCATGTTGTAGATATCCCTATGTATGCAAATGGAGCGGGAGATGTGGATAGGGTTGTAGTATTTGGTAATCCTCAAACTAAGAGGGTGGTATGGGTGCCATATAATTCAGAAGTAAGTATAGATTGTGTGAGGTATAAAGTATTAAGAGGTAAACTAAAAAACCATAAATGGAACGTAGGAAAGTTTGGCTGGTTTGATAGTGCCAGAGGTTATACTTCGGATCAAGATATTGAGTGTTTAGTTAATCTTGAAGGAAAAGTTCATTCTATAAAAGATTTCGAATGTAGAGATGTATATGTTAGTAAGGTGGCAAATTCTACTCTGAACAAATTTTTAATTTATATGTATGACAAACGGAATAATAAGCTATAGTAGGGATGCGAAATTATTAATGAACGAAAAAATCTTTGCTGTAAAATAGGCTCCAATAATAATAAAACACTAGATTGTAATTTAGCTGCTAATTCCAACCACATCCCAATCATATTCTACATTTGATTGAGTCAAAATATACATTTAAGATATGAATGTTCAAATCAAATGATCCCGAAGAGGAAATTATAAAGATGTCTGATATCTTATCCTCTACCTTAAACGAGCTAGTAATTCATATTTTATACGGTTACCTTTTGAATTATCTTTACTTCTTTCATAAGCTCTTTTATAAATACTTTTCAGAGACTTTAAATTCAGAGCTTTAACTATAATTCCATCAACATGAATGTTGATTAGTTCTTTTCTACCTTTATACCAAAAATCAATAGAATCAAATTCTAATTTTAAATTTCCTTTAAAGACTTGAAGTGTATGCAATTCTGGACTGTATTTGAATCTAATCTGGCTTTTTTCAAGGATATTGGTAAGATTAGTAAAATCTTTCTCCCTTACATAGAAATCTAGATCATTTACTTTTAATTTTTCATTTTGAGTATAATAAAATAGCATAAAACTCCCATAGATTATCGGATTAATTTTTTCTTCTCTACATTTTAATATTATAATCTTGGCAAATTTCTTTAATTTGATGAACATCTGCTTATTAAAGGGATAAATCTCTTTTTTCATACATTTTATCAAATTTTCTAGTATATAATTTTATCAATTAAGATATGGGATAGTTTGTCTCCGATCTTATAAATTTAAGCCCAGTTTCTAGGGCATAATTTTTTTCAGTGGTCGTAATACTTGCAGATAGTGAGAAATTAATGAAAAAGTCAAAAAGATATTTTATTAACTTAGGATAATTATAGTTTTTATGATAAAAATCTTTAATCTTAATTTATGGAATTACACTAATTGGAAAGAAAGAGAACTAAAAATTTTAGAGATTATCAAAAAACAAAACCCCGATGTAATAACGCTTCAAGAAGTAAGAGATGATATTCAGTTTAATAAGAAGGGAGATAATCAAGCAAAGCAACTTAATAGAGAGTTAAATTATCCTTACTATGCTTTTTATCCAGTTACTGACAAACAAAAAGAAAGACCTGAAAAGTACAAAAATTATTGTATCGATGGAACAGCAGTTTTATCTAAATTTCCAATATTAAAAGTCGAAAGGAAGAAGTTACAAAAACATAAACAAGATAGATATACTTGTGGAAATTTGTATGCTAAAATTAAAGCAGAAAAAATCATAGATTTAATAGTCGTTCATTTCTCAAACAGCAACTACTTTAGCTTATTGCATTTACTTGAAACATTGAAAGATGTAAAGAAGAGAGGAATAAAACCAATAATCATTGGGGATTTTAATATTATAGACTCATATGTGTTACATGAATTAACTGAAAATGAGTTTTATAGCTCTTTAAAATTCAAGAAGTATATCTCTTATCCTACCAAAAATGAAACGCTTGATTACGTTCTGATTCCTAAAAAATTTAAGTTTAGATCTTTTGAATGTCTTACAGATAACCTTTCTGACCATAGGGCTCTTGTGGTTAAGATAAAAATATAGGACCAGTTTTGTGGCGCTAATTTATAAAATTAATAGTTAAGGATTATATTAGACTAATCATGTTCGGTTTTAGCTCTACTTATTAAGAATCACTTTGACAGAAGAGGACCCTGTCTTTTTCTATAATATTTTCATATTTAAATTCCTTTAAGATTAATTTAATCGCTTCTAGATTATAACTATTATACTCTATAATTAGTTTCGGCTTAAATTTTGATAGGGTATTTTTTGCACCCATTAGAATATTTGGTTCAAAGCCATCCACATCAATTTTTATGAGATCTACTTTTTTTAAGTTATTCTCTTGGATTATTGTGTCTATTTTCATCATCTGAACCTTACGTTTTTCAAAATCTTTATAATAATAGTTGATTAAATTGCCTGTTAACCATTTGTAAACATGGATTTCTTTTATTGAATCTTCATCCCCTGCCGCAATATTCAACACCTTGGAAGAAGGTAAATTTTTCTGTGCAATTTCATATGTTTCTTTTATAGGCTCTATAGAAATCACTTTTGCTCCTTCAAGAACACATTGCTTTGAAAAAGTTCCTATGTGGCAGCCAATATCTAGGATTATATCATCTTTCCCTGGTCTAAAAGCAGCTATTTTCAAATACTGGCCTTCTATGAGAACCTCACATATTACCGATATGTCATTCCAATTTAACCTATGGTAAAAAGGTAAGTCTCTAAATTTAATTTTTATTAATTTCTTATTAGACAATAAAATTGAATCTTTTTTAATAATTTTCAGAAACCCTAAAATTAGAATGATTGGTATGTTATAGAGATATGAGTATTTTATCAAATATTTTGTGATATTTTTTATTCCTCTATACATAAAACTGAATAAATAATAAAATTTATAATAATTATTAAAAAAATAAAGATATTAAAAAGAAAAAATTTATTTTTTTGAAGGCTTCTTAACCTTTGTTAAGTAATACCAAATTCCTCCAACTACTGCGGCTATAATTACTATCCATAGTATTACTAATCCGGCATTGGATTTTGGCTTTGTACCTTCTTCACCAGTTTCTTCTCCAGGCCCTCCTGTTGTTCCGTCTTCACCTGTCTCTTCTGGTTCTGGTTGTGGTGTAGGTGCAGTTGTTGAACCTATTGCAAAGACTGAAAATCCAGGTACTTTGGCAATAAATGATTGTGTATTTGCACCACCAACAGGTGATTTTGATGCTGTAATCTTATCCCATTTTCCTGCATTGTATCTGTATAATGCAATTTCATTAGCATCTAAACTGTTTTTAGTCATCCAATCTTTGGCTACAGAGAAGGTTATTGTTGCTTCTTTAATTAGATTATCAGGTATATTTGTTGTTTTTATATCAATGTATCTTGCTACTTTATCAGATGGTGAAGATGTTACAGTTGTTGGTTTAGTTGCGTATGTAATAACTTCAACTTTGGCACCAGTTACAGCAGAGTTAAGCTTAAAGGTAATCGATCTTAATCCAGATCCGCTAGGGAAGTTTTCTATTTTTTTAAGTGTGTCTGCTGCTATTGACGCATATTCAACTGTCTTAGTTTCCGTTGTTTCAGGTGCATCTGCTCCACCTGCTCCTCCACCCCCTCCTGATCCTCCGCTACTTCCTCCACCCCCTCCTGATCCTGATAAAACTGTAAAGGTTTGTGTTGTTGCCTGGTATAATCCATTTGGATCTGTTACATAACAATAGACTGTGAACTCACCATTAGATTCCCCAGTATTATCTGTTGCAAAGTTCAATGTAGCTTTTGCATTTGAAACTCCATAAGTATTTACTTTTTGATCAGATAATCCATCACTACCTGGCCTATCAACAGTTAAATTTACTGCGCTGCTTGGAAGAGTATCTCCGCTTCCATCCCAACATTCAAGTTTAACTGTTACTCCTCTAGTTACGGTATCTCCAGTATCTAGGTTTGTTCCACCTTCTGACATTTGTAATGTTGCTACAGGTCTTTTACCATCAACAGTGAAGTTGAATCCTTGGGTGTGATTAGTGGATCTAACATTCAAGAATGGTTTTGAAGCAGTACTGAAACCAGTTAAACTTGTTGCTGAATCATTAGCCCATACTCCAAAGCTAACATTTGTACCATGTGGTAAGCCTGGAATTGATCCATTCCATGTTGCTTGTCCAGTTCCACTACTAGCTGATAAGTATGTTGTAGGCATTATTGTATCAGTTTTATTAAATATATTATTAAAGTCACCATTAACACTTCCATTTACAGCAAATCTTGCAGGATCTGTATTTTCATAATGGTTACTTAAATTTACAGCTCTACTTGTGTTATATATAATCAAAACTTGACCACTTGAGTCTTCTACTCTTCCTTGGACTTGTAATGTTATATTCTTTAGGAATTTAGTACCATTTAAATCGGTTGGACTACTGCCGTATAAAGTTGAAGCAAGATCAGATACATTAATGAATGATTCTGACAAGTTAGGTTTGAATTGATCAACTGTCATATTGGTAAGTACTACCCTAACCATTTGTAAAGAGAAGTTTGTTATATTTATTGTCATATTATAGAGTGATTCCGATAGTCTGGTGTCATTTATGAAAGCATAGGTTACATTCCAGATTGATTGATTACCTGTGTAATTATTTAGTTGATATGTTAATAGAACAGGACCTGAACTATTGACTAGCCAGTATGATGCATTTAAGGCATGTGTATGATTTGCAGCAACAGAAGCTACTGCGCCGACTGGACCATCTGCTCCTAAGCTTATATTAAGCATGATAGAACCATTTAATATAGTTCCATTAATTGGATACGAACCACGATAGTCAATCATATTGACTATATTAGTACCAGCGATAACTAAATATATGCTAAATAGAATTAGACCTAAAATTGTAAATAATCCGAATAGATTTCTCCTCATTTTTTCACCTCTTTATTTTTACCGAGATAGAGATCATTACAAGTTTCTAAATTGTAGGTATATATAAACTTTTCTATTCTTTTTTAGATGAAAAATTATAAACTTAGGTGATTTTTTGCGCAATCTGGTTTTCTCTGAGATAAATTTTGATGAAAACTATAAGGAGTGAAAGTATTAATGGACCCATTACTATTCCTGAGACTCCAAAAGTACTTAGACCTCCTACTAAGCCAAGTAAAATAATAACCTGATGGATTCTTGCTTTCTTACTAATGATACCTGCTTTAATTATGTTGTCTATTGAACTGATAAATAAAGCACCATAGATAAATAATAAGATTCCTTTAGTTACCTGATCTGTTATTAAGAAAAAAATTGATGTTGGAAGCCATATAAATACTGGTCCTAAAAAAGGGAATAATGCAAATATGGCCATTACAAGACCCCAAATCAAATAATTATCAATCCCGAAAATATAGAATCCAATAGCACCTGCAACACCTTGAGCTACTGCTGCGACAAAAGTACCATAAATAACTGCTTTAGTGACTTTTGCTGATTCAGAAAAAAATTCTTCTTTATATTTATTTTTTATAGGGATATGCCTTTTTATACTATTAAGTAATCTCTCACCATCCCTAAATAAATAAAATGAAATGAAGATTATAATGAACATTTCGAGCAATCTGAATGGAATTGATTTTATGAAATTAGTTATAATATTTGTAAATCCTCTTGTTAAATCTGAAGATAAACCTTCAGTTATTGCTTCCAAATTTATAATTGACGGTAAATTTAAGAATTCCTCTAAATCATCAGCATACCCAAGTAAAGATGCATCAATTTCCTTAATATCAACTGAAAACGATCTAAACTGCTGAAGTATTAACTGAACAAATAATATACTTGGAACAACTACAATTAGAAAAACTAAAACAATCATAATTAAAGCTGATAGGTTCTTATTTGTGATAATTTTGGATAGTTTTCTATAAATTGGGTAAAAAATATAAGTTACTATAATTGACATAATAATAGCATTAGTAAATGGTCTTAACATAAAAAAGGAGATTATGCTTATGATTATGAAAAAGATAATATAGAAGTATTTTGCCCCTTTTTTTAGGGTAATATGTTTCATAGGCATAAACAGCTGATTTGATTTATAAAGATTCTTTTTAATTCTTTGATTACGAAAATTAAATCATATCGAAAGCTTTAAAAGAACGCTTTTTATAATTCTACAAATGGAAAAGAATATCTTAGGATTGGTTGAAGAAATTGAAATAGGGGGAGAAAAAGTATTGGCAAAAGTTGATACTGGGGCCACAAATAGTTCAATCAGTCTTCATCTGGCTAGTAAACTTAGGCTTGGACCTATTGTAAAGACTGTAAGGGTAATTAGTTCACATGGAAGAACTATCAGACCTGTTATAAAAGTAAGCATTAAATTAGGGGGTAGGAGATTTAGAGTATTATTTAATTTAACTGATAGAAAGAAACTTAAATTTCCTATTTTAATTGGACAAAATATATTAAAAAGGGGGTTCTTGATAGATCCTAGTAAAAATGAAATTAGGAATCATAAGCCAAATCAGTGAAAGCAGTAAAATGATCCAAAAAGAATGTTTGGATTATTTTGATAAAGTTGACATGATTAATATTAAAGACGTTAGTGTTGAAGCTGCAACTAAAGTTTTAGAGACTGTTTCAGAAAGAAAAAAAATTGATATCTATGATTGTCTATATCTTAGAGGTTCTTACAAAAATGCTCTTCTTCTGAGGGCAATTAGTGAGAGCTGTAGGAATAAGATTTATACACCAATTAGACCAGAAGCTTTCACAGTAGGTCATGATAAATTTCTTACAATTTTAGAGCTTCAAAAACAAGGTATTGATATCCCAAAGACATATGTGGCTTCTACTATTTCCAGTGCTAAAAAAATATTGGAAGGGGTTAATTATCCAGTAATTGTTAAAATTCCAAGTGGAACCCATGGAAAGGGAGTCATGGTTGCAGATACCTTTGCAGCTGCTTCATCTGTGTTAGATACATTAGAAGTGTTTAAACAACCATACATAATCCAAGATTATGTAGAAACTAATGCAACAGATTTAAGGGCAATAGTAATAGGAGACAAAGTTATTGCAGCTATGCGTAGGAAAGCAAGCAATGGGGAATTGAGAGCAAACATACATATGGGCGGAACAGGTACACCAATTGAGCTTGATTATGCTACAGAAAGAGTCGCTGTTAAAGCGGCAAACGCAATTGGAGCAGATATTTGTGCTGTTGATATCCTTGAAAGCAGAAAGCCAAAGGTTATTGAAGTGAACTTAAGTCCTGGTTTAAGAGGTATTACTTCTGTTACTAAAAAAAATGTTGCAGGTAAGATTGGAAAATTTTTGTATGACCGAACTCAACAATTTATTGAGTCAAAGAAAAAACAAGATTTTAAAGATATTATTGGAGTTATAAATAAGGATGAGAGAGAAATTGTAACTAATTTAGATATTAAATTGGGAAAAATTAGATTACCTGATATTGTTTCAAAATTATCTGAAATAAAGGATGAAGAAGAAGTGGTTATAAAAGTAAATAAAGGCAAAATAGAAATAGAAAAACATTAGTATGGATTTTCCTCAGACCATTTTCTAAACGAGTCATGCGCTATTTTATACCAAGCTTCTTCTTCTGGTAAGTCACTTAAATAATAATTTATTGCAGATATTATAATATATGAACTTAGATTAAAATTATAAGGATTATTGTTAAAAGAGTTGTCTATATTGTTTGTTATTGATTTAGGGAAATAATTAGATGCATTATATTCAGGATTAGTAATTGAAGGATGATACCAATAATACATTGTGTAAACCTACTGATTGGATACCACTGAAGGTTATAAACATAATGTCCAGATATGATTAAATTTTACAAAATATTTATAAACCTTATTGAATATCTAAGTAACATGAAAGTTGCTGTAATGTATTCTGGTGGGAAAGATAGTACTTATGCAATAGAATATTGTCTAAATAAAAAATGGGAAATTACTCACCTAATTTCTGTAAAACCAAATAGAACAGATTGTTACTTATATCATTATGCTACAGTAGAATTAACTAAAGAAATGGCTAAAACTTTAGGTATTAATCATATTTATCTAAATTGTACAATTGCTAACCCAACAAAGGAGGCAAAAATAATTGAAGATGTTGTTGTGGAATTACATAAGTCTTCAAAAATAGATGCCTTAGTTTTAGGTGGCGTAGGTTTACAAGAAACCCAATTAAAAAGTTTACAAAAAGCATTATTGCCTCATAAAGTGGAAGTATTTGCAACACATGCGGGTGTTGACGAAGAAGATATTTTAAAAGATATGTTGTCTAGAGGCTATAAAATAATTATTAGTTCTATCGCATCTGATGGACTTCAAAAATGGTTAGGAAAAGAATTGACCATGGATAATTTTAATGAACTACGTAGGGATTCAATTAAATTTGGCTTTGATTTACTTGGAGAGGGGGGGTATTATGATACTTTTGTTTATGACGCACCTATTTTCAACAAGAAATTAATAATTGATGATTTTAGTAGAATTTATGAAGGTCCTTATAATGGTCATGTACTGGTAAACAAATTTAAAATTGTAGTTAAAAAAGATACTTTTGCATGAATTATTAATTCTTTAAAAAACAAAGCTTTTTAAATAAAATTTTATTTTCAATTGTATGGTCTTGGAGTCTTTCATTTCTCCCATCAAAGCTGAGAACAGACCATGGACTATGCTTTTCTTAGGATTTATTTATGCAGTAGTTGCAGTTTTTTTGAGTCTGTGGATATTCAAGCAGTATTCTAGTTTGGTTATGGTTTTCTTAACTGTGGTTGCGGTTGTTCCACTTGTCTATAATACCTTGAATATGGAGGAAGAGAAAGATCGACAGCTTAAAAGTGAAATGTCTCTGCTAAAAGAGCATAGTAAGGCTTTAAAGTTTTTTATCTATATGTTTATAGGATTTGTTTTAGGTTTTGTTATCTTATATATATTTTTACCTCCAGATTTAGTTAAGTTATTATTCTCTTCGCAATTAGATACTATTGACAGTATTAATTCAAGAGTTTCTGGTAAAGCAATAGATACAACAAATATTTTTGCCCAGATATTTTTGAATAATATTAAAGTATTGATGTTCTGCATATTTTTTGCTTTTTTTTATGGGGCTGGAGCAATCTTTATACTGGCATGGAATGCATCTGTTATAAGCGCTGCAATTGGAACATTTATTAGGGATAAGATTGGGGAGTATGCAGCAAGTATAGGGTCACTCAATGTTTTCAATTACTTTTATCTATTTAATCTAGGAATATTAAGATATTTTATTCATGGGATCCCAGAAATATTAGCTTACTTTATTGGCGCTCTCGCTGGAGGTATTATTAGTGTTGCTATGATAAATCATGATATAGAAAGCGAAAGGTTTAATAACATTATGATGGATGCATTAGATTTAACAATGCTCGCTATTTTTGTTCTTTTTGTAGCAGCTCTAGTGGAAGTTTTTATAACTCCACTTTTCTTTTAAAGCAATGGTAGAAGAACTTGAAATCAGGAAGGAAAAACTTTTTTCTATCCTAAAAAAGGGTACTAAAATTTGGGTAGCTATTGCTATTATTTTAATAGCCTTTATGGGTTATAATATTAGAATACAGAATTTACCGAACCTTATAGATTCAACAACCAATAATTATATCCCTATCGAATTAGATTCATTTGTCATCTTAAGATACGCAGAATACTTTAATGAAAATGGTAATTTAATGGAAAATGATAAGATGAGGTATTATCCTAGAGGATTTGATCCCAGAAAAGAGTTTACTTTCATTGCAGGTTTTGTTTCATATCTTTATAATTTTATGCATGCATTCAATAAAGAAGTCACAATAGAATTTGCTGATGTTGTATATCCGCCAGTAACTTTCTTTTTTGCAGTTATATTTTTCTTTTTATTTATTAAAAATTTATTTAATTATAAAATTGCATTAGTTGCCTCATATATATTAACTGTTATTCCCATATTTTTGCATAGAACTATAGCAGGTTTTTCTGATAAAGAAGCATTGGCTACAATGTTAATTTTTATGGCATTTTATTTCTATACTAATACATGGAGGGTTAATAAAACCTGGAAATTTATAACTAATAGTTTATTAGCTGGGATAACCACAACCTTAGCAGTTTTAGCATGGGGTGGCAGCACATTAATAACTTTTGTTATTGCAGCTTTTATTCTCTTTGAGATATTTCTTAATAAAGCAAGTAAAAGGGATTTAATTAGAGATTTTATTTGGAGTGTTTCTACTGTATTTTTGCTAACTGTTGTAACAAATAGGTATAGTATTGTAGATTTGATATCTAGTTTAACTACAACATTGTTGGTATTTGCTATACCTCTAATAATTATATATTATTTAATTAATTTTAAAAATATATTTAAATTGAAGGATAAATATGAACGAGTTATCCCTGTTGGAATATTATCAGGAATAATATCTATTGGATTCGCTCTAATCATTAGCACAATTTTCATTAGTCCTTCTTTTGTATTCGATAAAGGGAAAGATTTGCTAGTACTTGCAACTAATCCTTATGGAACTTCTAGATGGGGACTGACAGTTGCCGAGAGTCAACAACCTTATTTTATAGATTGGGTCTCAAATATTGGTAAATTTTTCGTATATTTGTTTATGATAGGATCAATAATATTCTTTTATGACATGATCAAGAAATTGAAGCTCAAATATTATTTAATTGCCATTTATACGATTTTTATTTTGAGTTTTACTATGAGTAGGTATTCAGCTTCTTCTGTTTTTAACGGAGTAAGTGCAATTTCTAAAATATTCTATCTAGGATCACTTGCATTATTTGTATTAATTTTGTTATATCTTTACTTAAAATATTATTATAAGGATAAGGAAGAATATAACAAGATAATAAATATTGATAAAACTTATCTGTTTGTTTTTGTGTGGTTCTTATTTTTAGTAGTTGCTGCAAGAGGTGCAATCAGAGCTTTATATATTTTCGCACCTGTTGTTGTATTGTTGGCAACATTTATTATTTTTAGATTTGGTGAATATATTTGGTCTTTTAAAAAATTTTATATAAGGGCGATTGGGATAAGTATTATATTATTTTTATTTTTGGCTCCGATGATACAAGGAAATGTATATAATTTCACCAGGAGCATTTATGCACAGGCCAAATATTCTGGTCCACTTTATAACCAACAATGGCAAAGTGCTGGACAATGGATAAGAGAAAATACACCTAAGGAAGCGGTTTTCGCTCACTGGTGGGATTATGGTTACTGGGTTCAAGGCGGTGGAGAAAGGGCAACTATAACTGATGGTGGTAATGCTGTTGGAGCTTTAAATCACTGGATGGGTAGATATGTACTTACAGGTAATACTGAGACTGAAGCGTTAGAGTTTCTAAAAGCAAGGGATGCCACTTTTCTGCTTATGGTTAGCGATGAAATAGGAAAGTACCCTGCATTTTCGGCAATAGGTGGAGATGAAAATTATGATAGATTTTCATGGATTACAACTTTTTCATTAGATATGGCTAATACTCAAGAAACAAGAGATAATTTTGTATATATCTTTACAGGTAGTTATCCCTTTGATGATGATTTTGTTTGGGAGGGAACTGTTTTTCCAAGAAGATCTTCTGGGATTGGTGCTATTCTATTACCAATTGCCAAGAATCTAAATAATAGTCAAATAGACCTAAACAATGTTAAATTTGCACAACCAACAGTGGTAGTTGTTAAAGATGGTCAGCAAACAAACATCCCATTGGAATGCATTTTTATTGGGGGGCAAGAGATAGTTTTTGAGAAGAAAGGAATAAGTGGTTGTTTAAGATTAATACCTACTATTTCAAGAGATGGCAAAATGAATCCTATTGGGGCAGGATTATATCTATCTCCGGATGTAAGAAAAACTTTATTTACTAAGTTGTATCTTTATGGTTTAGAAACAGATTATTTTAAGGTTGCATATACAGATGAATCTAGAGTTCCATTAGCTCTGTATGAAGGAAGTTTAGTGGGTCCTATTAAGATATGGGAGATTAGCTATCCTACAGATTTGAAAGTCCCTCAATATTTCTATGGAGATAATTTGGTAGATCCTAATGTGACCAAGGTAAATATTGCATTTTATTAAAATCGAAATCTTTTAAAGTTTTTATTTTATTCAAAGATATATGGAAAAAAAGCTGAGCTTAATAATTCCTTGCTATAATGAGGAAGATGGGATTAAAAATCTTCATGAAAGATTAATGCCTGTAATTAGTGATCTGAGTAAAAGATATTCTGTAGAATTGCTTTTCATTGACGATGGAAGTACTGATAAAACCAATGAGATGCTGCAAAAGTATTTTGGTCAGGCTAAGTCTACAAAAATTATTAAACATAATAAAAATTTGAATTTGGGGGCTGCATTTCGAACCGGTTTTGCTAAAGCATCAGGAGACATTATTGTAACCTTGGATAGTGATTGCACCTATAGGCCTGAAGAAATTCCAAATCTACTTGAACAGATTAATTCTAATAATTTTGATATTATAACAGGATCACCTTATCATCCTAAAGGCGGTGTTGAGAATGTACCTGCCTACAGGATTTTTCTGAGCAAATCTGTTTCAATTTTATATAAAATCGCAACTGGCAAAAATATTTATACATTTACAAGTATGTTTAGAGCATATAAAAAAGAAGTCATCAAAAATATTGAATTTAGATCTAATGATTTTTTATCACCTGCAGAAATCCTGCTTGTAGCAATTAATAAAGGATATAAAATAGGAGAATACCCAACTGTATTACATGTCAGAAAATTTGGCAAGTCTAAATTTAATAAATTATTTATGATAATGAGAAGACATATGGGTTTATTATCTAGTGAGGTTTTAGTAAGATTGTCAATAAAATCAAATTTATAAGATGAAATTAGTTACAATACTTGGAACAAGACCTGAAATAGTAAAGTTGAGTCCAACATTACCTATTTTTGATAAAATTTTTGAACATATTATCATCCATACTGGACAGCATTATGATTACAATATGGATAAGATTTTCTTTGAACAACTCCATTTGCGAGATCCCGATTATAATTTGGATATTGGTTCTGGCAGACAAGCTGAACAAACTGGTAAGATGATGATGAAGATAGAATCTATTTTAATTAATGTAAAACCAGATGCTGTTTTAGTGTTTGCTGATCCTAATACACCTTTGGCAGGTGCATTAGTGGCATCAAAACTTCATATTCCAGTAATACATTTTGAGGCCGGTTGCAGATCTTTCAATAAAAAAATGCCAGAAGAAATAAATAGAATATTAACAGATCATTGTTCTGATTTATTATTAGCTCCTGATAAAGTAGCTTACGATAATTTAATCAGAGAAGGATTTGATGAAAAGCAAATCCATGTGGTAGGGGATATAGTATTTGATGCAACTAACAGAAATAAACAATTTATAACCGATTCTAAAATACTTGAAAAATTTGGATTAACGGACAATAATTATGTATTAGTTACAATACATAGAGCAGAAAATACTGCAAATAAAGAGAGCTTAGGAGAAATAGTTGATTTTGTAAAATATTTATCTAGTAAAATTGATGTAGTGTTTCCATTGCACCCAAGAACAAGGGATACTTTAAAATCATTTGGACTAACAATAGATCCAAAAATAAAGGTTATTGAGCCTCAAGGATATATTGAATTTTTGAAATTAATTTCATCGAGCAGATTTATCGTAACAGATTCTGGTGGGGTTCAGGAAGAAGCAGTTGTATTTAACAAATGCTGTTTGGTTGCCAGAAATGAAACTGAATGGACCAGACTTACTGATATAGGAAAAAATATCCTTGCAACAAATAAGAAGGAAAATTTAATTAAATGGAGTGATAAATTATTAAATGATGATGAACTAAATCGGATAAAAAAAATTTCTTTTGAATTTGAAAATGATGTTTCAACTAAAGTGGTTAATATAATTAAAGATTTTATGGAAAATGACATTAAAAAATAAGATTGTGGCTGTTACTGGTGGTGCAGGATTTATCGGAAGTCATTTAGTAGACAGATTGATTGAGGAAAATCCTGAAAAGATATATGTACTATCAAATTTTTTTCTTGGGAAGACAAGTAATTTAAGCGATGCAATATCCAAATTCAAAAATTTGGAAGTAGTTAAAATCAATGTAGCTGATTATGAACTTGTAAAGCATTTTTTTGAAAAAGCAAATGTGGATACAGTCTTTAATCTAGCTGTTATTCCATTGCCAACTTCCTTAGAAATACCAAGTTGGACTTTTAATCAAAATGTGATGATAACTTCAAATATATGTGAGATGGCAAGGTATGATAAATTTAAAACTTTAATACACTTTTCATCATCTGAAGTTTATGGAACCAGTAGATATGTTCCCATGGATGAAAAGCATCCGCTAGAGGCTGAAACACCTTATGCTGCAAGTAAGGTTGCAAGTGACAGTTTGGTATTATCATATAATAGGACATTTAATTCTGATGTTAGTATTATTAGACCTTTCAATAATTATGGGCCTAGACAGAATGCTGGGAAATTTGCAGCGATAATCCCATTAACTATTAAAAGGATAATAAATAATGATGATATTATTTTATATGGTGATGGTAAACAAACTAGAGATTTTATTTATGTAAAAGACACTGCAGCTGCAGCTGTTAAGGTTTATAATTCTACTAATACAAGAGGAAAAATATTAAATATAGCTTCTGGTGAAGAACTAAGTATGCATTTTGTGGTTAAATCTATTGCTGAACATTTAGGTTATAATAAAGAATTTATATATAAGGATGCTAGACCTGGAGATGTAAGAAGGCATATTGCCGATATTTCATTAGCAAAACAGTTGATTGATTTTAAACCTGAAATTAAATTTGCGGAAGGTATTAAAGAAACAATAAACTGGTATAAGTCAAATATGCATTTAGCTACTTCGTGACGCTAATCTTGCAATCATTACAATATCCTAAGGATTCACTAGAATTAGGAGGTTGCAATTTTTTTCCGCAAATGCATACATATCCTCGGATCCTTGCAGGATTTCCATAAACTAATGCATGATCGGGTATATCCTTTGTGACGACACTTCCGGCACCAACCAGAGCAAATCTACCTATTGTGGTCCCACATAAAATTATAGAACCACAACCTATTGATGAGCCTTTCTTTACAATGGTTTTATCAATTTTCCAATCACTTTGTTCCAATTTTAGAGATCCATTGGGATTTATTGCTCTAGGTATTTTGTCATTAGTGAAGCTAACATGTGGGCCTACAAATACTCCATCTTCAATAATTACCCCATCATAGACGGAGACATTATTTTGTATTTTAACATTATTTCCGATAATTACATTTTTATCTATATACACATTCTTCCCAAAAATACAATTTTTTCCAATTTTTGCTTCTTCTCTAATTTGAGATTGATGCCAGATCTTTGTATTTTCACCTATTTGGGCGGTATTTGATACTTCTGCGGTTGGATGGATTTGAACTTCTTTTTTTATCATATAAATATTAGATAGGTAAGATTTTTATACTTTTCTTCTAGCTTTTATCTATGAAAGTGAGGTAATTTAATTCTCATGATAAAAGCAGCAGTTATTGGGATAGGAAATATGGGAAGGCATCATGCTAGGATATATTTCGAATTGCCTAATACTGAATTAGTTGCGATTTGTGATATTAATGAAAAGATTGGCCTAGAAATGGCTAATAAATATAAATGCACATACTATAAAGAATATAGTGATATGATCGAGAAGGAAAATATTGATATTGTAACTATTGCTGTACCAACAAAATTGCATAAAAAAGTAACAATTGATTGTTTGAATAAAGTAAGTAATATCCTTCTTGAAAAACCTATAGCTGAGAGTGTGGAAGATGCAAAAGAAATTATTAATTTTGCGCGAGAAAAAAAGGCAAAAATCATGATAGGTCATTTAGAAAGATTTAATCCAGTTGTAATTAAATTAAAAGAAATAATTCAGAGTGAGGAACTTGGAGAGATAATTACTATTGTTTCGAGAAGAGTTGGATTGCCTACACCACAGATTAAAGATGCAAGCGTTATTGTTGACTTAGCAATCCATGACTTGGATATATTTAATTTCTTGTTTCAGAGAAAACCTACAGCAATCTACTCTCTAATTGGTAATAAAATTAAGTCTTCAAAAGAAGATCATGCAGACATACTTTTGAAATTTGATACTTTTAATGCATTCTTACAGGTTAATTGGTTGACTCCTGTAAAAATTAGAAATTTAAGTGTTACTGGTTCTAAAGGTTACGCTGAAATTAATTATATTACTCAAGAATTAAAATTGTATAAAAATAATACAGCTATTGAATATGACAGTTTTGGTGATTTTGTGATTAAATTTGGAAATCCTCTTGAACTTGATATCCATATAACAAAAGAAGAACCCTTGAAAAAAGAAATTGTGACATTTTTGGATTGTATTGAGAAAAATAAAGAAGTACCAATTCCAATAAATGATACACTAGAAGCATTGGAATTAGCTCTTAAAATTAGAAATTCAAATAATAATTAAATTTATCTGGAGCTACTCTATAACTGGTATTTTGGGCATTTACTCAACAATAATCTATCTGTTTAATTCTATTTAAGCGAAATAAGGAATCTTAAATTTGTAGAAACATTTTTAAGGTTTTTTTATAAGGAAAAGATATGCTAATTGCCTTTTTAATAGCCAGTATTTTAAGTTTCTTAACTACTTACTTGTCTGTCAAATGGCTTATTAAATATCTTAGGAAGGTAGGGATGGTAGTACCTGATATGAATAAGAAGGATAAACCATTGATTCCTATTTCTGGCGGATTAGCTGTTATGTCAGGTATTTTTATTGGCCTAATGTTTTTTATATTCTTGCAGACTTTTTTTTATAAGGATAATTCATTTTCTTTGATTTTATTTGGAGCGATTACTACAATCGTTCTTATAACATTTATAGGATTTGTGGATGATGCCCTAATAGAAAGAAATAGCTCGAGTTCAAGTGGTTTGAAGCAATGGCAAAAACCTCTGTTGGTATTACCTGCTGCGATTCCATTAGTTGTTATTAATGCAGCTATTACTAAGATTAATCTACCTTGGGGGAATGTTGATTTAGGCATTATATACCCATTATTAATAATACCTATTGGTGTTGTTGGTGCGGCTAATATGGTAAATAATTTGGCAGGATTTAATGGCTTAGAAACCGGAATGGGAATTATCTATACTTTAAGTCTTGGAATATATGCATATAGTCATGGAAGTGTATTTGCTGCTTTAATAGCATTCTTAACTTTTGCTGCTTTAATAGCATTCTTCATCTTTAATAAATATCCTGCAAAAATATTACCCGGAGATTCACTCACTTATTTGCTCGGAGCTATAATTGCAGTTATTGCTATACTAGGAAATATGGAAAAAACAGCAATAATTATTTCAATTCCATTTATAATTGAGTTCTTTCTTAAGAT
>JAGVZD010000057.1 GCA_018302805.1 Candidatus Woesearchaeota archaeon | reverse complement strand
ATCTGCCTATATTACTATTGTAATATCTTGCTCCAAAGTAGTATAGATTACTAGAATCTAGTTCTTTTCCACTAAATTTGTATTTTTCATTACCTGTTTGTGTGTATATACTACCATATGGTTGGTAGTTAGCTTGATATTCTATATCTCCTTGTTGATTTGTAGTAATTCTATTACTACTTATATGATCTTTAGTAAAGTATACTATATCTTTATTATTATCTAGCTTACTTATACTAGTATAACTTATGTATTCTGGTTCATTTACTAGTTGTTGTGGTATAGATGGTTGTTGTATTGTTGTTATAGATGGTTGTTGTTCTATTTGTTGTTCATTACCTGTAAATGTGTATTGTATTGGAGTAGAAAATACTAACTTATGGTTATCATTAGTTATTGATCTTATTTCTAAATTAGATGGACTTAATTGATTTACCTTAAATGAGTATTGTTTTACTGAATACGAATCTAGTTGATTATATATGGTTATTGTATCTTGTGAATTTTCATATTTAACTGTTATTTGAAAACCATCTATTGACTTTGTTGTTAAGCTTTCTAGATAGACTTGTAGGGTATATTGTTTATCATATAGAACTTTATTTATTTTAAAAGATGAATAAATATTATCTTTATCAGGAAATAAAGAAATACTATATACAGGACTTAATGTTATTAAAATAATTAGAATAAATACTACACTCTTTTTTAACATAGAAATAAATTAGTATTGAATTATTTAAAATTATTGATTGGATTTTAAACCAAATTTTTTGGAAGCCATATCCACAACTTGTTGAAGTTCTTCTGGTGGAACAATAGAAAATGTAAGTCTTATATAATTAGAGTAAAGTTTACAGTCTGGTGGGGCAAAATGGTAACCTGGAACACCTATAACTGGAACTTCTAAAGATTTAAGCAAATTAAATCCGTATGTGTCTCTTTCATGGATAGTAAGACCATGAGGAATGTCAACTTGAGTCCATAAGTAAATTGCACCTTTAGGGGCTCTGTCAATATTAAACCCATTTACTTTATTTAATCCCATAAGTATGTCTCTTTTTCTTTTATAATGTTCTCTGACTTTTGGGATGCCTCCTTCTAAGTCAATATGAGCTAAAGCTTTTTGCGTTGGAGAGTTAACCCCACTAGTTGCATTAAGCTGAATTTCAGACAAGTAACGCATGTATTCTCTATTTCTTGAGACTACATAACCTAATCTATACCCACTTAGTGAATGGGACTTTGAAAATGATCTAACTAGAAATGAATTTCTTAGATCTAAGAATTCTGATGGACTAAAATTAACTTCATCATCATAAACTAAACCATGGTATGCTTCATCATATATTAATGGTGTATCATGTTTTGCTGCAATAGTAACAAGTTCTTCTAAACTTTTTCTAGAAAATACAGAGCCAGTAGGATTATGGGGTGTGTTAACGTAAACTGCAGAGGAATCATTATGAGAAAGTAGTCTATCGATATGATCTAAGTCTAGCTGGTGATTTTTATCTAAGTGGGTATGTAAAATTAATTTATTAAAAGCCCTATTATGAGTATATGCAGGACCCCAAAATGGAGTAGGTATTATAACTGCAGAATCAGGAAGTATGAAAGCAATATTAAATAATGCTTGAATTCCTCCATTTGTTATACAAATGTCATCTATTGTTAAACCTGTAAATCCTTCTTTAATGAGTAAATCTCTAATGTTTGCTCTTAATTCTAATATACCTTGTTTGTGAGGATATTTTTGATAATCACTATCCACAGTTTCATGAAGTCTTTGTTTAAATCCAGGATATTCTATTCTTGGATCAAAGTCTCCTGAACTTAAATCAAGAATTCTAATACCTTGAGAAAGTAAAGCTCCAACTTCTTCTCTTAAATTTGCTATTGCAGACCCACTGCAATTTTTAGCTCTATCAGAAATTTTAATCTTGGTTTTATGATTTGTTGTAGTATGCATTAAAAAATGTCTAGCTTATTACTAGTTTAAAAAAATTATGTTGATGGATAATAATGATTAAAGAATAAGAGAATAATTAATAAGGATTTTGACTTTACTTAAATCATAAGGTTTTTATATTTGTCATATTTCATAGTCTTATGAAAATAATCTTCTTTGCCTTAGCTTTTCTTTCCATAGTACTAGTTGGTAGTTGTGCTAAGAGTAATTTTGAAAGAGAAAAACCTGCAGATTTGTATTCTTGTAAAACTGTTGATGATTGTGCTGTGAATTCTAGAAATACTAAGACTAATCAATGTTGCGATTCAGAAGCAATTAATAAAAAATACATTGAATGGTATAATGAAAAAGCTATTGACCTTGTAGAATGTAAGACTACCTGTCCAGTCTCTCTTCAACCAGAGTTGGCTTGTGAAAACAATTTATGTAAAATTGTTAATGAATATAAATAAAATAGAAAAAGTTAACCTAAATAGCTTGGAATTTCTTGTTTTGCTTGTGTATTTCTTGCCATTTTAAGTTCTTCTTCAATTTCTTGATATCTTTTTCGATCATCAATACTTAATGAAGGCCCTGTTTTTTGCAAGGCTTGTAAAAAGTGATGCATTTTAATTTCTTTTGCTTTTATTGATTCTCTTAATGAAAGCATAGCTGCTTCTCTGCATACTGCTTCAATGTCTGCACCACTATAATTTTCAGTTAATTCAACTAACTTATTTAAATTGACATCTACAGATAGGACATCTTTCATAGGTTGAGTATGTATATTGAATATTTCTAATCTCGACCCCTTGTTTGGCATTTGTGTACTTATAATTCTGTCAAATCTACCAGGTCTAAGTAAAGCAGGATCTATAATATCAGGCCTATTTGTTGCCCCAATCACAACAACATCATTTAATTCTTGAAGTCCATCCATTTCTGCTAATAATGTGTTTAACATTCTTTCAGTAACCTTTGTTCCTGCGGAAAGTCCTCTTCTAACTGCAATTGAGTCTATTTCGTCAAAGAAAATTATTGTTGGAGCTACTTGTCTTGCTTTCTCAAATATTTGTCTAATGCCCCTTTCAGATTCACCAACCCACATATTTAATAATGAAGGTCCTTTAACATTAATAAAATTTGCTTCTGACTCTGTTGCTACTGCTTTTGCTAGTAAAGTTTTACCTGTTCCTGGAGGGCCATACATCAATATTCCTCTTGGAGGTCTTATTCCTAATCTTTTAAATGCATCTTTGTGTTTGAGAGGCCATTCAACTGCTTCTTTTAATTCTTGTTTTAATTCTTCTAGGCCACCAATATCTTTCCAGTTAACATTTGGTTTTTCAATTAAGACTTCTCTTATTGCAGAAGGCCTTACCATTTTAAGCGCATCATTAAAATCTTCGTTTGTGACCCTTAGTTTTTGAAGAACATCTTCAGAAATTGGTTCTTTTTCATTTAAATTTAAATCCGGAAGTATTTTTCTTAAGACATTCATTGCTGATTCTTTTGTTAGTGCACTTAAATCAGCTCCAACAAATCCATGTGTTTTTTCTGCAAAATAGTGTAACATCTCAAGTTTAGAATCTTTCCTTATTTCTTCTAAAAGATTATCTGAAACAATACCCGATCTCAATAATGATTCTATTATTTGTTTAATTTCTTTGTCTTTTTCTTTTAATTCATGTGTAACAAATTCATTACGCGGATCATTTATATCCATCAAATATTTTGAATGTTTTACTTTTTCTAAGTGTTTTACAACCCTATCCAAATTATCCTTACTTCTATTTACTTTTGGAATAACAAAGTTCTTTATTTCTTCCTTGTCTATTTCTAGATTTTCAATTTCTTTAGAGTAATCAGATATTTTTTGTTTTAATTTACTAATATTATTTTTGGTTTCTTCTTCAAAAGCAATTATTTTTTCCTGAAAGTTTTTTGATTCTCTAACTTTTGTTTTTAATAAATCTTCTTGCTCTGTTAATTCATCTTTTTTGAACGACAATAATTGGACAAGTTTTCTAAATTGTGATTCAGCAACAATTGTTTTTTGTTGTTCTAATCTTCTAATTTCTAATTTTATTTTATCAATATCATCATTAAGTTGTTTTATCTCAGTATTTATTTCGGAGATTTTTGAATTCTTTTCAGCAATTTTCTTAGTTATTTCGGCATTAAGTTGTTTTATCTCAGTATTTATTTCGGAGATTTTTGAATTCTTTTCAGCAATTTTCTTTTCAGCTTCTTGTGGGAAGTTCATTATTCTCTTCTTTGCTATCTTTGCCGCAATAAGATTGTCCCAATGTTCAATGGGCATATTTCTTGAATGAATTTTTAAAATTTCTAATCTTCCTTTTTTATCTGGAACATTAATTGATATTTCTCTGTCAAATCTACCTGGTCTTCTTAATGCAGGATCTATTGCATTTGGTCTATTGGTTGCTCCAATAACAACAACATTTTTTCTAGATTTTAATCCATCCATCATGGTTAATAATTGAGCCACAACTCTTCTCTCAACTTCCCCTCTTGTTTCTTCTCTTTTTGGGGCTATAGCATCAATTTCATCGATGAAAATTATTGAAGGTGCATTTTTTTCAGCTTCTTCAAATATATCTCTAATTCTTTTTTCAGATTCCCCATAAAATTTATTCATAACTTCAGGACCATTAATTAACATAAAGTTAGCTTCTGATTCATTTGCTACTGCTTTTGCTAATAACGTTTTACCTGAGCCAGGAGGCCCATGTAATAAAACTCCAGAAGGAGGTTCTATTCCAAGTCTTGTAAATATTTCAGGATGTTTTAAAGGAAGCTCTACCATCTCCCTTACCTTCTTAATTTCTTCTTCTAAACCACCAAGATCTTCATAATTAACTTCAGGAATTTTTTCATCAGAGACTTCTGTTGCTTTTTGTGTAACTGTAATATTAGTATTTTCTGATATTATTACTGCTTGTTTTGGATTAGAATCAACAACTACAAATTTTAATGAAGGTAACCCAAATGACCCCATAAATCCTTCTTCAAAAACATTAAAGATTTCTTCAAATGGAGAGTCTTCCATAGTCCTTCTTCGCCTTCTAGCTC
>JAGVZD010000056.1 GCA_018302805.1 Candidatus Woesearchaeota archaeon | reverse complement strand
TATTATAATAGTAATACAGGAAGATTCACTCAAGTAGATCCTATATTCAATCCTTCTATTAGTCCTTATTCATATGCTAATAATAATCCCTTAAAATATGTAGATCCTAGTGGGAATGAACCTCTTAAGGTGTATGGGATTCAACTAGATTATGATCCAAGAAGTGTATCAAATAATCCGGCTAAATGGGCCACTCAAGCATCTCAAAGTACTCTTACACAAATAGATAATCCTTCAGATGCAGATATTGCAATGATTGCCGGGCATCACTTTACTAGAGATTTATATATATGGGGTACGTATCCAAAATATTCCGCAATGGCTTATAATGAATTACCTTACTCCATGACAACAAAAGTATGTACCTTTAGTTCATGCCATACAGTTATGTCACCAAAGGACTTTCCTAATGCTATAAATATTATTGAAGGTGATGAATCACTGAGAAAATCCTATCCCTTTGTTCAGGCAGTGCTAGGTTATGAATCTAGAGCTGGTCTTTTCGATGAAAAATTATCTCAAGAATTTGGTAGTAAGGCCAAAGAGTTTATAGACAATGGAGATTACGAAGGGCTTGCCAGATTTTGGGTAGAAACTGGCCAAAATTTATATAATCAAGGTAAGTCATATTCCTTTCAGCAGGAAAGAGCTTCTGATAGAAGAACTCATAAGCCAAGCTATCAAAGGGCATTTTCAGCATATTATTCTAAGGATGGGGCATGGTATTTTATATCTTCAACTCAAACAACACCGTTAAAGGTTGGAAGTTATCCAGTCTTTACGCAGTCCACATCAATATTTGGTTATGATATTGATAGTAATAACAATTTATTCACATCAGCACAACCAGACGCTCCACAAAACCCGTAGCAACATTGGACTAATACAAAAAATGAAATTCTGGATTAAAGGTCTAAATTATTGAAATCTAGGCCTTCTGGAATGAAACCAACTATTCCAACATAATTTCCATTTTTGATTTTTCTTACTAACTTTTCCATACCTTCCTTTTTAATTGCTACACAGCCTGCAGTCCAATCATAAAAATCAGACCCTGCATGTACCTCAATATTACCACCAGCACTGTCAATTTGATCTGGGACTAATCCTTTTTGTTTTCCCTCTAGAAATTCTCTAACGTCTTTTGATGTGGGATAGTTTAAATGTAATGCTAATCCAAAAACAGAACTATTTGCTCTACTTCCATCTCTTACCCAATCCACTCTGTAAATTCCTTCGGGAGTTCTTCCATCACTTTTATATAGTTTATCTCCCACAGGATTAAATCCAAGTGCTATTGCAAATGTTGTATCAACTTGTCCTGCATTTAGCAAATAGGCAGTTCTGCTAACCTTATCTACAAGAAGAGCATATTCTCCCCCCCTAAGGGATAAGTAGAATGTTTTCCTAATAGTATCTCTGTACGATTCATTTTTCTCACTTGTAACTTCTATAGGTTGGAGTGTTCTTGAATCTAATAATTTACTGGCCCGAGTGTCAATTCTAGACAGATCTTGTGTGTGATCGTCCCTTCTAAATTCTTGTTGGCAAGAGATATCATTCACACCGATGAGCGATGCAATCAATACCTCTAATAGTTTGTTTTTCATGTGATAAACTTGTTAAATGTCCTTTATAAATCTTTCTATTTGTCACTACTCATTAGAGGTATTTAACTTAATACTTTTATACATTCAATAGAATTGTTCCTTGGAGAATTTACTGTATCTGAGACTTTGTAAGAAGTCATTTCATCTGAATCGATGGGTTTTAATAATTTTTTAATAATATCTGTATGCTGTCTATTATCTAAATAAATTTTTTCTTTATCTTTTGGTAGAATACAAGGCATTCGATCATGGATTTCCTGCATAAATTTATTTGCAGGTACTGTAATTATTGAACATGTTTTAATTATTTCTTTTTCTGGAGATTTCCACTCATCATAAATTCCTGCAAATGAAAATATTTGTCGATCTTTTAATTTTATATAATATGGTATTTTTACAGGAGTTTTTTTCCATTCGAAAAAGCCATCAGCTAAAATTAAACATCTTTGTGTTAAAAAAGCTTTTGAGAAACTTGGTTTTTCTGATACAGATTCTGATCTTGCATTGATCATTTTATATGCTATCTTTCTATCTTTGCTCCAGTGAGGAATAAGGCCCCATTGCAATGTTTCTAATACTAATTTATTGTTCTCATTTATAATTACTGGAACTTTTTGAGTTGGTGCAACATTGTAATTAGGCTTAAAATCGGCTTTGTTAATATCTACTTTATAGTATTTTTCAACATCCTTTGGTGTAAATGTATATGTAAAACGACCGCACATTTTAGTTCAAGAATTATATGGAATTATATATATTTTAAGTTTACTATATTTAAATGGATCAAAACTCCTACTTATATCTTTCATTGATTTTGATTATTTTTGCTTGTAAAACCTTTTGAATATCAATATTCATTGATTTGGAAAGGAGTAACGCAGTAATTATAACATCAGCAAATTCTTCTCCCAAGTTATTTTTATCAGATTTATCTAATTTCTGTTTCCTCTGCAAGGAATTTGCTGCAAGAACTTCGTTACATAATTCTCCAAGCTCCTCTGTTAGCTTTACAGTTCTGGCTAAAATTCTTTTTTCTTCGTCTATATAATTACCATAATAATTTTTTAATCTTTGATCTTCTAGATCAATAAATTTCAACAATTCTGTAAATTCCATCTTTTAGTGTTTTATTGATAAAATTTTGTTAAATATCAATTTATTAAATTTACTAATTTATATGGAAATTCTATTATATTTAAATATTTATTTACTTCTTAAGTACTATGGATGATATAAGTTTTAAGCCGGTTTTTCTTAAAGCACCCATCACAATGCAGATGGAATTAACCACTGAGTGCAATGAGGGTTGTGAATATTGCTATAATTATTTTCGATATTGTGATTCTAATGTAAATAACAATGCAATTAGGATATTGGATAAACCTAAGATAAATTTAGAGAGTCAGAAAAAAGATGACTTTATTAGGTATATCAATAAGATAAATCAGGCAGAAGTCTTTTATGTAACTCTAACTGGTGGTGAACCATTCCTTAGAAAAGATATAATTTATGATGTCATTAAGAAATTTAATGATTTTAATATTGATGTTAGTATTAATTCTAATCTTTCTGCTGTAAGCCAAAGAGATTTAGTAAAATTAAATGACTATAAGATTTTGAATATATTAACTTCCCTTTCATCATTCGATAGACTTAAGCATAATAAAATAACTAATAGTAATTCTTATGATAAAATACTTAGAAACATAGAATTTTTAATTGATAATGATGTCATGGTTGGTGTAAGTATGGTTGTGGATAAGAATAATCTTGAAGATGTTTTTAAAACTGGTAAATTTTTATCAGGACTTGGAATACATTCATTTTATGCCACACCAATGAGTCCCACTAAGGAAAATAAGGAAATTCATGAGAAAATAATTTTAGATAAAAAGGAAGTTATTGATGTATTATATGAATTAGTTGATTTAGAAGAAAAATATAAAATTCATACTGGTACACTAGAACCATTGCCACATTGCTTAATTTTCCATCATAGTGGACTCGAAAAATTTTTGCAAAGGTCATGTTCTGCTGGAACTACTACTGCTACAGTAGGTGTCGATGGTGGCGTAAGACCATGTAGTCATAATGATAGTGTATATGGTTATCTAGATGAAGAGAATCTGCGAGACATATGGAAAAAGATGAGTAGCTGGAAGAATAGGAAATATATTCCAACAGAGTGTCAAGGATGCGATGCAGTTAATAGATGTTTAGGTGGTTGCAGAACTGGTGCTCAAGCAATTGGGGGAGATTTAAATGATAAGCATTATTTAATGGAAGGTCCTTTGAAGTTAATCAAAGAAGCTAAAAATCCTATTGAAACTATAATTAATAAAGAATATATTATACCTAATAGTTTAAAATTTAGAAAAGATAATGATGGATTTTATGTTTTATATAGAAATCCACAAAGTGTAGCAATTCTAAATGAAGCTGAATTAAATCTTGTGGCATTAATTAAAAAAAAGTATTTAAATAGTTTTACCCCTAACCATTTAATACAATACCTTGAACTGAATCAATCACAATCCAATTTTTTAGGATATTTAGTTAGAAATGGTATATTGATGGAATCTGTGGGAGGTAATACAAATGGTGGAAAATCTAGCTGAACTGGTTAAAAATATAGATTTAAAAGAAGATAAAAATATAATTGAGTACTTTAAGCTCAGATATCAATCAAAAATTTTAAGTAATGAATATAATTGCGAATGTATTGATTGTGATGCTTGTGATTGCTACGCGTGCAACAGTGGCTGTTATATCTCTGATTGTTAATGCAACACAAAAGTCAAATTTATTTAACTAAATCTATAAAAGAATTTTCCAATGATATAGTTGGTTCTACAACTGAAGAAATTTTCCAAAATATAAGAAAGAAAATTTATGAAACTGTTAAACTAGTTAGTTTGGACGAACAATATGAAAAAGAGATTAGGTGGAAAAGAACTGCAGATCAAATTCTTGATGATAAAATTGTTGACACAAAGAGGGGCTGTACAGATATAACTATTTTATTTATTGCAGTGGCAAAAGCAAAAAATATTAAATGTGATTTTGTAAAACTAAGATCCAAAGATGGGAAGTTGATTCACTCTATTATTAGAACTAAGATTGATGGAGAGTATTTCCTTTTTGATGTAACTAAGGGTAATTTTGATAAAGAAAAAGATTCTAAAATTCTTCAAAATTTTGATATTGTTAAAGTTGGGAAAGACTCTTGGGATATAGGTTTATCAAAGTTTGGTGATAAATTAATATCTAATTGATATCTAGGTAATTTTTTGATTTGATCATTAAGATTGTATTGTTTAGTGTATTCGTTTAGCATAGACTGTCTTTCATATTCACTTAAATTTTCAATTTCGTATTTTGTAATGTCAAAAGGTTGAAGTATTATATATAATGATCTAATTAGTAATTTCTTGTAGTAACATATATCTAAATTTCCTTTATAGTCTTCTGATAAAACTACTTTATTTTTTTTCACATGAATGAATTTGATGACTTAATATTCTTTTTAGTTAATTCATTAATTATTATTTTCTGGGGAATATTATTTTTGTAATCTAATTTGCTAATAACAATCTTAGAAATAAATAGTTCTTTATTTAATTTTCTCATATTTTTAATTAAATCTCTTAGAAATTTACACAAAACAGGAATTTTTTCAGTGATATTCTTTTTTGTATCACAATCACTAATGATTTCAATGCATTTATATTGAAAGTATTGTACTATTAAAGGAGTGCTTTTCTGCCTTATTTCAATACCTCTTGCTTTTATCTCTTTATTTCTAAAAACTCCGTAGTAACGAGCAGGCAATGCTCTATATTTATCATTAATTGATGGGAGAAAAACAATAAACTTAAAAATTCCTTCAAAACTTACAGGAATGCCAGTAATATAACCTAGGTCTTTGCAAAATTCTTTAACTTCTTCTTCAGTAATGTTTTTCTTTTTAATAAATAAACTATCTACTATACCATGTACAACTTCAAAACCTTTTTCTTCAGCTAATTTCACAGCGTTTAATATTGTTTCTCGAGCATAACTGCATATTGCCATGTGTGAAGAAGCTAGGCCTAATTTAAATTCTCTGAATCTTAAATAACCATAGCTTGTAACTAGAACCCATTTTAAACCAATTGCCTTTGCCCTATTTAATGAAGTGTAATTATTCTTGTATTCCATTCTTCTGTCTAGAAAAGGCTTTATTGTCAAAGGAACTAAGCCTTTATTTTTTAGTGATACTTTTATAGGAACATTTGGAACTTCCTGGAAAGGGCCTTCACTATTAAGGATTGTATCAGCACTAATATTATAGTTATATATTAGCCATGGAAACATACTACAAAAGTCAATTTCTGCTACATCTTTATGAAATCCTATTTTTGGATCTAAGGTATGGCCTGCTCTGTCTGCTTTTAGTAATTCAAGTATTGTTAATGGTTTATCTAATGGTTTTTCTTTATATGGGATTAATAAATCAAGCTCAACCATCTTTTTGACTAAGGCAGACTGAAATACCGCACCGAAGCTTCTAGAACAAACTTGTTGGAAGCAGTTCCCTGATAATTGGCAAAGTTCCATTATAGATTCTATTTGGCATTTATCTCCTACAAATGTACTAGTATCTACTAAAAATCT
>JAGVZD010000055.1 GCA_018302805.1 Candidatus Woesearchaeota archaeon | reverse complement strand
CCACTACTATTTATTCTTAAAATTTTGATGCATCAACAGATTATTAAATAAGTTCATATTATTAAAACATATGGAACCATTAAGTGAAGCACAATTATTGGAATTAGATGAAATAGCTAAACTACCTCAGGAAGAACAAAGTGTTAGGGTGAAGGAATTTTTTTCTACCCTGACCCCCGAACAAATAGAATGGTTAAAGAGTCAACAACAAACAACTGTGCAGTGTCCATTTTGTTTAATTTCTGGTGGCAAAATTAGAGCTAGAATTGTTTATACTGATGAAGATATTATTGCCGCATTAGATATTAATCCTGCAAATCCAGGACATGTTATTGTATTTCCTAAGGAACATATAAAAACAACTTTTGATTTAGAAAAAAATTTATTGTTGCATTTATACGATGTTTCAAATGAGCTAGCAAAATTTGTTCAGTCTGCTGTTAATGCTACTGGTGTAAATATATTAATCTCCAATGGATATAGTGCCGGACAGAAAGTAGAACACATTGTATTGCATATAATTCCAAGATTTGAAAATGATAAAATAAAGTTTGTTTGGGAAAATAAAAAATTGGATGATAATGAAATGGATAATATTGCCCAGAAATTTCAGCAATTTATATATCAAGTTCAGACTAAAGAAGAACCAATTGAAGTGGAAGAGGTTAAGGAAGTATTTCCGGCTCAGGATTTCTATTATGTAAGTGAAAATGAGAGAATACCTTAAGTTATGATTAAAATTAAATTACCTACGAATAGGCTTGCTATTACACCTAAAGTAATTGCGGGTACAAATGGAATGCCCTCTTTAATTAATACTTTTTTAAGTTTTAAGTTCTTGAGTCTTTCAATATCAGACTTAGAAATTCCTGTGTTTTTTGATTTATAGATTACTCTATTATTAATTTTTATGTCTCCAATAGTCCAATCACCTTCAGTTAATTTTTGAACTGGTATTTCTTTTATAAGGTATTTTATCTCAACATCTTTAATTATAAATATTAAAATAGCTGCAAATAGAGAGAAAACTATTGCAATAAATAAAAAGAGTGAAATACTTTTGTCAATAAAAAAGAACGATATGGCAAAAAATAATGAGAAAATCCAGAAATATTTTAAATGCGATCTAAAAATAAGCCTTATGCTATTTGAAATTATATTCACTGTTTTTTTCTTCTTAATTAGGATGATAAAGCACCAAATTATACTATAAATAGACCCAATTATAAATATGTTTACTATGATTGTCAATAAGAAAGGGATATTTTGAATATCAGGATTAAGAATATTTTTTAAATCATTAGGATACGTATAGAATGCTGCCCCAATTCCCATAAGCAGCTTTGCATCTCCACCCCCCCATTGTTTTGTATAATAAAGAATTAAACTTAATATGAAGAATATCCCGAAGCCTAAAAGACCATATCCAATTATTTTCAAGTTATTTAAAATAAGAGATTCTGAAAGTTTAAGGAGTAAAGCTACCGCAATTAAACTATAGCTAATTAAATTAGGCACCTCTCTTGTTTTTATATCAATATAAGCAGCAATTACTAGTAATATAAGGGCAAATATAGTTAATACTAAACTAATCATAGATTTTTCAATAATTAGCTTTATAAATATTTTTGCATCCATGGTAGGATGACAATATCGGTGATTGGTGCTGGGCCTGCAGGTAGTTATTCTGCATATTTACTAGCAAAAGAGGGATTTAATGTAAATATATTTGAAGAGCATAATATTGTAGGTAAACCTATACAATGTACTGGGATAACAACTAGTTTTATATCTAATTATATTAATACAAATGCTGATTTTATTGTTAATAAAATTGACACAGTAAGAGTATATTCAAAAAACAATAGTCTAGAATTTAAATTAAAGAAAAAAAATATTGTAATGGATAGATACGGGATGGACAACTATTTTTTGAATAAGGCCTTAGATATTGGAGCTGAGCTAAATGTAAGCCATAGGTTTATAGGGACAAGAGATGGTCAAATAACATTTAAGAATAATGGTAAAATTATAAGTCTTAATAAGGAAATAGTTGTTGGTGCCGATGGACCAAACTCCCAAGTGGCTAAAAGTTTTGGGTTTATTGGGAAAAAAGATAATCTGCTTGGTTTACAAGCCACTATTATTGGAGAATTTGAAGAAGATGTCTTTCAAGTGTTCTTAGGAAATAAGATATCTCCAGGGTTTTTTGCTTGGATAGTTCCAGAGAATAGGTCTAGAGCGAGGGTAGGTTTAGCAGTTAGAAATAGTCAGGATAAGGCATATTTTGAAAATTTTATCAGAAATCAAGGGAAGGTAGTTGATAGACAGGCAGGCCTTATCCCTGTTTATAATCCTAAAATGCAAACTGAAATGGATTCTGTTTTCTTAGTAGGCGATGCTGCTGGACAAGTGAAAGCTACTACTGGGGGTGGCATTTTATATGCATTAATGGCTGCTGAAGAATTGGCATGTGCTTTAAAAAATCACAAGAGCTATGAAAAAGGTTGGAAAAAGCGACTTGGCAAGAGCTTGAGTACTCACCTCCTTCTAAGAAATTGTCTTAATAGGTTCACTGATAAAGAATATGACCAACTTTTGGAAATGCTTAAGCATGAAAAAGTAAAAAAATTAATACAAGATTATGATAGAGAATTTCCGATAGTATTATTAATTAAATTATCTCTGTTCCAGCCAGGATTATTGAGGTATATTTCAAAGGTGATTTAGATGTTAGGCGATAAAGAAATTGGATCTATGGCATTAGAAACTCATTATGAATTTTCTATAGATTATTTAATTGAATGTAAATTTGAAATTATTGTATTTGAAAAATTTGTTAAACTGCTCGAAAAATCTGGGGTAATGCAAAAATTGATTGCCATGAAATTTGTGAGTAACCCAAAAGATCTTAGTTTAGTTGTTTACACAATAGATGGAGATCCCAATAGGATGTACATATGTAAAACTATTTTAAATAGAATTTCTAAAAAGTTTAGTAAACAAAAAGAAAAGCTTTTTCTCAAAGCTATTGTACTACACGAACTTTGTCATGCATTGAGTAATTCTTATGAAAGGAATTTGGATGAATATGGATATTTATTATCTACAGAAGACGGACTTCAGAATTTAAGAGAGGAATACCCAGATAGCTTAAAAATACTTGAAGAAGGAAAAAAGTTTTTTTTAAAAGTTAAGAAATCAAAAAGAAAAAATTAGTACATCATCATAGGGCCATATGAATAGTAGTTATTATAATCTCTGTTGTTCATGGTTCTATATCTAGAATTTCTTGGCATAGAATTTGAGGATCTAGAACCCATATAAATACGACTCCTATCATTTGTTTCTATAGATAAATCTCTATCATATCTTTCATATCTATTATACCTTAATACTGTGGATCTAGTGGCATAGCTATTATCGGTGATGTATCTGTCTTGATATCTGTTGCCCCTGTTATAGTAAACTCTATCATAGTAGTATGGTGAATCATATAGAAACCTATTTCTTCTAAGCCTATTATAGTTATCTGTTCTATCTAAATTTTCTGATAATTCATATTTTACTTGTTCTCTGTACTTAACAGAGCTTTCAAGGTCTATGTTTCTTGGGTTGTCAGAATCGTAACTATAATAATAATCTTGAGCCCAAGTTTCTAAAGCAACTAAAGCAATACTAGCTATTACAAATAATACCCAAATAATTTTTGATTTTCTCATTTTGCCAACCTCCTTATATACTAAGTTAATAAAATTTATAATATCTTTTATTTTTACTTTAAAAATAGAAAACCTTTTAAATTATTTTGGTATAACAATATCTGATGAAAGGCTATCAAAAAGGACAGTCAGCTGGTCCAATTATGGTACTAATTCTGCTTATAGCATTATTTATAATTATCTATTTATTACTGATTCCCCCTGCAGATAGAGAGAATTTATTGAATCGTACTGGCCAATCTAACACTAATAATGATGATACAACTCAGAATTCAGTAGGGACCCTGCTATTGGAGAGCCCAGGAATGGTATCAAGTGATAAAGAAGATTCAACTGTTAGAAGTATTGATCCTATAAACTTGTTTGTAAAATATGAACCTTCAATTAAAACACTTTCTAATTCACTAAATATTGAGAGAAGTTCTTTTGGGAAGCAAGATCAGAATATTTTTTTTGACTTAGTTAATGTTGAAGATATTAGAAGAGCTGTATTAACGTTTTCTGTAAGAGAAAACCGAGGTGAATTAATTATTAATTTGAATGGAAATAATAGAGCTGCAGTATAGTATTTATTGTAATTCATTAGATTCTAGTGATAGCAGCTTTCGCATATATTTGAATGAAAAATTAATTTCAAGTCAAATTGTTACTTGTGGCAGCGGTCAGAGAAATTCAGACATAGATTCAAGTAAGTTTATAGAAGGAGAAAATAATCTAATTTTTGTTATTGATCAAGGGGATTATCTGATAAATGAGATAAAATTAGTTAATAAGCTTAAAGAAAATGAAGCAAGAACATATTATTTTAATATCAATTCTAGGGATTTTTTTGATATTCAAGATGGATTAAAGGATGTTTTCTTACAAATGAGTTTTGGAAAAGAAGGTACTAAGATTGCAGAAATATGGGTTAATGATTTTATAATATACATAGATACTGATTCTAGCTCCTTTTCTGAGGACATTTCTGAGTTAGTTGAAGAAGGCGAAAATTTTATTAGGGTATTACCTTCTAATGAATTTTTAATAAGAAGTTTAAGAGTAACTTTAGAATAAAAGAGGTTATTAGAATTGGGAGCTAAGGATGATTATAGAGACTGGGGGAAATATAGGAAATTAGCTGGAAGCACAGCTGGCGGCGTAAAGAAGGGGCTTAAGTGGGCTTTTGATCAGGATTCTAATACAACTGTATCAGGTTATTTAAAAAAAATATTTATCTTACCATTACTAATTTTATTTTATCCATTTAGGTCAAGAATTTTTATTTTATTATTAACTTTAGTAATTATATTTATTATATTCTATCCCATAATATCTGCATGGAGGTCTGGATATTTACAATCATTAACTGATGAAGGCTTGATTGGAGTAGAGCAAACTGGAGCACCAATACTTGTAAAAACAGGCTTGTGGGAAATATACAAAACATGGAGAGATCCATCGAGTTTAAGAGAGCCATATGATTTAAATTCTAAAGTTGTAGAGGTAGGGGATTATGGTGTAGAGATTCAATCTTTTAAAAGTGAATTAAGGACTTATTTAACAGAAAATAATGAAGCTGTTGATTTACAACTATTTGCTAATGTTAAAGCTACGAGTTTACCTGAAGAGGACTTAGAACTAAGTTTTGAATGCTATGTGGAAGGTTATGGGGGAAGGGATAAAAAATTAGGTTTAGTTGAACCAAATAGTGTTTTAATTCCGAGTGGTGGTAAAACTGAATCAAATGATGTAAGTTGTTTAGTACCTGAGTATAAGGCTTTTGAAAAGCAAGAAACTACAAGAAAAGCCGTATTTATTGTTAAGTATAACGCTGTAAGCCAGTCAAAGTATAGGGCATATTTCTTAAGCAAGAAAAATTATGATATGATGTTAGAGCAAAAGTATACTAATCCTTTTGAGTTTTACCACATTGAGGATTCGTTATTAGATAAGGATACTAGAGAAGTTACTTCAGAAAGTACAAAAGGGCCTATGAATTTTGTTATTGGCACTGTTAAAGGTCAAACACAGCCCTTTATTCAATCTGAGAGTAAGGTTTATTTCATAGCTGTCATGTTGGAAAATGCCAATACCAACACATTTGGAAGTCTACGTAAAATAAATGAAATTCAAGTATATGTACCTAGCGCAGTTAAATTAAGAGAGGAGGTTCCAACAAGATGTGCATTTGAGTTAACTGGAGAAAGTGCATATATTGGGGATGCTAAGTTTGATGTTTACAGAGTTAAAGATGAAAAAATTGAGAGGTATAATAGAGATTGTGAAATCGGATTGAGTTCAGATCGAGATGAATGCTTAGACTTTAAACAAGAAATGCTTTTCAGTTGTGCTTTTAAGGTGCAAGAAATTGATGACAGATGGGATATGTTCTATTCTGAATTTGCTGCAAGAGGAGATTATGAATATGAAAATAGGAGAATTGCTTCAGTAATAATTCAGAATAAAGATACTGAATCAGGTAACTGTGAATCTTTGGCAGAAGTTGATTGTAAAAATAAGCAAGGATGTATGAGTACTATTGAAAATAGTGTATTTGTAAACTGTAGGAGTTGCCCAAGTACATATAAGGTTTGTGGTGATTATGTTGATGAGACTAGTTGCAATGAAAATAAATGTAATTTGGGAAATTGTTTATTTGAAAATGGCTTATGTAAAACTATCTAATATTGTATTTGTATTGCCTTTATTATTAATACTAATAAGTGGCTGCAGCAATAATGGTGCTCAAAAAGATTTGGGGAATATGAAATTAGGCCTAGAAATAAAACCTTTTAATGAAGAAATTAATGAAGATATGCCCTTTAATGTAATTTTAACCGTTCAAAATTATGGAGATTATCCAACTTATATAAGCTCTTGTCTTACAGATTTTAGAGAAGGGGGAATACCTGATAATACTTGCATAGAAAATCAAAAAATTGACGAAGCCACTGAGGTTAAAAATAGAGTTAGACCTGGAGAAAAAAGCATTATCTTTGGTAAAGGTAATGAATTTGTGTATACTGGAATTAATAGAGAAACCACTACCACCATTGCTGCGTTTTCTAGATTTAATTATATGGGGGAAGCAACAAAAGAAGTTTGTATTAAGGGAAGTAATACTTTAAATGATAAATGTGAAGATGTGAATAATAATTTCAAATCAATAAAAAAAGGACCAATTATGATTGAAAATATTAAATTTGAAGAATCTAACTTAGAGGACGATGTATATTTAAATGTATATATTGATTTGGTAGAAATATCTGATGGAAGGGTTTTAGGAGAAGGAGTAAAATTTGATGTTGATCTGAAATTAACAGATACTATATTTGAATGTACTGGTGAAAAGGTAAGAGACAATATTGTTATTTGGAGTAAGGAAGACAGCAAAAAGCTTATAAAGTGCTCTAACACACAACCTATTAAGACAAAAATAAACAATTTATACAAAGACATATTCATTATAGATCTTGAATATGAATATGAAGTTGGGATATCAAAAGAGGTAAGGATTAATGACCGAGACCAAGTTGTTTAACTGGAAAAAAAGTTTTAATTTGACTGTTATATTTTTAATAATTCCATTATTACTTATTTCAGCTTGTAGACCAAGAGATGGTAAATCTGATGGTCCTTATAATGGTGGTATAGCTGGGGTGAGTGTAAGTTTTGAGGCAAATGCCCCGCCTTCAAGGTTTGATTTAGGAGAGAGCGTACCTGTAAGGGTATTGCTTAATAATAAAGGTGAATTTGATTTAAAACCTGGAGAAGCAGAAGTACAGTTATTTGGCGTGCACAGACCTAGTTTTGGTTTAAATGAAGCATATATAGCAAATAAAGGAGATCTTCCTGGGATTAGTGACTTCTTAGAGAGTGGAGGCGAGCAAACTAGTTCTTTAGGATCTATTACTTATGGACAAGCAATAGCTAATTCTGAAAAGTTCACTTTAAAGGCTAAAGTTTGTTATCCTTATGAAACAAATTCACAAATAAAAGCATGCATAAGTTCTATTGATATTGAGGAGAGTAGAGGGGATAATGTTTGTAGTATAAGCGGTGAAAAAATAACAAAGGGAAGCGTTTCTTCATCACCAGTACAGATAACTAGCTTCACTGAAGAATTTAGAGGTGCAGATAAAATAATTTTCAATGTAGTAGTTGAGAATAAAGGGCCAGGTTCTGTTTATGCTCCATTAAGTACCTGTGTTGAATTAGATGATCCTGATTTAAGACTAGAAAATGAAAATATCATATTGTTTACTGTAACACCAAGTGATATAATTTGTAGATTTAGTTCTCAAAATAGCAATTCTGGGGAAATTAAATTAAAAGATATGATGGCCAATATTGTATGCCAAAAAGATGTAGTAGAAACAGATAGTGGTTATGAGCAAAATATTATAATTAATCTTAAGTATAGATATATAGATTCCTCTAGTACAAGTTTTGAAATTTTTGAAAGAGTATAGTTATGCAGTTAACAGTTGACTTACATATCCATGGACCTTATGCACGAGCTTGTAGTAGGAATACTACACTGCAAAGATTAGAAGATAATGCTAAGGTAAAGGGTCTTAGTTTGCTTGGGACGGGGGATTGCTTGCACCCAAAATGGTTTCATTCTATTACAGAATACCTGAAAGAAGATGAAAATGGGATTTTATGGAGCCAAAAAAATTTCCCTTTTATATGGCAAACTGAAATCTCTCTTATGTATACTCACAATAATAAAGGGAGGAGAATTCATTATATTGTTTTAATTCCTAATTTGGATGTTGTTATTCAAGTTAGAGATGCTTTACTTAAAAAAGGAAGACTAGATTATGATGGAAGACCTATTTTTGGGATTAATAGTATTGAATTCGTAGATATGATGCGAAGTATTTCTCAGGATATTGAGATTATTCCAGCACATGCATGGACTTCTTGGATGTCAATCTTTGGTTCAAAATCTGGATATAATTCTGTTGAAGAGTGTTTTGAAGATAGATCGAGATATATTCACTGCATTGAAACAGGATTGTCCTCTAATCCTTATATGAATAGGAGGATTTCAAACTTAGATAAATTTAACTTAGTTTCTTTTTCAGACAATCATTCTTATCATACACATAGATTAGGCAGAGAAGCAACAATGCTTGATGTGCCAAATATTAGCTATAAAGAGATATTAAATTCTCTAAGAACAGGAAATGGTATTAAGGGAACTATTGAGGTTAATCCAGAATATGGTAAGTATCATTTGGATGGGCATAGGAGTTGTAATGTAATCTTGGGTCCGTCTGAAAGCGCTAAATTAAATGGGATTTGTCCAAAATGCCAGAGACCTTTAACCCTTGGAGTTGCTTATAGGATTGAACAATTAGCAGATAGAACCCATCCACTAAATGTTCCATATTATGTGGAATTGATCCCATTATTGGAATTAATATCATCTGTTTATGGTACTAAGTTAATTACATCAAAAAGTATTTCTTCTATTTATGATTCCTTAATTAAAAATTTTGGAAATGAATATAATGCATTAATGAATGTTTCTTATGATGAATTGTCCAAGGTTGCTGATAGGAGATTGGCCAGTACGATTATTAAAAATAGAGATAATAAATTAAAAATTATGCCTGGATACGATGGTGTCTATGGAGAAATTATTTTAGAAAAAGAAGATATTATATCTCGAAACAAAAGTATAACAGAATATTAAAGAGAAATGACTGGATGGGAAGAAAAATCTCAAGATAATTTTATTATGAAAGGTGAAATTTAT
>JAGVZD010000059.1 GCA_018302805.1 Candidatus Woesearchaeota archaeon | reverse complement strand
AGATTTTTTGTATATTTCTTGAATTTTGTTTTTAGCATTATTTTCATTTAATACATTTGTACTTTCTTTAAATTTGACAATAATCTCATTTTCAACATGTTTTGCTGTATAATCTATATTGTTTGATAAACCTAAAGTAGAACTAGACACCAAAATTATTGTTAAGAGAGCTATTATATACATATATTTGTTCTTCATATCTATCACTCCATTACTAATAATGAATATTATTTCTATCTATATAAGTCTTCCTAGCGACGTTGGATTAGAAACCTTTAAAAAACAATTTACTTCTTAACTTTATGCAAAAAAGAATATTTATCAAAGATCTCATAGTTAACAAAGAATTTATCGTAGCAGGATGGGTTCAAGAATTAAGAGATCTCTCAAACATAAAATTTATTCTCTTAAGAGATATGACTGGAGTTGTCCAATGCACCATTAAAAAAGATTCAAGTGCTTGGGAAAAATTTGCAGATTTAACTTTAGAAAGTGTAATAAAAATAAACGGAAAAACAAAAGAAGCAAATGTCAAGAGTGAAGAAGTTTCTGTTAAGAATCTTGAATTAGAAGTTTCAGATTTAGATATTTTAAATAAAGCTGAAAATCTTCCAATTCAAATAATAAAAAAAGATAAGTCAATTCAAACAGATTTATCAAAAAGACTTGATCACAGATACTTAGATATCAGAAGAAAAGAAATTAAGGCAATTTTTAAAATACAAAATACTATAATAAATTCATTTAGAGAATTTTTTTACTCTCAAAATTTCATCGAGATACAACCTCCTGGTATAATTGCAACATCAACAGAAGGTGGTACTAATTTATTCAAAGCAAAATATTTTGATAAAAATGTTTACCTAGCTCAATCTCCTCAACTTTATAAACAAATGGCAGCAATTTCTCTGGAAAGAGTTTATTCAACTAGCCCTGTATGGAGGGCAGAAAAACATAACACTATTAGGCATTTAAATGAGGCAAGACAAATGGATATAGAAGTTGCCTTCGCAGATGAATTTGAAGTCATGAAGTATTTAGAAGATTCGGTAGTTTTCATTATAAAAAAAGTACTTGATAAAAATAAGGAAGAATTAAAAATATTAAATTTAAATTTAAAAATACCCCAGTCAAAATACTTATCTTATAAAGATGCTGTAGAAATTCTAAATAAAAATGGATATAAAATGAAATATGGAGATGACTTTGATCCTCTGGCTGAGAAGAAATTTGATGAAATATATAAAGATACAATTTTATTTATTCATGATTGGCCCCAATCACTTAAACCATTTTATATTTGGCCAAAGGAAGGAAAAGAAAAATTAAGCGGGGGTTTTGATGCTCTGTATGGTGGGATAGAAATAAGTTCTGGAGGTAAAAGAATTCATATTCCTGAACTACTAACAGAAGAAATCAAGAAAAGAGATTTAAATCCAAAGGATTTTAGTTGGTACATCGATGCGTTTAGGACAGGTGCGCCTCCACATAGTGGCTGGTCTATAGGCTTAGAAAGATTTACCATGACTTTACTAAAATTAGATAATATTAGAGAAGCTTGTTTATTCCCAAGAGACAGAGATAGACTAACACCTTAATAACTACAAATATTTCTAAACTTAAATTTATCTAAATTTCATTGCATGTTTCCACATAAAGTCAAAATAACTTTTATAGGCTTTTGCTGTTGAACCATTTTCTATAATAATCCCTTCTGGTTCATCAGTCCAGATTAAGATTGCAATTTTATCTCCATAAATATTTGTCACGGCAGGACTTTCAGAGATTCTTGGGAGATATCTATGATTGGCAGAACTTACATCTACTTCCTTTCTGTCCTTCCTGCATATCATATATGTTTGCATTCCCTTTTCTTTTTTCATCCTCTTAAATTGCAAAGCAAATTCAGGCATTCTCTTTGAAAATTGTCCTTCAGAACCAAAAACATAATTATCTTTTCCAGTCCTAATCATATCTAAGAAAATTGCTTTGACTCCTTTTACGCCCTTAAATAATCTAACTTGCCCTTCTACCTTACTTTTCTTATGTCTTTCATCTAGATTCAATACAATAGCTTTAATATCTTCTTCCTGTTCTTTTATATAATCAAGCAGTCGCTTTGGTCCAGTAGCTTGGAACCATTTTACTTTTCCTATTAATACATAAGAAGCAAGTCCTTTTTCTAAGAGTAATTTAAGAGCATTATAACAACTACTTCTATCCATATGGGCTAATTTAGAAATTCTCCCCGCTTTCATTGAACCATAATCATTTAAAGTTAAATATACTTTAATCTCATTAATTGAAAATCCAAGTTTCACAAGTGTTTTCTCTATTTCTACCATTGCTTAAGTTCCAAGTCGACTTGCTATTTAAGCATTCCTATTTGTTGTAGATTTTTATTCTACACTTATTTTCAGTTCTTCTTTCTTGGTTTTATATTTTTCTGCAATATTCCTTAGGGTATGATATCCACCGCATTCTGAGTCAACAAAATCTACACATAATTCCATTGCAGTTTCAATTTTTTCACTATAGTTGCATTCACAACCCACAAGAGTAGTTTCAATTCCCTTGCTATTCATTCTGTAGACCATGTCTCGTGCAGTGTCTAATCCCGATAGACCGCAGTAGATGTATGCTGTAGATACTCTATCAAGTAATTCATCAACGTCATCATTTAATCCGGCCATCACTTTTGCCGAACTTGTTTTCGCAAGTTCAAACACTAGTTCTCGTACCAATTGATTGGGTGCCGTTCTGTACAAGCTTTTAAAACCGTTTCTACCGTACTCTCCACTGAGAGCAATTATGTTATCATCTTCATAAAGCCCTTTAGGATATCCGTCTATGCCATTGTAGGTTACGAAAAGTGCCTTGCCAAAGTTTTTCTTTCCCATCTTGTTTCCCTCCCTTCTACCGTTTCAGGCTGCTTCATCGCGTCGTGCTCCATAAAGGAAAGACAGTTTAATTATCAAAATAAACATTTGTTGTAGAAATTTCTACAACAAAAATATAAGTACTTAAATTTAGAATTAGTTTGAGTGAATAAAAAATACTGGAGGAACATAAAATGGATGAAGAAAAACCAAGATCAGTAGATGATAGAATAAATGAATGGGTCTCGAAAGGTAAAATACCCAATGAAATAACCTGGGGCATGCTTTGCGATGGTTACAGAAGCATCGTAGGAATTCCAGATGATTTTTACTCCGCTGAAGACCCTGCTGATAGAGTTACCCTTTGGGATGGAAATCAAGGTATGGAATACAGAAGATGGAATAAAAACTATCCTCATGAAAAAAGTGAAAATGATGATAGTCTGTATAAAGATTGACTATGTAATATAAAAAAATAAATAACAGATATTAATACAATCTTGTATCAAAATTCAGATGAACTCATTTATCTATTTGAAACATTAACTTGTTTCTGTTATTCCATAATTATGGAAAAATTATATCAGACTAATGATTTATCTCTAACACAAGTGTTGAAAATTAAAAACATCAAAATTCTTTCAGTAAACAAAGTGGCATTTCAGATATCAAAAAAATTATGATAGATAAGTCTTTTGTAATATCATAAACCAAAACTTCATTTTCTACAGCTGCCAAGAAAATCCTATTAAAGCTAATAATAATGCCCCCATCAATGATATGATAATACCTGCTTTTGCTATATCTTTCATACTTACATATCTAGTAGAAAATGCAATAGCTGTTGGAGGAGTTCCAAAAGGAAATATAAAATCCAAAGAAACTCCTATGGCCGCAACAACAACTGTATTAACTGCTCCTGAATTAAATGTGGATGTTAATGCAACTACAATTGGAAGGTACACTGCAGCTGCTGTAGTATTGCTAATGAAACTTGTTAACAATACCCCAAATATTGCAAGTATCAAGAGTAAGTAAAATATATTTCCGCCACTAGTTAAATTCTTTAGGAGAGATGCAAAAATAGAATCTAAATTGGTTTCATGAATTGATATACCGAGTGCTAATCCTCCACCAATAAGAATTAGAGTTTGCCAATCAATTTTTGAGAAATCTTTTGAATTAAGTAAACCAGTAAAATAAAGCAGAATAATCGGAATTATTGCAACAACGCTGCTATGTATGTTATGTATACTTTCAGTTATCCAAAGTATAACTGTTATAATAAATATAATTAGAACTTTTTTTTGATTTGAATTAAGATTAGCTTTATGAGAAATTACTTTTGAAATATCTTTCTCTGGTTTATATAGGAAAATTAAGGCAAGCCACGTAAAAATCATTAAAATTAACATATAAGGAAATCCTCTAATAAACCAGTGATAAAAACCAAAAGTGTTTCCAGAATCTTGTAGAAATTTAGCCGCAATTAAGTTTGGTGGACTTCCAACTAAGGTTCCTATGCCACCAATAGTTGCTCCATAACCCACTGCTAACACACAAGCCTTACCAAAGTTAGAAATTCCTTTTTTAACCTTATTTTTTGCCAAAATTACAAGAGCCATTGGCATAATAATTGCAGCGGCAGCAGAATTACTTATCCACATAGATAAAAAAGTAGTTGTTGCTAAAAGACCAAGTACTATTAATTTTGAAGTTTTTCCTATATGACCAATTATTTTATAGGCAAAATACTTATCTAACGAGTGCTTTGACATAGCAACAGCAATTGTAAAACCTCCAAGAAGCAGAACAATTACTGGATCAAAAAACTGAGCGAATACCAATGAAGGTTTTAAGTTAACTAAAATTATTAAGAGAAAAGCCGCAACAAATGCTGTTGCATGCAAAGGCGCCGCTTCAGTAATCCAAAGAGCAGCTACTAAAGTCATGACAAACAGCATAGTATGTGCTTGCCCTTCAATGCCAAAAGGAATAAAATATACAATACTAGCTATTACTATAGAAATTAAAATTCTCTTGAAATGCACCTCTTTTTGCATAAAAATAACTAAATTTATGGGTTTTTAATTCTTCCCTTTAAATTTTGCTGAAATTTGTGGCCATGAATACGAGTCTAGTTTCAGATCTAATTATTTTCCAATTTGTTCAGGACAAAAACTAGAAGAATAAAAAAATATCTTAATGAAGAAAATTATTGCAGTTAGTAAAGATTCAAGGAGTATCTCACAGTCATAATTCATATAAATAACAGGTTATATTCAATCTTATATTTTAACATTACAGTAAATATAATTTTTTATATATTGTAAGCAAATATTTAATTATTTATTATAAATAATCTGTGCAATAAGTATTTAAATATCATATGCTTAAAAAAAATATGCAAAAAAATTCTAAAAAAATTTTATTAATAATAATTTTATCTTTGTTTATTATTAGTAATTGTGCATCGAAAAAAGTTCCAACAACTAATATAGATAGAAGTGAAAAAATTCCCACAACCGCAATTAAAATAACTCCTGAAACAGATAAATACCCCCCAATAATCCACTCTGATGAATTTGACCC
>JAGVZD010000058.1 GCA_018302805.1 Candidatus Woesearchaeota archaeon | reverse complement strand
GCTTTTGATTCAAGTAAGGTTAAAGCTGAAGATGAATTAAATATTCAAGTTGTGTCTAGAGAAGAGTGTTTCAAACCAAATGTGAATATTCAAAAAGATAACATTAATGTAAATTTTGACTCCAGTGCCACAATTCCAATACTTATAGAAAATAAAGGGAATAATGATGCTACTTACACTCTATCCGTTACTGGTACTGCAGTCACTTTTACTCAATTAAATCCTGCTTCACTTACAATAGAATCTGGAGAATCAGAGGTAGTATTTCTGTTTATATCTCCCAATTCTCAGACCCCAAATGGAAATTATGAAGCTACTATTAGTGCAAGATTGGAGGATTCTACAATCTTGGCTACTGATAGCATCAAAATTACAGTATTGGAAAGTAAAGCTTTGACTACTGAAGAAGAAAAAACCCTTCAGCCTAATATCTTTACTAGAGCATGGTTAAAAATAAAAGGCCTATTTACAAGGGAAGAAACTATAGAAAGAGAAATTGAAAATTTATCATTTGAAAATGTCACTCAACCTAATATCACAACCCAAGTTAACATCACAAATAAAACTGTTATACCAAAGGAAATACAAAAAGAAATTATAGAAATTAATAAAACAGCAAATATCTCTGTGAAAGAAATTGAAGAAGTGATCTCCAATGAATCTATTCCTCAGCTAAACGATTCTGAAAGCAACCAAAGTCCCAATATCTTTTCAAAATATGGTGTGACATTAATTATTGCCGTAATTGGTCTTTTATTCATCCTAATAATCTATAAATATAGGAATAAATTTGCAAACTTTTTTGAAGAAGAAATTGAAGATGAACCTAAATTACCACCTAAGGTACCTGAGAAACAACAAGAAATTGAAAAAAAAGATATTAAGAAAGAGTTTACTAAAGAAGAAGAGCCAGAAGATGAAATAGTATTGGGAATATTAAAAGACAAGCATGATAAATCAGGAATAACAACCAAATCAGAGACTACCGTTAAAAAAACCGAACCTAAAAAACGTATGCCACGTAAAAAAACAAAAACTTAAAATCTATATTTTTAAGCTGAGAATCTTTGATATCCCATCTTGCATAGAAACACCATATATTTGATGAGCTTCTGTAATTATAGAATCATTATGACTAATCACTATATATTGTGCCTTACTGGCATATTTTGCAATTAAATTAGCTAATTTCTGGGAATTATGTTTATCTAAAGCAGCATCTACTTCATCAAGCAAATAAAAAGAGGCAGGTTCATGTTCTTGGATTGCAAAAATGAAAGCCAGAGCCGTCATTGTTTTCTCACCACCAGACAAACTTTTAATATCCATGTACTTATTATTTGCTATCTTTACAGTTATGTCAAGCCCACCATTAAATGGATTTTCTTCGTCTTCTAATTCTAAAAATGATTCTCCCTTACTTGATAAATTAAAAAATATTTCCTTAAAACTTTTCTCAATCTTAACTAAAGTCTGTACAAACAAACCTTTCTTTTTCCCTTCAATCTCACTTATCAAATTTAATACATCTTCTTTCTCTAATTTTAATTTTGTTACTTTTTCTACCAGGTCCTTATGCTCTACTTCAAGCTGTTCATAAACTTCAAGGGATCTTAAGTTAACACTGCCAATCTTACTGATTTCTTTTTCCAGTTCCCTTATTTCTAAGTTTAAATCTTCAATTATTATACCTCTTCTGATTTTATAATCATGATAATTCTTAAACTCCACTTCAATTGCCTCTATTTCTGCTTTGACTTTAGCCATGCTTATACTTAAATCATTTAATTTATATTGGAAATTTTTTATCTTAGCTTCTTCTTGAATTACTAATTTTTCTTTACCTTGTATTTGTTCACTTAATTTATGCCTTAAATTTATTAGATCCCTAAAAACTCCATAGATCTTTTTTTCTTCCTTCTGCAACACATCCAGGTCAATTTTCTTGTTCTTTAATATCAGACCCAAGTCATTTAATTCTTTTTCAAAATCATTCTTTTCCTTATCTAAATCATTAATAATCTTCTGAGTTCTGTCAATTTCTGGCATAAATAATTTACTTATTTGATTATCATAATTTATTTGCTCATTCTTTAGTTGATTTATATCACTTCTAATTTGGTTTAGAGATTCCTCTAAGCTGTCCAAATTTTTTCCAACATTTGGTTGACTTTCAACGCTTGTGGTTAGATCTTTCTTTTTCGATCTTAATTTGGCAATCTGAACTTCTAGTTCTTCAAGTTTATTATTTAAAGTCTTAATACTGCCATCATATTTAGCCAAACTTTGTGATAATTTTGATTTCTCAGTATCTAAAGTGTATGTGTCTAGTTTATTTTGCGTTAAACTTTCTAGCTTTACAATCTCAGATTCCAAGGAAAACTTTAATTCTCGTTGTTTTATTATTTCCGACTCATTTTTTATTTTTTTATCTTCTATAAGATCAATCAACCTAGATTGTTTCTCTCCTTCTTTCTCCAATAACTTTATTTCTTCGTCCAATTCTTTTTGTGAAAATCCCAGACCAGTAGACCTTCTATACCCACCAATAATAGCACCAGAAGGTTCTAATAAAGTGCCATCTAAGGTTACCATTCTTATTTTACCAATACCTATTTTCCTAGCTACATCAATACTATCTACTACAAGAGTTGACCCAAATACATATGAAAAAACATTATTAAACTTAGGTTCATATTGAATCAAGCTATCCGCATAGCCATACACCCCATTTAGATTGGTTATATTCTCCTTTTTTCTTTCTTTTATTTTATTTAATGGTAAAAATGTTACAATTCCCAATTTTTCTTCTTTTAATTTTTTAATGAATTTTTCAGCAATCACGTCGTTTGAGACAATTACACTTTTCATCCTTGATCCAGCCGCTACTTCAAGAGACAAAGCAAATTTACTTGCAATGCTTCCCAATGAACTTAAAGTCCCATACACACCACTATCTCCAGAAGTAATTATCTTCTTGATCGCAATATCTTGAGAAACATGATCTTTTATTCCCATATTCTTTGCACGTAATAAAGCTAACTTTTCATTTTTTTCAACTAAATTTCTCCGAGAACTATTCAATTGAGAAGCAAACACAGAATCTTCGCTCAATCTTTTAGTTAATCCTTCTGTAATAGATTTAAACTCCGCCCTTAATAGATTCAATTTCTTAAGGTTTTGTTTATCTTCTTGCTTCATGGAATCTATTACAACTAGTTTTTTATTCACCTCTTCCAATAATAATTCAACTTTTATTTTTTCTCTTAAAGTATCTTGCTCTTCAAGAACTATTTTTTCTTTTTCAGTTATGAATTTTTCAATATCTTTTTCTAATACCTGTATTTTATTTTGATACTCACCAAATTCGTAGAGCCCATATTTATGCTTGAATGTGTCAATTTCAGATATTTTGATTTTCTCCTTTTGAGCTAGATCTTTTTCATTTTCTAATAGATCTTTTTTCGTAGATTTACTTTCCTGGATCTGCTTATTTAGATCGGAAACATTGATTTTCAATTGATATTTTCGTTCAGTAATTTTCTTTAGTTCGGTTTTTAGAACATCGATCCTAGATTCATGTTTTATAATATCCTCTCGTAGTCCTTCAACTTTTTTTCTTAATATTATTTGGTCTTTTTCGCCCTTTTCTTCTACTTCTTTGTTTATTTCATAAATTCTTTTTTTTGCATCATCTGTAAACTTTTTAAGTTGGTCAATTTCTTGATTTTGACTTTCTATTTTTTTATCAAATTCGCTAATTTCTTTTTCTATAATAGCTTTCTTGGCCTCTCTTTCTTTTAATTTATGATCTAGAATAGTTGCCTTATTATTCTTGATTTGCTCCTGAATTTCATTATGCCTTTTTGCATCATCTCTTTCCTTTTTTAGCTCTCTTAAATTAACTTCTCTCTCTGTTAAAATTATTTCTGCCTCATTTAGTTTACCTGATACTTTCTCTAACTCAGAAAGTGCTTTTTCTTTCTTATCTTCAAATACTGAAATACCAGCAATTTCTTCAATCAGTTTTCTCCTGTCATCTGACCTCATTTCTGTGAATTTTATTATGTCCCCCTGCAAAATTATGTTGTAACCTTCGGGATCTATCTTTGCGGCATTAAGCAAATCAATTATTTGTTGTCTTGTTCTCGTTTGATCATTAATTTTATATATAGAATTTCCGGTTTTTTTCAAAACCCTTGAAATTTTTATAGTTTTATCTTCAAGAGGAAAGTCTTTTTTATCATTATTAAAGAAAATAGCAACCTCTGCTTCTTTTGCTGCAGATCCCTTTTTCCCACCATTAAAAATTAAATTACTTGATTTCTCAGCCCTAAGAGACTTCGAGCCACTTTTACCTAGCACAAAACAAAAGGCATCAATAATATTACTTTTCCCGGAACCATTTGGACCTATAATTATGGAAAAATCCTTTTCAAAAGGAATTTCTGTTGCCTTCGGGAAGGATTTGAAACCTGATAATTTAAGCTTAGTTATCACAGTCATTTTACAATTTTCTTAATTAAATTGTGATTTAAAAAGGTTTGGATAATTATAAAATAGGAAGGTATTTAAATAAATATTCTTATTTCAGCTTTGAGGGCTTGTGGAATCTTTAATTGAAGTAAGAAATATATTTAAAAAATTTGGTAATAAAATAATTCTCCAGAATATAAATCTGCAAATTAATAAGGGAGATATATTTGGAATTATCGGAGGATCAGGTGCGGGAAAAACTGTATTTCTCAAACTACTCATTGGTTTTTTAAAACCAGACAAAGGTACAATCTTATTAACAAATGAAAATATTCATAATAAAATTTCTCACATAAGAAAAACATTTGGTTTTTGTACCCAAGACCATTGCTTCTACCCAGAATTAACTGTACTAGAAAATATTAATTACAGCGGCAGAATATATCAAGTTAATTCAAAAATAATGAAAAGAACTTGTAATGCTTTGTTAAATCTACTAGAATTGGAAAGCTATAAGGACACAATCGCAAAAAATTTATCAGGTGGAACTCAAAGAAGGCTAGATATAATATGTTCCATGATACATAGTCCGAGAGTTCTATTATTAGATGAACCTCTTACAGGACTAGACCCAATATTAAGAAAAAAAATGATAAAAATCTTACGGGAAATTAATGCCTTAGGGATCACAATAATACTTTCTTCACATTACCTAGATGAGATAGAAGATTTTTGTACAAATATTGGAATCTTGAATAAAAGCGAACTTATGATATGTGATACACCGCAAAATGTTAGAGATAAATATGCGAAATATACTATTTTAAAAATTTGCTCATCTCCAGGAAATTATGCTAAGATATTAGAAAAAATTAATCAGTTAATTTCTTTAAAACCTTGCTAGGCCAACCGATAATTCTAATTTTTACAAAATTGTAAATATTATTAGCAGCCAAGGCGAAACTATAACTTCAATAGAATATGAATTACCTAAACTAAATGAAACTTTTGAGAATTTAATCACGTAAATGGTAAGCGAATTATTTACTATAATCCATAAGGATTTTCTTAGAATCCTTAGAGCTAAGGGATCATCTTTAATTATAATATTAGGTCCTCTTATCATTATGCTCTTGGGCGGATTAGCTTTCACCAGTTCGGGCTTATATGGGATCAATGTAGGATTATATGATAAACTAGATACAGATCTTGCTGATATTTTAAAATTTAAACTCGAGGAGCGAACTTTTAGTGTAATCCATGAAGATTCATTAGAATCTTGCAAAAACAATGTTAAACAGGGCAATACCCATATTTGCATAGAAATCAAAGAGAGAGAAAATACTCCTAAATTGTTAGAACAAAAACTAGGGAATAAAGTTGTATTTTACTTGGATTATAGCAATATTAGGCTGGTTTGGGCAATTACATCGGTCATAAGGACCGTTGTAGCTTCTGAGTCAAATAAAATAAGCCGAG
>JAGVZD010000031.1 GCA_018302805.1 Candidatus Woesearchaeota archaeon | reverse complement strand
GTCCCCAATATTAAACTAGAGAGTAGAGTTTCATATATAAGGGGCCATGCTCTTAGATAATTTTATAAAACTTCTAGATTCATTTACTAATATGAAAGAAATAATATGTTTACAAAATAACCAAGAAATCATTGAATATTACAAGAAACATAAAAAACCAGATTTTTTCAAATACTTTTATAGACTTAAAGTAAATAAGAGTGACATTAAAGAATATCAACAGTATTGCAATGCAATTATTTGTAAAAATAATGGACTATCACCTAACAAAATTTACAAGTTACTTCATATCTCTAAAAGAAAAGTAGAGCACTGGTTTTATGAAAATAATAAACCAATAGTAATCCACATACTAAACTATTATTCGGAATTAGGTACCCCAAGAAACAAAACTAAATGGTTATCTTTAAACTCAACTAGAGGGGGACTTCTAACAGGACCTTGGATCAAAGTACCATCAAAAATAGTAAGCTTTGCACAATTAGTAGAAGTGATAGGGCAAACTCAAATACATAAAAAAAATGATGGTGATTTAGTAAAGGATTACTCAATTGAGAATAGATTTGCTTACTTGTTAGGATTTGCAGTGGGAGATAGTAGCAAAACTGGAATTGTGAGAAAAAATAAAATTATTAGAAGGATACAAATAAGACTTTCTAAAGGATATGAGACTAACGAAAGAATTGGTGACTTTGTTACTTTTTGTATAAATTCTTTAGGTTTGAGAATGAAAAAAACCAAAGATTGTCCAGCTGGTAAGTGTAATACTAACAGTTTTTACTCATGGATGTCGCAATCATCTTCTTTTTTTAGTTGGATTTACAATGTTTGCTTAGGCCTCAAAGATAATGAATTAACAACTTATGATAAAATTCATGCAAATTGGATAATTAAAGCTCCAGTAGCTTTCCGAATTTCTTTTCTTCAAGGACTTGCAGATTCTGATGGATTTGTCGATTTTAGCAGCAAGCAAGTAGGGATAATTACAGAACCCAATACAGATTTTATAACAAAAATATTAAACTCCTTAAGAATAAATTCCCATAAGAGATTTTTCACTAATAATAGACTTTGGAGTGTAATGATAGATTACAATTCTGCATACATTTTACCTTTATTTAATCCAATTATTAAAAGTTACAGATATAAATACGTGGAAAAGCTCTATTTTTCAACCAATATATCAGGACATTGGCCAGAATGGCTAAGGAATGAAGTAATCAAGGAGCTTAATAAAGGAAATAGAGGCACACAAATTGTAAAGAATATTTTAGAAAACTACAATATAAGAATAGGAATGGAGGGAATTAGAAGATTAAATTTGAAAAATGAAGAAAATAGTTTGTTTAGGCATTGAAAGTACTGCACTCTAAAGGCAGAGATACTTTCGGTGTCGGAATTATAACAAGTAAAGGAAAAATACTAAGTGAAGCCAAAGCTAGTTTTACTTCTGAAGATAAAGGAATGATCCCTATTGAAGTTGCTAAACATCATGAAAAAAATAAAGATATAGTTCTAAAAAAGGCCTTAGAAGAAGCAAATTTAACATTAAAAGAGATAAATATAATTGCAATTTCACAAGGACCTGGTTTAGCTCCTTCTTTATTAGTTGGAATGAAATTTGCAAAAGAATTAGCCTTAAAAAATAATAAACCATTAATTGGAGTAAATCATTTATGTGCTCATTTAGAAATTGGAAAATTATTTTGTAAAGTTAAAGATCCAATTTACGTTTTTGTTTCAGGAGCAAATACTCAAATTATAGCAAAAGAAAAATTAAGATACAAAATATTTGGAGAAACTCTAGATGTTGCTCTAGGAAATGCCTTAGATAAAACTGGAAGAATTATGAATTTAGGATTTCCAGCAGGTCCAAAAATTGAAGAATTAGCTAAAAAAGGAAAATATATTGACCTTCCTTATGTTGTTAAAGGAATGGATTTATCTTTTGCTGGAATTGTAACTAATGCTCAAAATAAATTTAAGCAAGGAATTTCTAAAGAGGATATTTGCTTTTCACTTCAGGAAACAATGTTTTCAATGCTAGTTGAAGTTACAGAAAGAGCTTTGGCTTATTGTGATAAAAATGAAGTTTTATTAGTTGGAGGTGTAGCAGCAAATAAAAGATTAATTGATATGCTTGAAATTATGTGTAAAGAAAGAAGTGCTAAAAATTATTTTGTTCCTTTAAAATATAGTGGAGATAATCCAATAATGATTGGTTGGCTTGGAATTCAACAATATATTAATTTTGGAGTTGCAGAAAAAGCTGAAGATATGGATATTAAGCCAGGCTGGAGAACTGATGAAGTTGATATAAAATAAAAAAAACAAATATACAATTTATTTATACATTATTAGGTATGCCAATCCAACGCCAATCCCAAGATTAGCAGCATAAACATTTTCTGTAAATGAACCAGCAATAATTCCAATCCAAAGAATTAATACTGCTAGCCATTTCATTCCATTAGCCTTATCATCCTTCATTATTTTCACCTCTTTTACAATTGAAATTATTGTAGGAATCCTATTAATCAATCTTTCTAAAGAGAATAGCCCAAAAACAAAAATAATCTATATTTTAAATCATGAGAAAAATCTAAGTTACCTTTGGAATTTCAGAATTAAACTTTTTCCATTAGATTTCCTGGCATTTATATTACTTTTTGGCATTAAAGTGGCATTATTAAGAGAATTTTCAATATATAATTTTCCTAAGAAAAAAGAAATTAAAAGATTTTCAAATGTATATTTAATTTCTAATGATTTAAACAACAATATAACCTGCACAAATAAATCTGATTTAAAAAAGTTATATAGCCAAGGTATTAAAAAGGGAAACGAAATAATCAAAATTCTAAATAAAGGTTAATTTTAAATATACAAGAACATCTTTAAATCAAAAAAGAGGTCAAATGGAAGAATATAAATTATTCATAGATGGTAAATGGGTTAATTCTTCTTCAAATGAAACATTCTTAAGTCTAGATCCTTCAAATAAAAAACCAATAGGAAAGTTTCAAAAAGGAAATGAAAAAGATGTAGAAAAAGCAGTTCAAGCTGCAGAAAGATCATTAGAAGAATGGAAAAATACTCCAGCTCCAAAAAGAGGAGAGATTCTTTTAGAAGCATCATATTTACTTAAAAAAAATAAGCAAAGATTAGCAGAATTAGTTACTCAAGAAATGGGTAAAGTAATAAAAGAAGCTAAAGGTGATGTTCAAGAAGCAATAGATACATTTGAATATTTTAGTGGTGAAGGAAGAAGATTATTTGGTAGAACAACTCCAAGTGAATTAAGAAATAAATTCTGCATGACAACAAGAATTCCAATAGGTATTGTTGGCTTAATAACTCCATGGAACTTTCCAACAGCAATTCCAGCATGGAAATTAGCTCCTTCTTTAATTTGTGGAAATACAGTTGTCTTTAAACCAGCATCAGACACACCATTATGTGCAATAGAAGTAATAAAGATCTTAGAAGAAGCAGGAATTCCAAATGGAGTTGTAAATTTAATAACAGGTCCTGCAGATAAAGTTGGAACAACAATAATTAAACATAAAAAGATAAGAGCTATTTCTTTTACAGGCTCAAGAGCCACAGGAGAATTTGTTCTAAAAAATGCAGGTATTAAAAAAGTAGGCCTAGAATTAGGTGGAAAAAATGCAATAATAATTATGGATGATGCAGATTTAAATTTAGCTTTAGAAGGAGTTATTTGGGGTGGTTTTGGAACCACAGGTCAAAGATGTACAGCAGCTTCAAGAGTAATAATTCATGAGAAAGTAAAAAAGCAATTTGAAAAAATGTTTGTAGAAAAAACTAAAAAATTAAAATTAGGGAATGGTTTAGACTCTAAAACTGATGTAGGTCCATTAATAAATGAAAATGCATTAAAAAAAGTACATTCTTATACAGAAATTGGAAAAAAAGAAAAAGCAAAATTATTAATTGGTGGAAATTTAGGAAATTCAAAAGGTTATTTCTATCAACCAACAATATTTACAGACGTTAAGCCAAATATGAGAATTGCACAAGAAGAAATTTTTGGTCCAACTATATGTTTAATTTCAGTTAAAAACTTAAATGAAGCAATTAAAGTTTGTAATTCAGTTTCCTATGGCTTAAGCAGTTCAATTTATACAAATAATATTTCAAATGCATTTAATGCAATCAAGGACATAGAAAGTGGAATTACATATATCAACTCATCAACTATTGGAGCAGAAGTTCATCTTCCATTTGGTGGTGTAAAAGAAACTGGTAGTTTTAGAGAAGCGGGTTGGAGTGGTATAGAAGAATTTAGCGAAGAAAAAACCATTTATGTAGATTATTCTGGTAAATTACAGAAAGCACAGATTGATTCTGTAGAATCTAAGAAAAAATAATGTCATTTGTAGTTATAAATGGATTTTTAAGGGATGGAATTTCTCGTATCTTGAAGGAAGGTGGAAAGGTGAAAAATTAACTTTTGGTTATATGGGTTTAGCCCAAAAATTACTTATGAAATCTAATTCTGTTTTAGAAATGGCAACTGGTGGCGGAGAATTTTTTTCTAAAATCATAAAAGACCACAAGCCACAAAAGGTAATTGCTATTGAAGGTTTCAAGCCGAATGTCGCAGTTGCAAAAAAGAAATTAAGTAAATTTGGAGCCAAAGTAATTTATGCAAAAGAAACTGAGAAATTACCTTTTAAAGATAGAGAATTTGATTTAGTATTAAATCGACATGGAGGTTTAAATAAATATAGTGCAAAAGAAATTTACAGAATATTATCTCCTGGAGGAATTTTTTTAACTCAGCAAGTTGATGGTAGAAACTTAAAGGACTTAATGAAAGAATTTGATTCAAAACCTAAATGGCCAAAAAATACACTTAAAAATGTAAGAAAATATATTGCTAATGCAGGATTCAAAATTACAAAGGCGCATGAATGGACAGGTAAAGTAACTTTCAAAGACGCTGGTGCAATAGTTTATTTTCTCAAAGCAATACCTTGGACAAACATTTAACTATACTTAAAAAATTACATAAAAAAATTGAAAAAGAAGGTAGCTTAAGTTATGCAAGTAAAAGATTCATAATTTTAGCAGAAAAATAGTTATCCATTATTAAAAAAGCAAACTATAAAAACAACCAAATACTAGGATAATAAGGAGGATTAAAAAATGAGTGATGAATATTATAGTTCTTCTGGAAGTAGAAAATCAAAAAGAGATAAGAAAATGAAAAGAAGAAATAGAGTATATAAAAAAGGTGGAAAATTCAGAACTATGAATGTGACAGAGAGCTAAATTAGTTTTAACTCATTTATATTCTCAAAATCTTTTTTATTAAAAGTTACCAGTTTACAATTATTAACTATACAAATTGCTGCTATAAATATATCACTGGTACCTACTAGCATTCCTTTTTTCTTTAAAGATTTATAAATTGCGCTTGCCCTCCTTGATGCTGATTCATCGAAGTTAAGAATGACAACTCTTTCCCTAAATTCTTCAATATCTTTCAAATTAGTATCCCTAAGGAACAATTCAAATAAAGTAACCACAGAAATAAAAACTTCAGATTGCAAAACCCCATCTAGTAAACTATGAAATCTATCGTCTCCCTTTAGAATGGAAATTACAACATCTGTATCTAAACATATTTTTTGGTCCAATTTTTCCACGCTATTTTTCTCTCTTTTTCTAACTTTTCCCAGTCTTTATCGTTTTTCATTATCCCGACACAATCCATAAGTCCAGACACTCTTTTAACTTCATTAGATTTTAATAGGTCCTTAAAAAGTTCGCTAAAGCTCTTATCTCTCTTTAGACCCTTAAGTTCATTATATACTTCATTTGATATCATTATAGTTTTTGCCATATATGTATATCTATATACATATATATAAATATTTCTATTTCCAAATCCAATTTTTAGAACCATATATTTTAAATATTAGCTCTACAAAATAACATTTAAAATGAGGTAAAATGAATTACAATAATGCTTTAGATTTAATTGGAAATACTCCTTGCCTTAAAATAGATGGAGTTTATGTAAAACAAGAATTTCTTAATCCAAGCGGTTCTATAAAAGACAGAATAGCAAAATACATAGTTGAAAAAGCTGAAAAATCAGGAAAATTAAAAAAAGGTTACACAATAGTAGAAGCAACAACAGGAAATACAGGAATTGCATTTTCAATGGTAGCAGCAATTAAAGGTTACAATATGCTTGTAGTAATGCCTCAGGGTTTAAGTGAAGAAAGAGAAGAAATCATAAAAAGTTATGGTGCAAATATTCATTTTGTAAAAGAAGGATGTGTTACTTGTGCAGTTGAAGTTGCAAAAAAATTAGCTAGGAAAAAAGGCTATTTTATGCCAAATCAATTTTCAAATCCTTTAAACATTGAAGAAAATGAAAAATTATTGGGACAAGAAATTCTAAAACAAGTAAAAAATATAGAAGCTTTTGTTGCAGGAGTAGGAACAGGAGGAACTTTAATCGGGGTTGGAAAAGCAATAAAGAAAAAATATCCAAAAGCAAAATTATTTGCAGTAGAGCCAGATGAATGTCCAATAATATCTGAATCTGGAATAGGACCGTTAAAATTAATTCCAAAGCATCTTATTTGCAAGAAACACAAAATAGAAGGTATTGGAGATGGTTTTATACCAAAAATCATTAATGATAACAAAAAACTGATTGACTTTGTTATTCGAGTTAAAAGTGAAGATGCAATAAACGAAACAAAAAGAATTTCTAGAGAGCATGGATTATTAGTAGGTATTAGTTCTGGAGCAAATCTCCTGGTAGCAAGAAGATTAAAATTAGCCTATAAAAATATAGTTACAGTCTTCCCTGATACAGGTTCAAGATATCTAAGTGAACACTATTTTAAAACATAATCACTTAATACACTTGCTATTTTATCCAATGGAAATGATGGAATTTCATTGTCTAATTTATTTGTTTCTTCCGGAGAAAGCGGGATATGAATAAAGATACATTTTATTTCAATATTATTTTCTCTAATATAATTTAGACAATTAAAATAAGTATAATTACAAACATATGTGTCAGCAAAATATGATATTTTAACTGGAATGTTAAATTTTTCAAAATAATTATATAGATTAATAACATCAAAACTTGTTTCCAATTACTAAACTAGGCTTAAAGGCATTTATCTGTTTTAACAGATTTGGCCAAGAATCAAATGTAGGCCTTAAAATTACATGCTTAATATTAATTTTTTTATTCGATGAATTTACTAAAAGCTTTGCTAACTCTGTTGAAGGGTTTTGCGTAAGCTTGTCATATTTTTCAAAAGAATAAAGCAGGATTTTTACCATAAAATCTTAAATTAATTAACTTATTTAAAACTTTTTAAAACAAAACTTTAAATATAGGAATTCTACCTTATTTCTATAAAAAAGAGGAAAATGTACAACAACTTTAATCTGAGCAAGAAATCATTTGAGATTCTAAAAAGAGATTCTATTTCTTTGTCAAGATCTATGACTAGAGAATATCCCTTAGTTTACAAAAAAGCCAAAGGAGCTTATATTTGGGATATAGATAATAAAAAATACCTTGATTTCTGTGCTGGTGTTGCTGTAATGAACATAGGTCACACAAATAAAGAAGTCGTAAAATCAATTAAAAAACAACTTGATTATGGTCTTCATTGTGCCTTTCCTGATTTCTATGCAGAGCTTCCGGTTAAATATGTGGAAACAGTAAAGGCATTTCTACCTAAGAAGTTTAATCAAGCTTTCTTAAGTAATTCAGGAACAGAGACAATAGAAACTGCATATAAGATGGCTAGATGGCACACTAATAAAAAATGGGTAATCGCCTTTGATCATTGCTTTCATGGAAGAACAATGGGTAGCTTAAGTATGACAAATTCTAAACCTGTACAAAGGGAAAGATTTGGACCATTTCTCCCAGTGAAACATGCTCCATATGCATATGTTTACAGACATCCCTCAAATGATGAAAAAGAATGCGTCAATGATTGCCTAAGTAAATTAGAACAAAAAGCCAGATCTGTAAAAAATAATCTCGCAGCAGTTTTCATTGAACCAATTCAAGGTGAGGGTGGATACATAGTTCCGCCAAAAGATTTCATTAAAGGTGTCAGAGAAATATGCAATAAATATAATGCTCTAATGTGCGATGATGAAGTGCAATCAGGTTGTTTTAGAACAGGAAAATTTTTTGTCTAAGCAAATCTGTAGGTGGTGGTATTCCCCTTGGAATTACTTTAGCAAATAAATCAATCCAGGATTGGCCTCCGGGAAGTCACGCAAATACCTTTGGGGGGAATTTAATAGCATGTGCTGCAGGTATTGCTACACTAGAATATATGAAAAAGAAAAAGATAGGAAACAACGCAGCTAAAATTGGTGATTATTTAAAGAAAAGATTGCTTGAATTAAAAGATAAATATGAAATTATTGGTGATGTCAGAGGTTTAGGTTTAATGATCGGAATTGAAATTGTAAAAGACAAGAAGTCAAAAAGATATGGTAAAGAAGAAAGAGATAAAATCCTTGAATTGTGCTTTAAAAAAGGATTAATATTGCTTCAAGCAGGCACAAGTGTTGTACGAATGTCTCCTCCTTTAATTATTTCTAAATCACATGCGGATAAAGCAATAAACATCTTTGAAAAATCAATAATAGAGGTTCAAAAAAATGTCAGAAATTAAAGGCCTGCCATTGCTAAAGCAATTAATTGATGCTTATGGTGTAAGCGGCAATGAAGAAGAAATAAGAGGATTGATATTAAAAAATATTAAAAAATATGTAGATGAAGTTACTGTAGATAATATGGGTAATATTATTGCACATAATAAAGGAACACAGCCAGCCTTAATGCTAGCAGCTCATATGGATGAAATTGGATTAATGATTAAAAAAATAGATAATTCAGGTAGAATTTTCTGCTCATCAATTGGTGGATTTGATCCGACAATTTTAATTGGCCAAAGAGTACATGTTGGTCCAAAGGGAAGTCATTTACATGGAGTTATTACTACAGATAAAATTTCTACAGATTTAGAATTAATCGAGAAACCGACACTAGAAGATATTTACGTTGACACAGGATTAAATAAAGCTGAGTTATCAAAAAGAGGAATTGGAATTGGATGCTATGTGTCTCTTGAAACAAAATCAGGTAACCTTGGTAGCGAGGATTATATTCAAGGAAAAGCTTTGGATGACAGAATTGGTTGCTACATTCTTGTTGAATTAGTAAAACAGATCCAACATCTTAAAAATGAATTATATTTTGTTTTTACAGTTCAAGAAGAAGTAGGCTTATATGGAGCAAAAACAACAGCCTATGAAATAAGTCCTGATTGGGCAATTGCTGTAGATGTAACAAATGCCGATGATAGAACTGATGAATCTTCAAAAAATTTAGGAATGGGTCCTACTATCACAATAAAAGATGCTGACATGATTGCAAATAAATGCGTTAATGAACATATTGTTAAACTTTCAAATAAATTAAAAATCCCCGTTCAGCTTGAAGTTAGCGATATTGGAACAACTGATGCATTTAATATATCTCTGTCTAAAGGTGGAGTTCCATCAACTGTTGTTGGAGTTGCAATAAGGAATATTCATACTCCAGTTGGTATAGCTCATAAAGATGATATTTTAAATTGCGTGAAATTACTCAAGGAACTAATTAAAAATCCACCAAAAATCTGTCATATATAATTATCACAATGCGACTGACTGAATTTGAAGGGAAGCAAATTTTTAGCAAATATAAAATTAAAATACCAAAGGGGTTTTTAATCTCAAATCCAAAAGAAATAGTTAAAAATTTAGATTTTAATAATTTCAATGAATACTCTGTCAAAGCTCAGATTCTATTAGGTAAGAGAGGAAAACTTGGAGCTATACAATTTGCAGATAAATCAAATCTAAGTCAAGTTGCCAAATCATTATTTAACAAGAAATTTGAGGGTTTCGATGTAAATAAGCTGCTAATCGAAGAAAAAATTAGTCTAGATAAGCAATTTTATCTTGGAATTACTCTATCAAGAAAAGATGATTCATATATTTTAGTTTTCTCTGAGCAAGGTGGAGCAGACATTGAAGAAATTTCAAAATCTAGTCCAGAATCTATTAAAAAATTAGCTATATTAAAACCTCAGAGAAAAAATCTTATAAGATTTTTCCCTAATTCAAAATTCAAAGATAAATTAATTGATACAGCAATGAAATTATTTAAAATTGTCTATGATTATGATGCAGTATTAGTTGAAATTAATCCTCTAATAAATATCAAAAATCATCTTGTTGCCCTTGACTCTAAAATAATTATTGATGATAATGCTTTGTTTAGACATCAAGATATTGCTAAGGAAAAAGAAATGCAATTATCTAGAATAGAAAGAGAAGCTTTCCATCTGGGAGTTAGTTTTGTACAATTATCAGGAAATATAGCGGTCATTAGTAACGGTGCTGGATTAGTAATGGCTACTTTAGATTTAATTGATTATTATGGGGGAAAACCAGCAAATTTCTTAGATATTGGAGCTGGAGCAGGGATGAAAGAAATCTTTGAAGGACTAAAGATGCTTCTTGAAGAAAAGCCAAAAGGAATCTTGATAAATATATTTGCAGGAATGACTAGATGTGATGAAATTGCAAATGGGATTATTAAGTTTAGAAAACAATATAAAATAAAAATACCATTTGTGGTAAGAATGATAGGAACAAATGAAGAAGACGCAAAGTTAATGTTGAAAAAGGAAAATATTGAAATGTTAGATTCAATGGAAGAATGCGTAAAAAAAATAGTAAAAGAAATCCATTAAAATGTCAATACTAGTAAACCAAAAAACAAGAGTTATAGTACAAGGAATTACAGGTAATCAAGGATCATTCCATACTAAAGAAATGCTTGATTATGGCACAAATATTGTAGCGGGGGTTCGTCCTGGAAAAGGTGGTCAAGAAGTTTTTGGTGTCCCTGTCTTTAACACAATTACAGAAGTGTTAAAAGAAAAAAAAGCAGATTGGTCAATATTGTTTGTACCTGCTCCAAATTTAAAATCTGCAGCACTTGAAGCATTAAATAATAATTTGAACATAATAATAATTACAGAAAATGTACCAATTAAAGACACAATTGAAATAGTTAATATTGCTAACAAAAAAAACCTAAAGGTTATTGGTCCAAATTGCCCAGGTGTTGTTTCAAACTCAAAAATAAAAATTGGTATAATGCCAAATCATTTGTTTAATAAAAATGGGCCTATAGGAGTTATTTCAAGATCAGGTTCATTAACATATGAAATATCAAAGCACTTATCAGATGCAAATCTAGGCCAAAGCACTGTCCTAGGTATAGGTGGAGATCCAATAATAGGTATTGATTTTATTGAAGCATTAAAATTATTTGAAAAAGATAAGGAAACTGAAAAAATCGTGCTTGTAGGAGAAATCGGGAGTGATACTGAAGAAAGAGCAGCCGAATTCATAAGCAAAAAGATTAGTAAGCAGGTAGTTGCATATATTGTTGGAAAAACAGCACCAGAAGGCAAAAGGATGGGGCATGCAGGTGCCATAATTTCAGGTAATACTGGAACTGCCCTTACAAAAATCCAAACATTCAATAAATTCGGAATTGAAGTTGCAAAGATTCCATCTCAAATCCCTAAATTATTAAAGAACTAATCATATTTTTCAATTTTTATTCTTGATATCTCAACACCTAAATTTTTTAAATCAATTATTGTAGAATCAACCATTAGTGGCGGACCGCAAATATAGAATTTATAATTATTTATATCCCCTACACATTTTTTAATCATTTCTCCATTTATTCTACCTTCAAATCCATTCCAGTCCTCATGATCTTTTTGCGTAAGCGTAAAAAAACATTTGAACTCCTCATGAGTTTTCTGCATAGTATTCAATTCATCATACCAAATAATATCGCTAAATTTTTTATTACTGAACAACATTATAACCTTGCTATTTTTGCTTTTATCAAGATAAAATCTTAGAATGGACATTAGAGGTGAGATTCCACTTCCAGCTCCGATTAAAAACAAATTTTCATTTTCATTTTCATCAACATAAAATTTACCATATGGGCCACTTACTTTAATAATATCTCCAGGCCTTAGAACCTTTAACATATAATCAGAAATAAATCCGTTTGGAGTCTTTTTTGATGTTATTTCAAGGAAATCTGAATTTACAGGACTAGATGACATTGAATACGCTCTTGATTGAGTTTTTGGAATATTGTTAAGAACTTTAAAATCTTCTGTCTCTTTTAATGGATCAAATTTGAGCATGATAAACTGTCCTGCATAATAATCAAATTTAACTCCATTCAATTTTAACCTTACTGCATATGAATCTTCAGTCAATCTTTTAATTTCCTGAACTTCAAGTCCAACATCTTTATATATTTGTTGCATATCTTTTTACCCTCAAGCTAACTTATAAATATTTCCATTAATCAACAATTTCTGTTCTAATTTTATTCAAATTACAGAAATCTGCAGAAAAATTATAAGCACCCGCATTCAAAAATATAATTTTGTCACCAATTTTTGGTTTATTAAGATGCACTTTATACCTAAAGATGTCCATAGAACATGGTGTTATTCCCTTAACAGTATATGCTTCTCCTTCATTCTCATTTAATTCATTTTCTATTTCAAGTCTATAGTGCGTTGCAAAAATATCAATAGCTGAATTGTAAACAGAACAGTCAATTATTATATTATTATTGTATATATTTTTAATCTCTGTAATCAATTTGATGCAAGGTGCCGCTATAAATCTGCCAGGCTCAATAATTAATTTAATATTGTATTTATTTATCCATTCTCTGAACTCCTGTATCTCTAAAAATATATTATTAATCACATCTGCTCTGAAGTTTTTATATTTTACAGGAATGCCACCACCAATATTAAAATAATCAATAGAATTCAAGGTCTCCTCAGTTAATATTTCACTGATTTCTTTCTGCAACGACCACTCACTTATATTCTGCGTCTTTCTATGCATATGTAGTCCCAATTTCTCGATGAATTCATTTTTTCTAAGAAAAGGTATTAAATTATTTACCTGATTGAAGTACATACCGTAAACATAATATTTACCTGTATGAATTGTGTTCTCTTTTAACCTCATACGTAGAAACAAATTAATCTTAATTCGCTCTCGTTTTATTATCTCCAACAATACATTTAAGTCATTCTCATTATCAATAACAAAGTTTTTAACACCAATATTTAAAATATCAAATAAATCTTTTTGACTCCAGCCTTGAGCAAAAAACCAGATCCTTTTTTTGTCCTTAATTTTACTTAGACTTTCTCCCGAATGCATGCTAAAATTGCAATCAGTAAGTTCTTCCAATAATTCTGCAACTTCGTAATTTGTCTTAGCACTATAGGAAACTATATCACAATTCTTTTTAATCATATTAAAATTGTTAATAAGATTACTTTTACTTAAAACAAACTTTGCGTTGCTATTCATCTTTTATTAAACCTTCTCTGGATAATTTCTCAAGAGCACTTATCATAGCAATCGGGAAATTTATTGTAACATCACCAATAACTGTAACTGCATCTGAATCATCTTTAATTTTCCCCCAACTCTTGGCTTCGTTAGTTGTTGCACCGCTCATACTTCCGCTAGACTCTCTTGCAGTAGTCATATATACAGCATAATCTAGCCCTCCATTTAATAAGCAAGAAAAAATAGCATGATGTTTTGAAATACTGCCCCCAAGTGCAATAACTCCTTTAATCTCATCTTGATTTGTACTAAGTAATATGTTTTTGAAGTCTTGCACCACATCAACTATAAAATCCTGATGGTCTTGTTGGAACATAAACAAATGAAATCCAAATGCACCATCTGTAATTGCTGGACAAAATATACTAACATTATTTATAGAAGCTTGTCTAAGTATTGAATTCTCGTCATTCATTATTAATCCTATTTCATACAGCATCTCAGAAGTGCTCCATCTTTTTTTCTTTTGATAGAGCCTCTCTAAAATCGGTTTTATTAAATTTTCAAAATTAGCATAGCTTTCATTGGTAATAAATAAATTTCCAACCCTATTGATTCCTTTTTCATAAAGTGCAATATCATCAGATTTAAAATCACCGATAATGAATTTTTCTCCTTTGGCTTTCATAATGTCTTCTTCTATTGCACCTACAGTAGTTACTATCACATCAGCCATCTTCAATCTAATTAATTGAGCAAAAAATCCTCTTAATCCTGAAGTAACCATATTAGAGGTAAATGTCAGAAAAATTTTTGAAGATGCCTTCTTCATTTTAACTATAGTACTAGCTGCCTTAGCAAGCTCCACACTCTGAAAACCTAAATCTTGGTAATAATCAACTAATTCTTGCACTTGCATTCCCTTATTCCATTTAAAATCTTTAACAAATGTCATATTTATACTCCAAAAGATATTATAATTAAGAAATTATTAGCTACCAGAATGTCTTACACTATCAAACATTTCTTTAGCTAATTTCATAAAAATTAACCAATTTTTATTCTTTAAAAAGATATCGGTTCAACCCTTAATCAGTAAACAACTCATCTAATGCTCGTCTTGCATAAAATTTCACATTATCGTTTATACCATATTCTTTATCGTCTAATTCATCATGATCAAACCATTTCCAAACATTGCTGATATCATCACCACTTACTTTAACATTATCAGAATCAGATCTTGCAAAATATACTAAAGAAATATGTTCATGGTTCTCGTTAATCCTGTGCCTATTCATAAATCTAGGAGGTATTAACTCTATATATCCCTCTCTTGATCCTCTATATTTTAGTAAGCTATCATGTATCTCGATTTTTAAGCCAACTTCTTCAAGAACTTCCCTTTCAGCAGCTTCAATAGGATCTTCATCTAATTCTATATGCCCACCAATACTGAGCCAAATCTTGTATTTATCATGCTTTCTTAAAAGCACTTTATTTTTATAAACAATAAAAACTTCAGAAGTGAAATCAATTTTATCATGAATATGTGGCATTCAAAATCCTCTTAAAAAACTATGTAACTTTTATATCCTGAATATCAAAATATTTCTTAATTATATTTTTTAAGCTGTCAATATTTTTTCTATCTCTCCCTATTAAAATACCTCTATCCCTGACATTATCAGCCTTGATTTCAACAATACCTTCTTTTAATTCTATACTAATTACCTTAATTGGGCTAATATAACTTTTCAAAAACTCAATGATATTATCTGAAAATTCAACAATCTTAATCTTTTTTAATGTCATTTGCTCAAATTTCTTAATCTTAGCACCTTTATTTGAAACAACTTTTTTAATATCTCCGTTCTCCACAATAAATAAAATTCTTTCATTTGTAAAAAAGCAGTCTTTAACCCTTGCCCCAGTAATCATCTCAAGAAGGTTGACTAATTTAATGCTCTCGTTATTTAACTTCATTTCAGTAACATAAAACACTAACCGAGAATGGTTTTTTGCAAATATTACCTAATTCCTCATTATTTTCCTCTAATTCATTCAGCTTTGTATTTGCAATTTGACAATTTCTCCTCAGGTCTCTTTTTATTCTTTCAGGGCAATTCGATGCAACAAATACTTCATGTGCACTTCCGGTCTTTATCATTTTAAGAGTAATATCTGCCCCATAATATACCTTCTTATCTCTGATTGTTTTCCTAATATCTGTGGTTTCGCTCATTTTTTCTTCTCAGATTTAACCACTAACTGTGGTAATCCAGTACCAAGTGGCACTGGTTGGTTTAGTATAACATTTTCTATTACACTATTTAATTCATCCCGTTCTCCAACTAAACTTGCATTAATTAAATGTTTTATTGGAGTTTCAAAACTTGCTCTTGCAAGTACGCTTTCTTTTTCTCCACTTATTCCTCCCCTTGAAACACCTCTAATTCTTCCTGTCGCTGTCATAACATCTGCAAGTAACATGATATGTCTTATATCAATATCCAAACCTTGTCCTTCAATGACCTTAAGGCTTTCATTAATTATTGCCTGTCTTCCTGATTCAATACCTAATACTTTTTGGATTTCCATAATATCATTTGACACTGTCCTAGTATCGTCAACTTCTTCAATTTTTAGAACATCTGCAAGATTTGTTCCTGCACAAATAATAATAAATTCATTTTCTTTTTTAATTGGTAATACATGAGTAATGCCTTTAACACCACTAATTATAGTATCCTTTACTTTTTCTTTTATTCTAAAAACCTCTCGTAAAGAGCTTTCAGTGGGCTTTGGTTTTATCACAACCGTATCTGCTTCCTTCAATACCTGTACCCCTTTAAAGTCCTGCATAATAGCTTTAGAGATAATATCAAAATTTGTTCCAACATCTTTGATTTTCTTAGTATCTAATTTTATTTCCACACTTATTTTTGCTAAATTAATTGAAAACTCTAAAGATATTTCTCTGAGTTTTGTCTCCTTAATCTTTGCGGCTATCTGTCTTATTTTCTTTGGATCTTTATTAAATTTATTTTTAATATAAATTTCCATTCTAGGGGTAGTAGGACTTTGTCGTGCGTCAAAAAGCTCAATCAATCTTGGTAATCCCAGTGTTACATTCATCTCAGCTACTCCAGCAAAGTGAAAATAATCCAAAGTCATCTGTGTTCCAGGTTCTCCAAAAGATTCTGCGGTTATTGTCCCTATTGCTTCTCCTGGACTTATCTTAGCCCTTTCATAGGCATTTTTAACATCATCAAGAATTTGCTTTAATTTTACATTATCAATCCTTTTATCATTAATGGCTTCTCTAACATCATCAAGAATTTTATCAGGGATTATTCCTTTATATTCTAAGAAAAGTGTTTTTGACATATTTATTTACTCGTAACCTCCTTAATAATTTTGGCTACGTTGATTTTTCCATGCTCACTTTTACTAACATCTACGCCATCTTCTCCATAGATAAATTGCACTATCGTTTTATTGGCATCTCTAACTGTATTATCATATTCCACTCTTAAATCCTGCAAGGCATTACTTAATCTTCTATATAAATATCCTGATTTTGGAGTTCTTAACGCAACATCCATTAAAGAGTCTCTACCAGTCATTGCACCAAAGAAAAATTCATATGGATTTAATCCACTTTTAAATCCATTTCTAATGAAACCGTGCGCTTTGGGGCTTAAATCTCCAGCAGTAAACATACTCAAAGTTCTGTCATTGTATCCCTTTTGAATTCTTCTTCCTCTTAATGCTTGTTGTCCCACACACGCGGCCATCTGTGCCAAGTTTAGAATATTCCCCTTAGCACCAGAACTAGACATTATGATTGTTGGATTTCTCTCATCAGATATTCCAAGAACTTCATTACCAATAGCATTCCTAACTTTGTTTAATACCCTAACAATCTCAGCTTCTAAAGTATCTTTTTCTGAAAATCCCGGAGTTGCTTCAAGTTTACCACTTCTAAAATCAGAAGTTAATTTTTGAACTTCTTCTTCTGCTTCTAATTTTAATGATTCTATTCTATTTCTAGTTTTATCAGGTAAATCTGTATCTGATATTGCTGTGGTAAAACCTTTTCTTAATAACACTTCAATGCCAAGTTTAAACATCTTGTATAAGATATCAATACCAATATTTTCATTATAATTAGCATACAAAGATCTTATTAATGAACCATTTTCTTCACCAATTGTAGCTTTATCTATATGCCCGGATATCAATATCCCATTCTTTACAATAACTGGAGTTTCATCTCTTGCAATTCCAATAAAATCAAAATCATCTGGAAGAATTGCACCAAATATTTCTCTTCCACTTACAATTTCTTTGAAATGTTTAAACCTATTAGGCTTATCAACTCCAACATATAATAATAAACTTATTGCATCTTCTCGACTAAACTCCAATTTCTTAGTTAATAAATAATTCCCAACAATACTATCATCGATGCACCCCATAATATTTACCCCATTTTTTGGAGTAATAATATGATTTTGAACTAGCATTAGAATTTCAGCTTCAGCCCTGGCCTCCTCATTTTGAGGTATGTGCAAATTCATTTCATCACCATCGAAATCAGCATTATATGGTGTACATGTTCCAGGATTTAATCTAAATGACCTACCAGGAAGTATTTTAACTCGATGACACATAATGGACATCCTGTGCAAACTTGGTTGTCTATTGAAAATAGCTATATCTCCATCCATTAAATGTCTTTCAATTTTATAACCAGGTTGTAATTCTTCTAATAATTGTTCTTTAGTCTCATCAGTAATCTTCTTCTTTTTTCCATCTGGTCTTATAACATAATTACTCCCTGGATAGTTTGTAGGTCCCTTTTTTATGTATTCCTTCATTCTATTAATATTCCATTCTGTTACTCTCTCAGGTACAGTTAATTCCATAGCGATTATTAAGGGTACGCCTACTTCATTAAATTTGATCATCGGATCAGGACTAATAACAGTTCTAGCAGCAAAATTAACTCTTTTACCTGCTAAATTATGTCTAATTCTCCCCTCTTTACTTTTTATTCTTTCAGTTAAAGTCTTTAATGGTTGTCCACTTCTGTGTCTAGCAGGAGGTACTTGAGATAGAGAATTATCAAAAAAGGTAGTTATATGATACTGGAGTAAGTCCCAAAGATCCTCTATTATAATTTGAGGAGCTCCTGCATTGATATTTTCAAATAACCTTTGATTTATCCTCACAATATCTCCCAACTTATGAGTTAAATCATCTTCACTCCTTTCGCCAGTTTCTAATGTAATTGAAGGTCTAATAGTTACAGGAGGTATAGGTAATATTGTAATAATCATCCATTCAGGTCTGGCATATGATGCATCCAGACCAATTAACCTTAAGTCATCATCCGGTAATTTTTCAAATCTGCTCCTTATTTCAATTGGGCTTAATCTTCTATCTCCTTCCATTAATGTAGAAGGTTTTTCTAATGATATGTCAAACTGCTTGGCTGAGCAATGTGGGCATACCTTTGCCAGTTTAAGTGATGATATAACACCTTTTTTAGGCTTAGCAACATATTCCTCATCATCTTCTTCAATATCCTCGCCACTAATTTTAGGAACATCAGTAGATAATACCCTACTACATTCTCGGCAAATGCTTTTTAAAATCTTATATAAAATATTAATATATTTAATGTGAATAACAGGTCTAGCCAATTCTATATATCCAAAATGTCCAATACATTCTTTTAATTTACCACCGCAAGTTTTACATCTCAATCCAGGATCAATAACCCCTAGTCTTACATCCATTAATCCTCCATCTACAGGATACCCTTCTTTGTCATATAATTCAGGTGTAACAATTTTTACAGCAGCCATCTTTTTAATATTCTTAGGACTCAAAACTCCAAACGTGATTGCACTTACCCTTTTTGAAATATATTCTTCTGCCATTTCTAATACCTATTTTGCAGCTCCAGTTTTGGATTTATTAGCATTGACTTAAGCTCATCTAGAAGTAACTTAAAGGCGTAACTAATTTCAATTGGATAAATTTCAACACTAGAACCACACCTACTGCAATATTTTCTATTCTTAAATCCTTCATGAACTGCAAACATTCCACAATTTTCACAAACGTATAAGATAGTCTTGTCAGAGTCAAATCTTTCTTTTAACAACAATGATGCCCCATGTGCAACAAAGCAGTCTTTCTCCATCTCCCCAATTCTTAAACCGCCACCTTTAGCTCGACCTTCAATTGGTTGTCTTGTTAATAATTGAATTCTACCAGAAGCTCTGGCATGTAATTTATTTGCAACCATGTGTTTCAATTTCAAATAATAAATATTTCCAATATAAATTTTAGCTTCAAATTGCTCACCAGTTATAGCATTATACATGGTTTCTGTTCCATTGTCCCTAAAACCTAATTTCGACAATTCTTTCCTTAATTCCTCCTCGGGTACAGCGTCGAATGTAGTACCATCAATATATTCTCCTTTCAAACTTCCTGTCTTTCCTGCAAGGATTTCTATTAAATGAGAAATAGTCATTCTTCCAGGTATTGAATGTGGGCTAAACAATATATCGGGTTTAACTCCTCTTGCAGTAAAAGGAACATCTTCTTCAGGAATAATGGCACCTATTACTCCCTTCTGACCATGTCTGGATGCAAATTTGTCTCCAAATTCAGGAATCCTTTCATCTCTGATTCTGATTTGGACTAATCTATTACCCTCTTCATTTTCAGTAATTATAATGTTATCAACTCTTCCACCTTCGCCTTGTTTAATTGAGGTACTACTTTCTCTCCGTACATTTGCGGCTATGCTAAATTCTTCAAGTTCTCCTAAAAATCTTGGTGGACTTGTCTTTCCAATAACAACATCATCTTCTTTAACATTTGCACCAGTATAAACAATTCCATCCTGCTCAAGTAATCTATAATCTTTTTCGCTCTTATACCCCTTAACTTCTTTATCCGGAATTACAATCTCATCTGTTAATCCACCACTGTACCTCAATTCTTCAGAAACATAAGGCCTGAAATAACTTGACCTACCAAATCCTCTCTCAACGCTCCCTTTATTTAATATTATAGCATCTTGCATATTATATCCCTGAAAACTTATCATGGCAATCACAACATTTTGACCTGCTGGATGACTTTTGTAATTATAGATATTATGCATAAATGTGTTAACGACAGGAACCTGAGAGTAATGTAGTATAGAAGTATCTGTATCCATTCTATACAGATAGTTACTAGAATATATACCGATAGCTTGTTTTTGAATTTTGCTTCCCCTAATAAGTCTTGAACTTCCCCCAAAATTAGAATATGGTATTAGTGAACTACAAATTCCCAATATTGTTATTGGACTAACCTCTAAATGAGTATGTTCTTTTGTTAAATCGCTCTCATATAAAGCAATCATACAATTTTCTTCTTCAGCAGCATCAACATATTCTATTATTCCAAGGTCTAGTAATTCCTTCCAAGTAATCTCTCCTGAATTTAATTTCATTAATTTCTCTGATGTCAATCTTGGAATTCCATTTTCCACAATTATTAAGGGCCTTCTTGCCCTTCCCTTAGACATTTCTATATACACTTCATTGAAAACCTTATCAAATATAATGTTAAGATGCTGCGGTAATTTGGCTAACCTTCTTTCTTCTCTAATTGTCTTGACGAATTCTCTAGGTTTTTCCACGCTTCCAATAAATACATCATCTAAATATACATCAACCATCTTAAACCATTGGTTTTAAACCATATCCCTCTAACATTTTTTTGAGTTTTTCTTCACTATATTCCTCTTGTGTTATACTACATAGAATTGCAAGATTTTTTCTCAATCCTATTGGAGTTCCCTCTGGAGTTTCTATAGGACATAATCTCCCAAAATGCGTACTATGTAATGCTCTAGCTTCGAAATTTTCTTGGGAACTTGTTAATAATGAGACAACTCTTTGCAAATTACTTATTGTAGCTAGGTTGTTTGTTCTATCAATATTCTGGCTTACTCCTTTTCTACCACCAACCCAAACTCCTGTTGCCATAGCACTTTTGATTCTAGAAGTAAGCAGTTTCTCTCTAATAATAATTTTAATAGATTGGAATTTTCCTCTTTTAACTAATCTTTGGAAATTAAATAACATGTCCTGTACAAGAGCTCTTAAATTAACTCTAAATAACTCAGCGAGGAGATCACCACTCAATTTTAATCTTTTATTCATATAATGATCTTTATCTATACTCAAACCTTCTTTACTAACTATTAAAAATTTTCTAACCATTTTGCATAGATTATAAGCCTTGATTATTCTTTCTTTACTGGTAATTCCAAGATGAGGTAACAAATATTTATCCAATTGCTCTCTTGTTTTTTCAAATTTATCTTCTTGTTGCGCCAATCCTACCTTCCTTGCCAGAAAATCTAATGCATCTTCCTCAGACTTCAGTTCAACAGCATCTACTAAATTAATAAAAATATCATCATATTGCTTAGTTTCTGTTGTTATATAGTCTGTGATTTCCTTATCTCTAGTGAATCCAAGTGCTTTGATAACCGCAATAATTGGAACCCGTTTAAACCTTGTGAAACTTAAATAAATTATACCATCCTTCATCTGTTCAATCGTATGCGGTATTCTGAATGAACCTCTTTCTGAAAATAATTTACCAGTATATTTGCTTGGCCCTGTTGCATTTCTTGTAACAAATAACCTATTTGATGTTAAATCTTCTACGATAATTAAAACTCTTTCATTACCATTAATTATAAAATAACCACCAAAGTCATCTGAATCTTCTCCCACTTCAATTAGTTCTTCTCTTCTTAAATTAGCTAAATGGCAATACTTTGATTTTAACATTATTGGTATTCTTCCTATTTCTGTTGTAAATGATTCTCTCTGAATATCATCAATTAATGCAGAGACCTCTAAATAAACAGGACTAGCATATGTCAATGATCTAAGTCTTGCTTCCATGGGATAAACATCTCTTTTACTTCCATCTGCCTCTGTTATCTGTGGCTTTTCTGAATATATTTTTCCAAGTTTTATTTTGAAATTTTCAACTTCCTGCGGAATAATTGTTGGTATTATCTCAGAAGTTTCATTTACTATCCTCTGCATCCCTTTTTCCATAAAATTATTAAAACTCTTTATATTAGATTCAACAAAAGAATGTTCTCTGAAATAACCATCAATTATACTTCTATAATTATTTACCATCTATCACCAGTCTATAAAAAGGAAATTCCCCCGCAGTAGGGCTTTTTCTTATAATTTTAATAACATCGCCAGGTTTCACATCTAAGCTCTTGATTGCTGCATCATTCTTAAAAATCTTTGGCAGTTGACCCAAAGAAATATTGTATTTTTCAGTAAGTTCTTTTTTTTCAGAATCACTCAATTTAATATGCTCTGAAACCAGGACGTGTTTTTGTATGTTTATTTCTTCCATATTCTATATTTAATGGCCCGGACGGGACTTTCATATTTTAAGGTAATCCTTACTAAACTTTTGAACCCGCGACCACCTGCTTTCTACCTGGTTTAAAAGGTTCACCCATCGTGGTCAGGTGCGCTAAACCAGGCTGCGCTACCGGGCCTTCTAACCTAATTAGTATCTTATTAGCCTTTAAAAAACGCTATTTCTAGAATACTATTTTCATAGGTTAAATATAAAAAGGTGATGCTTGATCGAGGGACAATCATTTTAAATCATTATTAAGAATCTAAAGTGTAGAGATTAAATTTATAAATCTTTCGCTTGTAATTTCGCTCTAATTATTTCATGAAAAAAAGACTGCTGCTTAATAAATAACCCAAATTTTTAAAATTTATAAAAAATCCCAATTTTGATAATAAAGTTAATAAATTTATAAAGCTTTTAAATTTGATGCAAGAAATAGACAAACTTTTTGATTTAAGAGAAAAATCCATTGAAGATGACCTTATTGTAGAAGATTTAACTCAAAAGATCCTTCAATTATTGCAGAAACATCAGCCAAATCTTCATGTCGATTACGTTATTGAATCTTTAACAAAATTGGGTTTTGCACCCAATATTTTATATGATGATAATGGACATTTTGCAATTGTAGAGTCTTATCTTCAATCTTTATCTAATAAATCTCCAGAAAATCAGTATTTAGCTTTTCAAATCCAAAAAGATGATTGGAAGAATTCTATACGAACTGCTTTAACATCATATATCTTTGATATATTGAAAGGAAGTTAGTTTATGATAAAAAGAAAAAAATAATTATCTCATTCTTGAGATATTGAAACTTGCAATTCCTACTTCTTCATTTAGATTACATTCATTCTCAACATACGTTGGAATTAATCTTCCTTGGGCAAATTTAAGCTCAAGAAGAGCATCTGCATTATCGATATTAGAGGGTTCTCCTCGATCCAAATAAATAAACTGTGCTTCAGTTCCATTTCTAATACCTTTGTGATAGACAAATCTGTCATTAATTTTGAATTTAACATTGTAAGCATCAACTGCAGTTGAATCTTTATCAACCTCTAATAACTGCACTTCATATATATGCCTATTTAATTCAAAATGGAAATCATCATGTCCCCTGATTGAGAATTCATATCTACTTGTTATAACTGGCATCGGTTCAGGTATATATTCAATACTTGGGTCAGACTTTTCCATAGCTTTATCGTTATCACATGCTGCAATAATTCCTATAAGACCGGCACTTAACATAATATGCCTAAGAGAACTTCCTTTTCTAATCATCTTTTCCTCCCATCACCCAACTTAAAATTAGCAACAGAAGAATTATAAATCTATTTTTTCAAAAGTTTAAATGCATGTACCCAATGATTATTCTTAAATCCATAGTGAATCCAAAACATTGCTAATGTCTCCATCCATATAGATTCTTCCATACCACCAATATCACTAATATCGTCCCATCCAAATTCTCTTGCAAAATTAATCACAACTTTTTTTGCATCTTCATCATCTCCTGCAACAAAAAAGGTAGGCATACCTTCATCTCTTTTTGGATTACACATAATATAGGCGCTAACAAAATTAAATGCTTTTACAACTTTTGAGTCAGCTAGTATTCTCTGAATTATTTCTCCACCAGAATTTCCAACACTAGCTAAAAATCTTGGAGGAACTCCTTGACTAAAATCTAAAGGATTGGTCACATCAATAACAACTTTATTTGTAAAGTTTTCTAGACCTGCTAATTCAATAGCATTCTCTATTCCTTTCCACAAAGTTGCAATAATTATCACTTCTCCAAATTTTGCGGTTTCTTCAAAACTCCCAACACTTCCTTTTTCATTAACTATTTTTAACCATTCAATTAATTTAGAAGAATCTCTTGTTCCTATTTTTACTTCATGTCCAATCTTTATAAATCCAATTCCTAATTGTTGGCCAACAACTCCAGAACCAATAACACCTATTTTCATACTATTTTAATACTTTTAATCATTTAATAAAATATTGGTGTTATAAAAATATACTCAAGCCTTATTTAGATAAAATATTAAGAAATAAAAACGCCCAAGCCGGGAATCGAACCCGGGTTTGAGCCTTTCTATACAAATTTCTATTTTTTTGATCAAACTTTTTCTAAAAGTTTGTACGACAGGGCTCAGTCTTGGTTTATAAGTTTAATAGAACTTATATCTAACCGCTAGACTACTTGGGCATAAAAAATTTAGCAGCAATTTAATTTATAAATCTTATTATAAATATTTTTTAGAAAGAAAATCTAAAAAGTCTAATTTCTTGCTTTTTAATGCATTTGAATAGCATAAAAGAAACCAAAAAAACTACAGATTAACAGAAGTCTATTGATTAGAAATTATTTGAATAAAAGATTTATAAGCTTCCTGCTAAAGTAGACTTACTATATAAAAACTTTGAAATCTTCTGCCTTAAGTCACTATAATATTGTTTACTTTCATCACTATCTTCGATTGGGGCCCAGTCTGCAAATATTTTATGACTAGAAGGATCAAAAGGTCCACTAATCGCTTCATAAACAATACATAAGGGTGATATAGGAACAACAGTATGCCATGTATTGGGATGTACGTGAACTAAATAATTAGGTCCATTCTTATTAATTCTATAAGCATCATTTATTTCCCCAAGGTCATCAAATTCAACTACTGTCAAATCACCCCTAAGAGCAACCAAAGTTTCACTTTTAGCAGGATCTTTATGTTTATGAGGTCTTATATAAGATTCTCTTGTTATTGCATTTAATAAAGCTTGTAAATGGTCACTAGGTGAAATAGATAAATTCAAATTAGCTCGTCCTCTCTCAGATCTGCTAGCATTTGATGCAATCCAATCTAATATTGTATCATTAACACAAAATAATTTATTCATAAAAATTAAAAAATGCAATAAATATAAAAATTTATTTAAATTAATAAAATTAATATTTTGTGTCTGAGTAACCTATTCTATTATAACCTACATTGGATATATCATCAAATCTGTTTGTATTTCTATATATTGCGCTTAAACTTCCATAAGTATTTTTCTGAATATATGGAATCTCTCTAAAATAGCTAGATATACTATTTTCTGAAGCAATATCACTCAAAGTAGTATAAGAATTTCCATTACTTCCATTATACTGCTCCATTAATCTTTTTACCCAAGCCAATGTCATCAAAATAATAAGTTATCAATATTTATAATCTTATTTCCATATCATTTTTACTCATAAGTAGTAAAAAAATAAATAATTTTATAAATCTTTCTTAATATTTAACCTGATGGTAACTAAAGGAAATGGACATAAAATTAGAAAATTTAGAGCAATACATTCAGCTTATCTAATTGGAGCCTTAATATCAGGATTTTATGCTTCATCAAATATTTGGGAAGCACATAAATTCGATAAAAATGTAATAAAACATATAGAAATTGCTGCAAATGCTCCTTCTGCAGGATCCTCAGAAAATATAACTTTGTCAATGGAATCTTCATTAGGTGAAGCAAGAAAAAATTCAAGAATATCTAAATCATTAAATCCTGCTTGGATCTGGAAAACTCCTTTAAGTGACGTAAGAATGCTTGAAACATTATTAGACACAGCAATCTTAAGATCACATCAAATTGAACAATTTAAAGAAAGTCTAAGAACTGGAGAAATAAAAGAAGAATATCCAACATGGGTTAAAGATGCTTTCAATAGTATAAATCCAAATAATTTCAGAAACAGTAATTATGATCTAAGTTCTAATCTAAGAACATCACTAGAGCAATTAACTCAAAGTGAATATGGCCAAAGAATTGCCTATGAATATGAAGCATTAAATAATTCTATAGCAGGCGGTACAAGAACAACTGGAAAAAATGTTAAAGAAAGACACAAATCTTTACTTGATACATTAGATAAGGCAGGTGGTATAAGATCTATTGTAAGACTTCAAGCTGATGATTTTAAAAGAACACATGCTCACGTTTTTATAGGTTATCTAATGTCTAATATGGGGAATTTAGATGAAGGTCTAAAAAATTTCTATGAAGCTAAAAGAAGAATGAATCATTATAAAAATTCAAAAAATCTAGCTTTCTTAAGAAAAACACCTGAGTTAAGTCAGGCAATCATCAAAGGTTTATTAGATAGTTCAATAAGAGAATTAGAAATATTAAATTCTGATCCAACAAAATATTCTGCTGGTTGGTGGAAAAGATTAACATATTATAATCAATCAATAGGAGGACAAGCTAATCCTAGTATTCAAGATCTAGCAGAAGGTATTAATAGTAAATATCTGGAAAGAGCATTTTATAGCGGGATACTTAGCCTAGGTCTTTTCTATGTAGCAGGTAGATATGCAAAAAAAGCTATGCTCTCTAAAAAATATGAAGTGAAAACTACAAATCCAAGCAGATATGGCAGAAGGAAAATTATCTAGAGCTTCTATAGAATTTTATGATTTTACAAATCACTTAGCTAAGCGTATATATATGCAATTAAGATCAATAGATTATTCTACTCCAAAAAATGAAGCAATAAAGAATTTAGATCAATTTGTGCAAAGAATATCATTTGAAATTGATAATGATTCAAAAAAAGTTTTATTTAATTCAAAAAATTTAGAAGATAAGTTAAATGAATACGGTTTAAGTTATGTTTCAAGAGAAGAAATAAATAAATTAAGTTCAGATAAAGCACAGAAATATCTAAAAACCTATGACAAGCTTGGATTAATACCGAGGAATGATGAAGATTTAAAAGATTATATTTACAGAGCAAATACACAATTAATTCTTCATAAAATATTTAGGAATTTTGGCTTAAGACCTGTATTAAAAATGGATAAAGATTTTGATACAAGTATTGGTCATATAGAAGGCTATTCAAGTATAATTCCAATTGAAGATATAATGGAGGCTAATAAAAAAATTCCATATGGAATGGACTTATCCTGGATCTCTGCATTTACAAATGATGATAATAATTTTTTAAAAGGCGCTTATGGAGTCTGTGTTACTCTTCCAAAATATTATGGATTAAGTTATCTTTCTATTAGGGGAACATTTAAGTCAAGAGAAAATTATCTGAAAGTTTTATCACATGAAATGTCTCATTTCGGAACTGTTTTCTTAGATTCCAGAAGAGATTTCTTAGAAACAAAAGCCTATGCAGCAGGATCAGCAGCTTTTGGAGAGCATACAATTTCTATAAATCAAAAGCCAAGCATAATTCAGAATATTATAAAATATGGATTTGAAGGAATATTAAGAATACAACTACCTAAATTTTTATTTTCAACCATACCAAAAGTAAAAAGTGCAATTGAAATAGCTGATAATAAGTCAGTTTTCAAAGAATGTCAGAAAAATCTAATTAATGCATATGGTGATGCTGCAGGAAATTATATTCTAGGTAGATTAACTGCAGATGAGATAGAAGAATTTGCTTACACAAATAATGTACCAAAAAGATTAGCCAAGAAAAAAGGTTTAAAATGGAAAATTGTCAAAGAAAAAATAGAGTATCCTTTTTAATAATTCTAAATTTAACACATAGATTCCAAAAACAATATATTTAAATATTGCTCTCCTCGAATTTCTTCTATCCCCGTTTAGCTCAATGGTAGAGCGTTCGGCTGTAGATGAATTCGCTGTTAGACTATGCATTTGCTGAGGATGATTGACAGCTAGCCGTTCCCGAAAGGTTGCTGGTTCAAATCCGGCAACGGGGATTTTTTATTTTAATCAATTACTCAGACAATAGATGATGAAGTAGAGCCATCCTAACATATAGACCATTTTCAGCTTGTCTAAAATAAGCAATTCTTTTATCATTCTTTTCAGTTTCTAATGAAAAATTGAGTTCTTCTACATGCGGCAGTGGATGCATAATTCTTGAATTTTCTTTGATATAATTTAAATTAGCATCATTAAGAACATATTTTCCCTTGGCTAATTCATAATGATGATTTTCCATTCTTTCTTTTTGAATTCTTGTCATATAAATAACATCAGAAACCGGAAGAACTTTTAACAAATCACTTTCCTCTTTATATTTTAATTCATTTTCTTCCAAATGTTGTTTTATATCATCCTCAATTCTTAAATGTTCAGGAGAAACAAAAGTCAAATCAATACCCTCAAATTTAGTACATAAATAAGCTAAAGACCTCACAGTTCTACCATGTTTTAAATCTCCAACTAAAGCAATTCTTAAACCATCAGCTCTTCCAAATTCCTTCCATATTGTGTACATATCTAATAATGCCTGAGTAGGATGCTGCCCACTTCCATCTCCAGCATTTATTAAAGGTATTGAGATTAAATTTGCAACTTTTTCAGAAGATTTTTCTGCTTTATGTCTTAAAACAATTACATCACAATATGAAGAAACTATTCTTACAGTATCTTCTAGACTTTCTCCCTTAACTGCAGATGAAAATTCCCCAGCATTTTCAGTTCCAATAACCTGACCGCCAAGTCTGATTATAGCAGATTCAAAACTCATTCTTGTCCTAGTACTAGGCTCATAAAATAAGGTAGTTAGTATCTTTCCTTTCAGAGAATCTGAATATTTATAAGGAAACTCTCTAATAGAATCAGTAAGATTAAATAATTCTTCTAAGGAATCTCTTGAAAACTGCTGAGACCTA
>JAGVZD010000043.1 GCA_018302805.1 Candidatus Woesearchaeota archaeon | reverse complement strand
ATCCTTTCATTAAAAGGCAGCGAAATGATGGGCACTTCAGTATATATAGTATGGATAATTGGTGTAGGCGGTCTGATCTGGTTGTTTCGTGTGCCTCTTGAAAAAATACTGCGCAAAAACAGAATTTCATTTCTAATAGCGGGCTTAGTATTAACTGTTCTTCAGTCTTTACTTTGTGCTTATCCTAATACATTTTCACCAAACAATTTTTCATTGTTTTCCAACATGATACCCGATTTGTTTTCCTTTGTTCCTTGGCTTTTTGCTTGGTTTATTTTAACATGGCTTGTGCGTTTTAAAAGAATAGAAATATTTGCAATGGTGGGGTTACAAGGAATATTTTTTGAGGGTGTGTGGATGCTCTGGAAAAACCCATGGTATGCCATCTATTGGTTGCCAAACGCGTTCTTTTATATAGTTATGATTTACCCATCAGTTCTTTCTTTGAACAAACAAGGAAGAGACCTTCCAAAATGGCTCAAATATCTTATAGGATTTGCTATCCCTATTATTTTAGGCGTGGCTGGTGTACTTCTCAGAGAAAGTCTTGGATTACCTGATTACCTAATGCCACAAATATGGGGTGGCTAAAATCCAAAGCAATGCAGATTTGTAACAAATTGAAAAAATTATTATTTTATTTTAATTGAATTTAATTTTATCCCTTCAAATTTACCTTTAATATTTTTTCCAAAACCTTTACCAAGATATAAAATTTTTTCAGACCGACAAACATTATCAGATCCACAAACACTATCTATTACAGTTTTAACAATTTTGAATTTCTGATTATTAATTTCTAGTTCATCTCCTTTTTCTAACCAGAATTCCTTTGGAATTTGTACCATATTTTTGCTGAACATAAAGTATTAAATAAACTTTATGATTTTAAACTTTAAGGTTATTTAAATATTCTTCCTCAACAAAATGAAGCTTCTTAGCTGGGATTATGATACACTGAGGAAATTTATCAAACTTTATTTTCTTAAGTTTCTTGATATCTCCACACTGTATATCTGAATTGAATCCTAATTGGCAACATACAATTATTTTCTCTTTTTCTTTAAATCCATTTTTCTCTAAGTAAAATAAAGCATCATTGATACTAACAAATATTTCATTAACAGGATCTAAATCCAATAAAATCAATGAGTGCAAATTACTTTTTCTATTTAACTTAATATTTTCAATTACACTTATGACATTTTCATTGCCAAAAGGTAAAGAGCTTACCTTTCCAAAATTATACAAACTTAACCCACATTCTGCAACAGCAGTTAAAATAGAACTTCCATGAATTACTTTGGTTTCAACATTTTTCTTTTTAGCTTCTAATAATAAAGAAATATGTGTTGTGGCAGTTAAAACATCACCATAAACTAATAAGGCTATATTTGTTTTTTTTGCTTCTTCAATTAACATAGATGAATTATTTTCAACGCCTTCTCTTTGTAATACAATAATTTTCTTTTTAAATATACTTTCAATTTCTTCGATAGAATTAGGATAAAGATTAGTATAATTTTCTAGATATATTTTAGTACATACTTTGATGGATTCAATAGCACCAATTGAGATATTATTTTTGCTTAGTCCAATACTAATTAGGTACAACATATTAATTAGAAAATGTCAACCATTTAAAAATATTACTTATTTATAAGCATATAAGTTAAAGTCAATTCTTTAGTTTAGTAAAATTAAATAAAAAAATTTAAATACTAATGTAGAAAAAATCATAGTAACTTTAAATAATGGCTGTTTTAACAAAATTAGTAAAAAGAGACTTTGAATATATACTCGCGACTTATAATGTTGGTTCATATTTAAATCATAAACATATACCTTTGGCTTTAGGTAATACAGTATATTTTTTAAAAACTGATAAGGGAAAATTTATCTTGAAAATATTTGAGGGCAGCTCTTTAGAATTTATGATAAATCAAATTAAACTTGAAGAATTCTTATATAGAAAAGCACCAGTTGCTGAAAATATTCGATCCAAAACAGGTATTGTATTACAAAACTACAAAAAGAAATATTTTAAATTACAGAAATATGTATGGGGTAGGCATCCCAAAAAATTCTCAAGTGGTTTAGTAAAGGATTTAGCCGTAAATATGGCTATGCTACACAAGTGTCTAGGCAAACTTGACACAAAAAAAATCCAAATTAGAGAAGGTGATGTTTTCGAATTTATGAAAATGAAATGTGCTAAGTCTAGTTATCAAGGTTTTCCTTTACAATTAGAAGTGGATAAATTAAAAAAAATTATATCTAAATTAAATATAAATGCGTTAAGAAAAGAGGTTATACATGCTGATATTTTATCAGATAATTTATTAGTCAAAAACAATAAAGTTGTTGCAATAATAGATTGGGATGATGTCCATAGAGGTTTCATATCTTACGATATAGCCACTTTTTTATGTAAAGAACTTATAAATAACGGATCAGTTAAAGAAGAAAAAATCAAATTATTCCTTAAATCCTATCAACATTATAATAAACTGAATAATGAAGAGAAAATAGCAATATATACAATTTTAATTTAGAAAAATTTCTTGAGCTATTTTAATTTCTTATCACAACTTGTTAGCAGCTCACTTATTTAACAAATTAAAATAAGCTTTTACTTCATTATATACTGCAAAAGTTTCATTTCTGATATCTTCTTCGATGATTTTTTGCTTATCCTTGACTAAATATTTGTCATATATACCTCTCGCAACTTTCTGAACTGGTTTAGTCTCCCATTTTGAATGAATGTCCTTCTTTAGGTAGCTCTCAAAATCAATAGTTAACTTGCCCCTTTGCAGTTTCTTTTTATCAGAACTTACATTTTCTAAATTTTTAACTTTGATTGACAAATCAATATGCGCTCTATTGTAGTCATCCACTTCCCTTTCATTATCTAAACTTATTTTTATGTCACTCATATTTTTATCTTTCTGGATATTGCCATAATCTTTTTCTATTATAAAATAACTATTCTGTTTTAACCAATTTTTCACTAATCTAATAAAATTATTGAAGTCAAAAACACCTTCATAAGAAATGCTTAACTTTTTTACAATAATATCTTTCTCAGGCATAAATCTTAAAACAATGCTTGATTAATAAATTTAACTATTTAGAATTGATGTAAATTCAAATACGCTTTGATTTCAATATAGAGATCTGTTGTCTTCTTATATAACTCTTCTTTATATAATTCAATATTCTTTCTGAATAATCTCCTATCATGAATCTTTTGAAGTAGGCTCCCTTTACCAAAATCACCTTTCCTATTTATTACAAGATCACCTTTAATACTAATAATAACTTGCCCGCTGTTCATCTTCATTTTCTTACCTTCAATAGTTATTTCTGTATCCTTTAAGCCAACAACTGTAAATGTTAAAGTTAGATAATTACTTACATAATCATTTACTGGTTTTTCTGCATACCATTTGGCTTCAATTTGTTTCCCATTTGGCTTAATTCTTTCAATATATTTAGCCTCTATAAAATTTTCATTTTCGTCTCCATAACCCTCATATAACAGCCATATCTTAATTTTTTTATAGAGATCAGAGAAATCAAAGATGCCTTTCCAGTCTATTTTTAAATCTGGAACTACATTTATAGATTCCGCACCTTCAAACATATTATTTTAAGCTTTATACCATTAATAAACTTTTTCTTTAGTCATATTCATCTAAAATAGATTTCATTAAACCTCGAAGCTCCTGAATCTCCCCATACAAAACCCCTTGGTAATCTTTTTCTATTTCTCTTCTGATAATATGTTTCCTATACAAATTAAATAGGAAACTTCTGAAGCCACTTGTTTCCCATTTATTCTTATAATCTAAGACTACCGCGCCTTCAACATATATATACATTTCACAGCTATATAAGCTTCTAATTTCATTTACCTTAAAAAGCAATATATTTACCTTAATTTGAAATCTTGCAAAGTCATCCACATCTCTAGTGCTCAACCACTTGATTTCTAATTTACTCCCTTTATCACCAGAAGCTTTTCCCTTATGAGTGGTTTCATTAAAAAAATATTTATATTCATCAAAGAACATCTTTGATTCACCATACAGTCTATTAAAATCAATTAACCCCATTTTTTTGATTCTGAACCCAAGTTTCCCAGGAGTTACACCTAGATTATATGACATCAATAAAGAATAAAATTAAACACTTAATAAATATTATGGTTTACATGCAATGCATAGATATTTTTGCTTAGTTTTATAGACTGGTCCTTGAAAACCACAGTTATCACATCTTCCCTCGAAATACCTTATTGGTTTTCTATGTTCTTCTCTTATTCTGGTTCTAATTGACATTATCTCAAATAAGGCAGGTTCAATTTTTAAAATATCATTGGCAGTCAATAATCCAACCAATTTTCCATTCTCTACCACAGGAAGTTTTCTAATTTCTTCATTTCCCATTAAAATTAGGGCATCATAGATATCCTCTTTTGGATCTATTGTTACTAACTCCTTAGTCATAATATCTCTTGCATTAAGACTTAAGAAATCTGTTCCCTTTGCTACTACTCTTTCAACAATATCCTTTTCAGAAATTATTCCAACTAGCTTATTTTTATTAGTAATAACAATACTTCCGACTTTTCCTTTCCTCATAAGTTTTGCTATCTCTTGTACTCTAGCCTCTATTGGGGCTGTCACTGGTTTTACTGTCATAGCATCTCTAACACTTATACCTGTTTTCATATTAATCAGAATATATAGATTTCTTATTTAAATAATTATGTATCTCAACAACATTTATTCAAAATAGAAATGGTTATAAAAGCAACCATTGCAACTTAGTTAAAAATCTTTATAAGGTAAATTATAAAATTAATCTATTTTCAGATGACCTTAATAACAGGTATTTTGATGCAACAGAAATATCATCCTTAAACTCCAAAATAAATTCTTCAATTTTGTTGTAGGGGACAGCAAATACTAATTCGTGCTCTTTAAAAAAACCTTTCTTTTTCCTAATAATATTCCAATTCTTGTTTTGTTCTATATAATTATTATTATAAATCCAAGATTCATCTTTATTAATTAAAAAGAAATCAGCATCTACGCACCCATAATCTCTTATCCAGCTAAATCCAAGTAATTTTTTTTGATAATTAGAAAAACTATCTTCTATAGTTTTAAGTTTTACAGCATCTAAATACCCATCATCTTCAATTTCTTCTATATATTCTCTTCTAATAGTTTCCTCAAGTGGACTTGTTTTATCCAAATCATCTAATTCCACAAAACCTGCAGGAATTGCTTGTATTTTTCCTTTAATTTCAACATTTCTATTTCTTCTCTGTCCTAACAAAATATGAAAATGATCTTTAAGGATAAAAGAATAAATCGATTTGCATCCTAATAGATAAATTGATCTTTCTGAAGTGAATTCTCTGCTTGTTCCCATCATATTCTTAAAATTACTTTGATAAACATCAAAATTCAAAACTCCATTATCAATTCTAAATGAATTTTTATCAACACCTACCTTAGGATTATTATGCATTCCAGGATTTTTTCGTAGTAATATCCTCCAATTGTCGTCAATAGAATTTTTAAAGTCTTCATCAATATATGATTTATCAACAAGATTAATTTTTAATTTTTTGAAATGTTCATTGTTATACATATCTAAGTGTGTCAGAGCTTCATAATTATTATCTCTGCGTAAAATATTTTTGAAAATTTCATCCATCCTTAATTTAAATTCAAATAAATATTTAAATTCTACTTGTATGTTCAGTATATGGTTTTAAAAGATGTAGTAATTCCTGCAGCCGGCCTGGGTACACGGATGTTTCCTATTACACAAGGCAAAATCTCTAAACTGATGCTTAATTTACGTGGAAAACCGATTATAGATTATGCAATAGAAGAAGCAGTTAATTCTAAATTAAAAGAAATTCACGTAATTGTACATAATAAACAAAGTGATCTCTATAAACATTTAAGTGAATCACAATTTTCTAATAATTTAAATTTTGTTGAACAAAAAGAATTAAATGGAGTAACAAATGCAATATTAAAAGCAGAAGATTATATAACCGGAAATTTCTTTGCAATCATTTACCCAGATATATTATTCATTTCTGATACCCCTGCAATTTCACAGTTGATTTCCTACCACAGCTCAATTCAAAATAATCTATTTGGCTATGTAAATCTAAACCCTAGTGAATTAAAATATATTTCAACATCAAATTATCTTATTACAGATAATATCAATAATCTCACTAAGGTTACAGATATTATTTTGACAGCAAATTCCAAAAATCTAAAAAAAATTAAATTCCCTTTTAGAAGTGTCTACTCGAAGGAATTTTTTGAGCTTGCAAAGTCTCTTAATAAGAAACAATATTCTGATGCTGATGTTTTAGCTAGTTTAATTAAGAATCTTAATATTTACTGTAAAAAGCTTAATGGAAAAATTTATGATACTGGTAATCCTGAAGGTTTTCTAAAAGCACAAAATAACCTTTAAATTATAACTATCAATAAGTAGTGAAAAATAGAAAGATTTATATACGAGTTTAACTATCTAATTTTATCCTAAAAAGGAGGAAAAAACATGAAAATTGATGAAAAACAATTGGAAAAGAGAATCACAAATGGTTTAACTTATGTTAGAGGATCTAAAGATAAACAAAGTGATCGAGAAACTGATTCAGACATAGCTCTTCAAATTTATTTAGCTAAAATGGAGAAAGCAACAACTTCTGATTTTCAAAGATATAATCAATTACAACAAGATATTGAGGAATTAGAAGAGGTTAAAGATGAACTCAAAAGTCTCAGTCTCGAAGGAGTTTATAATTCACCAGAATCTATTGGTAAGTTACTTTTAATGAGACGGTGGATAAAAAAAGAAAGACCACAACTACCTATGGGGTCAATCCCTTTAGAGGGCTTACTTTCAAAAAAAGAGAATAATAACATAATTGGGGATAGTGGTTTTGGGGAAAAATACTCTAGTTATCGTAGTAAAGAAAATAAGGGTTTTTACAGTTTATTGCAAAACAAACCTTATTGAAGAGACAATTAATCAATTTTCTCTTTTACTTTCTTTTTCTAATTTTACCAAATTCGATTTAACAATAGATTTTTAAATTAATCTTCGCTACAAATACTGGGTGAACAATTTGAAATGCATTCTACTCTGTGCAGGATACGCTACACGTCTATACCCATTAACAGAGAACCAACCAAAAGCACTTCTGTCAGTTGGAAATAAGGCTATAATTGACCATATTCTTGAGAATGTAGGGCGTGTTCATGCTGTTGATCAGATTTACCTTGTAACAAACGACCGTTTCTATAAGCATTTCAATAATTGGATCAATAACACATACAAAGCTAAAAAGCCGGTTGAAATTATAAATGACCACACAAAAACAAATGCAGATCGCCTTGGAGCCATTGGCGATGTCAAATATATTGTAGATAAGAAAAAAATAAAAGACAATGTTATGGTAATTGCCGGAGATAATTTATTTGATTTTTCATTATCAACATTTTATAATTATTTCAAAGAAAAAAAATCAAATTTAGTTGCAGTCCATGATATTAAAGAAAAAACCAAGGCTGCCAAAAAGTATGGCGTTATAAGTCTAAATAAAGATAACAAAATCGTAGAATTTGAAGAGAAACCTGAATATCCGAAAACAAGCCTTGTAAGCACTGGTTGCTATATTTTCACTAAATCTGCCATACAAAAGATTAATGAATATATTAAGTCCCATAGAGTGGACAACCCTGGTGATTTCTTAAAGTGGCTTATGCAAAAGGAACATATTTATGGGTATAAATTTTCTGAGAATTGGTTTGATATTGGGAGTTTTGAGGCTCTGGAAGAGGCATATAATGCTTACGTTAGAAAATAGATTTATTTATCTTATTAATGTAAACCGCGGAGTGCAACCAGCTCATACCACTCAATTTAATCTTACTGATATTACACGAAGTTTTGAACTCATGTTAATTTAAGGCTTAACTAGTTCTTACTTGAATAAGATATTCCATCATTAAAATTCCACAAACTTTATAAATAACCTATTTATAAAGGAATCCTTAGTAATATTCTTGAAAAACCATTGGGGGTAAAAAAATGGCTCAAAGTCAGAATCAACCTATTTTTATATTAAGTGAAGGAACTCAAAGAACCTTAGGAAGAGATGCTCAAAGAAATAATATAATGGCTGC
>JAGVZD010000068.1:5419-11239 GCA_018302805.1 Candidatus Woesearchaeota archaeon | reverse complement strand
TCTGATATATTAAAGAAAAGTATACTAAATAAGGAACATTCAGCAGAATTTTCAACGACTCACTCTATAATAATTACTTTATTACTAACCCCTTTTATCTATAATCTACAACTTAATATGTCTAATATAGTTATTGTTCTGCTAATTATTAAATCTATTTTATTATTAGCCTCATCATTGCTATTCATGAAAGCCATAAAGCATAATCAATTATCTAAAATTATGCCATTAAAAAATTTAAGTCCAGTTTTCCTCTTAATATTAGCCTTTGCCATTCTAAATGAACATATTAGTACCCAAAAACTATTGGGTGTGTTTATGATTCTTGTAAGTGGTTATCTGCTTGAGAAGGAATCTTTGAAGAAGGAAAATATACTCAAAAATAAATATTTTATATATGTTATTTTATCTATGATATTTGTGAGTATTTCTGCTTTACTTGACAAGTATCTTATAAATTATGTCAATATCTATACACTTTTATATATTCCTTTTTTATTAATGACTATATTTATGATTATTATTCAATTTACAATTTACAAAGGATATCATGATATTAAACATTCTGTCAGATATGGAGGGTATTGGTTGATAATATCGGCAATTGTGATCTTAATATCCGATTTCACATACTTTCTAGCAGTTGCAATCCCAGGGACCTTCATATCTTTAATTATACCTCTCAGAAGGTTGTCAACATTATTTTCAACTATTTTAGGAGGAGCAATATTCCATGATAAATTCATTGTTGATAGAATTGTTTTATGCTTATTTATGTTGGTGGGAGTTTATCTACTAGTAACAGCCTGATACTCGAGCATCTTTTTGGAATTAAAAGAATTAAATATAATATTCTCGGTAATTTTGTTATTTCTCCTCTAAAATCATTTAATAACGATAGATTTATATACTAAAACTTATATCGATAAAATAACAAATGGAGGTGTTTATTCATGGCTGAAAAAGTCAAATCCGGTGAAAAAAGACAATCAGGTTGGTTATACTTTGTAAAAGGGAACAACCTTGAAATCTGGAAAGCCAAAATGGCTAGGGGCGGTAAGAAAAAATCAAGATCTGCCGCTAAGAAATCTAAATCAAGAAGGAGATAAAGATCTCCTTTGCTTTTTATTTATAAAAATTAATTCTTCTTTTAATTTTCCAAAGAAATAAATTATGGATTATACCTTAACATTGTCCTCGGGAATGCTATAGCGTCTTTAATATTATCTAATCCACAAATCCAAGAAATTACTCTTTCAACACCACAGCCAAATCCACCATGAGGTATGGAACCATATCTTCTTGTATCTAAATAAAATTCATAGTTTTTGGGATTTTCTCCAATTTCCTTTAGTCTCTGAATAATTTTCTTTTGATCTGACTCTCGTTCCGAGCCACCAATAATTTCACCATAACCTTCGGGAGCAATAAAATCACATCCGAGAACAACTTTGGAATCTTTTGAATCCTCTTTCATATAAAAGGCCTTAACAACTTTGGGGTATCTAGTTACTATTATAGGTGTATCGTATAAGGAACTTAATTTATCCTCTTCAATTGTCCTTAAATCCTTACCCCATTCAAGTTTCAAATTAAATTTCTTCTTTATTAATTCAAGAGCCTCGGTGTAGGATAATCTTGGAAATTTCTTTTTTAAAGTTGGTTCCAGCTTTTTTGGATCTCTTCCAAGAATTTTAAGTTCTATTTGATTTTGCTCCAGTACTTTTCCAACAATATGTTTAATTAAGGCTTCACCGATATCTTGGACATCATCAAATGAAAACCATGCTCCTTCCATCTCTGCATGCCAGTATTCTGTTAGATGTCTAGATGTTTTTGATTTTTCTGCTCTAAAACTAGGAGCAATTGTGTATATTTTTTCAAGTGCAAAAATCCCTGCCTCAGCATGCAGCTGCCAGGTTTGTGATAAAAATAATTTCTTACCAAAATAATTTACCTCAAACAATGTGGATCCACCCTCGGTTTGAGTACTTTGAATAATTGGACTTTGGTATTCATAAAACCCAGTATTTCTAAAATATTCATGTATGGCCCCAAAAACAGTGCTTCTAATTTTCAATACTGCTGTAAGCTTCCTGCTTCTGATCCACAAATGTCTATTATCTAATAAGAATTCTGGACTTTGATCTTCTGTAATTGGATATTTTTCCGCAAACTGTATAACATTTAATTTATCAACTTTAATTTCATAACCTGTAGGGGCTCTTTTATCTTCGTAAATATTCCCTTCAATTTCGACAGAACTTTCAATTAATAATTTATTAGCATCTTCCCATGCAATATTTTCGTTGCTAACAATACATTGGATTATATTTGTAGCGTCTCTAATCACAAGGAAGACTTTATCTTTAAGCTTGCGTTCTCTATATACCCAACCCCGGATTGCTACTTTTCCAGATCCTTTTTTTATAGCTTCACTGATGTGAACAAAATCCATATTAATTCTCCTTAATATCAAATATAAAAATGTTTTTGTTATGGGAGTGAGTTTTCAAGCATCTTAAAGTCATCAATGTAGTGATAATGATCACTTGTAGCTGAAGCTAAATCTAAGGCGGTCTTTGTTTCTAGAAGTGATTTGTAGAATGATCTTGCTCCTGGAAAAACCTCTATTGTTACCCGATCCTCGGTCCCTCCACGATCTTTTATAGCTTTTTTATATCTCTGTTCTAAACAGTCTATTAATGCAAAAATTTCAGTTATTTTTTCTACACTTTTTGTTTTTCTTATACCCCAAAATAGTCTTTCAATTTTATATGAAATCGGAAAGCGTTGCTCAAAATCCTCATGTGACTTGGGAAAAGACTGAAAATAAAGGTAAGCTCGATATTCTTCTCTGGAAGATTGGCAAAATTTTTCTACAAGCCTTGATATCTCAGAGCTGTCTTTCATTTTCTTGAAATAATTTGCTTCTCATATTCAATTAATTTCTGTAAACACTCTTCGTGAGAAGCGTAACTAGTTTCCCAATGTGGAATTGAGGGAATAGGCTCCTTTGTAATTTCCCAAGAATAGAATTGGATTATATCTTCTAATTCATCTATTATATCCTTTCTCTGAGGATATTCAACTTGGACCATTGCTGGTGCAATAGAGATTGCAAGGTCTATTGATTCAGCCAAATCATCTGCTAAAGGGTAAATCACATCTTGAATCTCACGCATGTAATCACGTTGAAATTTTCCCTGTTTAAAATCATGCCAAATAACTTGGAGTTTAGCTGTAGTAGGATACATATCTCTATATGCTTGATATACCAATGAAATTTCTTCTTCACTCAATCTTCTCATGAGACTTCGTAATAACTGAGGATGTTCTTTGGAGCGATGTAAATCATCTAAGCTCCATCCTTTTTTGTATTGACTTTTACATTTTGAAGATTCTTCACTTGGTTTTTGTAAGTCAGCAACTTCCTTAGCTTCTGAATCTTGATCAATTTTGATTTCCATTTTAATATTCCTCCATAAACTGAATATTTCTTTATTTGTGCTTTGGAATCTTTTGAATAATTTGGTAATCTGCATAAACGTCAGTTGCTGTAACACTGTGTATATCACAAACTGCACAGTCTGATTCTGGATATATTGATTTAACTGCATCTCCAAATAGTTCCATTTGCATGTCTAGTGACGCTGGCAGATCATCACTGAAATACCCTCTACGTCTGCCAAATTCTGGTACTCTAAACATATAATGAACACAAGGTTCACCAGACTCGAATTTTGTTATCAATGGGCTTAATGTAAGTTTTCCTGTAGTGATTCCCCCACAGCGTGCAATTGCGTAAATGTCTGTTTCTAACATAGGCTCTAGCATTAGTATACTGCCTAATTCTTTGGCTCGTCCCAATGTATCTTCAATTGTACTTCCTACTACGACTATTCCCACAAATCTTTCTTCTTTCATTTTATTATCCTCCATAAATTGAATATATTACTTAATAGTAGCACTTATTTAAATATTTATTTCATAATTTATTGCAAATAATACAAAAAACAATAGATTTATATATTAAAATGGAATATTATTCCAAATTATGAAAATTGATCAAAAAGATATTCAAATTATTGAAATTCTAAAAAGTAATGCTAGATTAACAACAAAGGAAATTGCCAAAAAAGTTAAGTTACCTATTACAACTGTTCATAATAGGATTAAAAAACTTGAATTAAATAATATAATTAAAAATTTTACAATTAATTTAAATTACCAAGAATTAGGTAAACCTCTTTTAGCATTAATTTTAGTTACAGTTAATTATAATGTTGTAACCGGACATAAGATTGATCAGGCAGAAATTGCTAGGAAAATAAAACATCTTGAGGGAACAGAAGAAGTTTCTATTGTTACTGGCGATACAGATATAATACTTAAAGTTAGAATGAGTAGTGTTGATGAACTTAATAAATATATTACAGAAAAGTTAAGAAACATTGAAGGTATCGATAAAACGAGAACTATGCTGGTATTAAATAATTTTTAATCATCGTTAATATTTTTAAATTTATAAGTATTTATGGAATTTTCAAGACTATATACTGCCTTAAGTTTCTCATTTAGACCGGGCCATTTAAGTGGATTTGGCTCAAAATTTCCATGTAATGAAAACACTGTTAAGGGAATAAAATAGCAAGGAAGTACATAAATGATTATTTGTCCAATGTTTCTTAAGATAGAATAATCTTTTTTATATGAAGACTTGTAATATGGCATTTTAGTTACCTACTTTTTTAGACTCACAATCAGATATAAATCTCTCTAAATTTTTTGATGGAATTTTTGGAAGGGTAATATATGGTTTCTCAGGATCAATTTTAAAATTCATCCCAGATTCCTCATATAATATTGCTAATTCGGATAAATTTAAGCTAGGATTACCATCAAGATTAGATGCAATATCAATTGCTATTTTGGATAATGCATGGTATTTTGCTGCATCTTTCCTATTTTTGTCTATTATATTCGGCCAGTTACAAATATTAAAGTCTTTGAATTCAACACCATACAAAATATAAAAGGAAGTAAGAGCAACATAAATAACATGTAGATAGAATTTGATATTGGCTACTGGCGTATAGACAAGTTCTTCATCTTTAAAATTTTCCGGATGCAATTCTTTATTTTCTTGTGTCATTAGGAAATTTAAAAAGCTAAATCCAGGTAAATACATTAGAGGATATGGTAACTTCATATTCTTCTTCCTATTAGTAATTATGATAATGAGATTATATAAAAATTTAGTTATTTTAATTGATAAATCATTTAATAACTTTGAATGAGATTGAAGTCAAAGGAAGGTATATATATACATTTTAATATACTAAAAATCATGAAAATCAATAACCTCAATTTCGGAAAAGTTCAAAGTGTATTTTTTGTATTATTTGCAATTTCAATTATAGTAATTTCAGGGTGTAATATACCTAATGTACCAATTAAACCAGGCGATGAAATAAAATCAAGTCCATTACCAACATTTGATTCTTGCTCAGATCTTACAGCTCAATTTAAGGAGAGTGCTGAGAATCTTAGAATTCAGGGGGGTTATGGAGGACCTCAGATGTTAAAAGATAGCGCAATTGCAGGTGCTGAATCTGCACAAGCTGATTCATCAGCCCCAAGCTATTCAGGAACAAATATCCAAGTACAAGGTGTAGATGAAGCAGATATTATTAAAACTGATGGTAATTATATTTATACTGTATCTTATGGTGAACTTTCTATAATTAGAGCTTTTCCAGCTGAAGAAGCTAAGAAAATTGGATCATTGAAGTTGAAAGATTTTGAACCATCTGAAAT
>JAGVZD010000068.1:0-5375 GCA_018302805.1 Candidatus Woesearchaeota archaeon | reverse complement strand
GTATCTAGCTATACTACAGTAAAATTAATTGACACAAGTGATAAAGAAGATCCTAAAATTGTTAGATCAGTAGATTTTGAAGGAAATTACTTGACTTCAAGAAAAATAGATGATATGGTTTATTTTGTGATTAATAGCTACCCAAGATTTTATGGTTATGCTGAGGAAGTACAACAGAATATGAAAGATTCAGATATTATCCCATTGTACAGAGATTTAAAAGGTTCAAGCCTGCAAAACCAAGAAGATGTAGATTTTGAACCAGCTGTGAAGTGTGGTAATATAGCATATTTTGAACCATTTTATCCAAGTAGTTATATTACAATAGCTTCTATTTCAATCGAGGATGAAGATAAAGAAATAAACAAAAAAGTCATAGTTGGTAGTGGCCAAAATGTCTATGCATCAGAAGATAACTTATATGTGGCTGAAATAAATTATCCTATGTATTATGGACCGATGCCATTAGTAAGAGATTCAAATGATAATAATAGCGAAGATGAATTCGTGGAGAAAACAACAATATATAAATTTGGATTAGCTGATGGGGATATAAAGTTTACAGGAAAGATGAACGCTCCTGGACATATTTTAAATCAATTTTCAATGGATGAATTTAGTGAAAATTTTAGGATTGCTACAACAATCGGTGAAGTATCAAGGACTGGGGAAGATACTTCGAGAAATAATGTCTATGTATTTGGCGGAGATCTAAAAATGAAAGGTAAGTTAGAGGACTTGGCACCTGGAGAAAAAATTTATTCTTCAAGATTTATTGGAAAGAGAGCTTACTTAGTTACATTTAAGAAAGTAGATCCATTTTTTGTAATTGACTTAAGTAATCCAGAAAATCCAAAAGTATTAGGAAAATTAAAAATACCTGGATATTCAGATTATTTACATCCTTTTGATGAAGACCATATAATTGGAGTAGGAAAAGAAGCAGTTGATGCTAAACAAGGTGATTTTGCATGGTATCAAGGAATGAAAATGGCTATTTTTGATGTCACTGATGTTGAGAATCCAAAAGAATTACATAAAGTCGTAATTGGGGATAGAGGAACTGATAGCGAGGTGTTATATAACCATAAGGCTTTTCTATTTGATAGGCAGAAACAACTATTAGTACTTCCAATCAGGTTAGCTGAAATTAAAAATAAAGAAGATTCTGATAATAGACCAGTAATAATGCAAGAGTGGCCGGAATATGGAGAGTACACATTCCAGGGTGCATATGTTTATAAAATCAACTTAGAAGAGGGATTTAAATTACAAGGAAGGATAACGCATTTTGATGATGACACAATTCAGAAGATGGGTTATTATTTTGATGACCAGTATACTGTAAAGAGAAGTTTGTATATTGATAACAATTTATATACAATGTCTAATAGAAAATTACTAATTAATGAATTAGGTGATTTGGAGTTAATAAAGGAGTTAGAAATATCAAAAGGATATGAACAAATATATCCTAAGTATGGTATTGAAGAAACAGCTGTAGAACAAGTTGATACTTCAACAGTTACTCCAAAATCTTAACTTTTTTCTTTCATTTATTATATAAGATAGATTTAAATATTTCAAAATGTTTGTTCTTCTGTGCATGAGATAGTAATTGCGGAAAGGATAGTTAAGGAAGCAAAAAAATTCGGTGACATTAATGAAGTTAGTATAGTACTCGGAGAATTGTGTAATATAACTAAAGATGAATTACAAGGTGCAATTCAGACTATTGTTAATTGGAAAATAGATATATTGGTTGAAGAAAGTAAAATTGAATGTTCCTGTGATTATTCTGGTAAAGCAAATATTATCGATAAGGGGCATGGGTATTGTATTTTTAATTGCCCCAATTGCCATAAGAAGCCATCTGTAATAAAAGGTGGGGATATAAGAATTATTGGAGTAAAATAATATGTGTTTGGCAATTCCTGGAAAAATAATTAGCATCAAAGAAAATATTGCTACAATTGATTATGGATCTGAGAAAAGAGAAGCAATGATTGTTTTGGGAAATTTTAATAAAGATGATTACGTCATTGTTCAAGGTAAAATTGTAATAGAAAAGGTTCCTTTTAAACAAGTAGAGGCCTGGCTGAATCTCCTTAAAGAAAATGGATCCTGAAATTTATTTCCTTAAATATGCATTTCCATGTTCATTCATAATAAAGCAACGAAATGAGATCAGTCAGTCAGAATATAACTTACTTGAAGAATCAGCAATTAGGGATATAAAACTTTCTAGAAAATTTTTAGAAAAGATATTTTTCAGAGCATTTGAAAGAATTGATAAAGTTGCTGCGGATTTAAACAAAGATAGATGGAACCTTGAAGTAATCAAAGAATATTTTATTAATAGACATAATGATATTATTGAACAGGGGATGTATTCATATGCCCAAGCTCCAGAATCATTGAAGAATTTATGTAAAATCCATACAGGTAAAGTTATTGATATATCAAGGGAATATCTAATTGTTGAATATGAACAAGATAAACATAGACCTGTATTGTCTTCATTAGTTAAAAAAGTTAAGAAGGGAGATTTCGTTACAATTCATTATGGATATGCGGTGGAGAGGATTTCACCTTCATTTCAGAAAGTTCAATCACCTTAATAGTCAAAATTAGGCCGGATATTATAAATAAACTCCCAATAATTTCTGATAAAGTTATTTGATAATCTGAAAATAAATATGAAAGAAATGTTGTTATTGGTGATCCAAGTAATAATATTGATGTTGCTACACTTACTTTAACAAATTTCAATCCGTTATAATATGTGATCACAAAAAGAAGCAGTAAAATTGAAGAAAGTATTATCCAGATAAAATCATTTTTGGTTAATTGGTTTAGTAAATGAAGTTGTTGATTAAATAATAGAAAAATTAAAATGAAAATTGAACCAAAGAACATTCTTCCAAATGCTACAATATTTCCGGAGATTTTTTTAAGTGTGTATTTAGAAAATACATTTTCTATAGCCCATAGTACAGTGGCTATTAAAATTAATAATTCCCCTTTTCCAAATGAAAAATTATTTATTCTAAGTATTAAGTAATTGCCTATCAGAAGAAGTATTGTAGGAAAAAGTATCTTAGTGGATAATTTTTCTTTTAGAAGTAAGAGGGCAAACAAAGATGCAAAAATAAATAGAGTTTTATGTATAAAACCAGACGATGCAGCTGACGCTATTGATAAACCTTTAAAAAACAAAAGGAATGGTATTGATCCACCGATTAAGCCTATTATCAATAAACATAACCATTGTTTTCTATTTAATTTTGATAATGCTTTGTATTCTTTTGATAAAAGAATAATTGAAATCAGGAAAATTGTTACTAACAAGTTTTTAAGAAATGTGAAAGTATAAGGTTCTATCTTTGATACACTATATTTATTTATAAAAATTGAAATGCCACTAATAATAGCTGTTAAGAATATTAAAAATAAAGCCTTCTTTTTTTGCATAATTTACATGGATAAAAAGAGATATATATAAGTTTCCATAATCAATATTAATGAAAAAAAAGCTAAAGATAGGTTGGTTTTCTTTTTCATGTTGTGAAGATTCAACTATACTATTTACAGAATTATTAAATGATCATTTTATTGAATGGTCTAAAGTTATTGAATTTCAACATATTAGAATTTTAAGAAAGAGTAACAAATTAAAAGGATTAGATGTTGCTTTTGTTGAGGGTGCTATTGCATCAAAATCAGATGCACTAAAATTAAAGGAGATAAGAGATAATTCAAAGAAATTAGTTGCAATAGGATCGTGTGCAATTAATGGGATGCCTTCTGCTCAGAGAAATCAATTTGATCCAAAAACAAAGAAGGAAATTGAATTTTTAATTAAAAGATTTAGCTTATCTAAGAATGTTAAAACTGTCAGTGATATTGTTAAAATAGATGATAAAGTTCCAGGTTGCCCAATGAATGAAGAGGTTTTCTTAAAGCTAATTAATAAATATCTGAAAGATTTTAATATCATATAATCCTTAATGAAATTTAATTTAATAATCTAAACCGTTATTGTTAAAATTACATTCATCTATGAAGTTATATATAAATAAATGGATACATTTATATATGAATATAGTATTTTAGCTTCATGGGTTTTTCGGAAGATAATATCTCTAAAGCTATACTTTCTATTCTGAATCAGTCCGACGAACCTTATGAGACTAAAGAGATTCTTGAATTAACTGGGAAGTTTATTTCAGGGGTTACGAGAGTTAAGTTACTTTACAGACTTAATTTACTTAGAGCGGAGTCTCAAATAAAAGGAAAATTTGTTGGTCCAGGCAAAGGAGTCTGGATTTGGTGGAAAATTGATAAATTTAAAAAAGATATTAAAGGGTCAAGAATTTAATACTAGAATAAATATCGATTTTCATAAAAATTTCTATACCACCCTCTTCTATATTTTATTGGGTTTTACTATATTTTTTATAATAAAATCTGAAGCAGCAACCTTTACAACTATTACTCAGGGTGATTTTGATAATGGGAGTTATAATAATACTTATTATAATTCAACACATAATTTTACACAGATAAATATTACTTCATTTTATTCTGGAAATTATACTAGTAAGATATTTAATGCTGGAAGTACTTCTCAGTGGAATAATATTTCTTGGATTCAAGGGGCTCCATATCAAGTCGAATTACCTAGTAATGGCCAAACTGAGAATGTTTTTGGATGGGCTAATATGACAGGTAATGTTGGATTATGGCATCTTAATGACGGCAGTGGGGCATCTTCATTTTTAGATTCTTCAGGAAATAATAAGAATGGAAGCTGTTCTGGAACTTGCCCTGCATGGACAAGTTCTGGAAAATTTAATGGAGCATATACATTTACTAATAACCAGCATAGAATCGGGACAGGAATAACTACACAATTAAATGATTTTGCAGTTGAAATTTGGTTTAAAGATGATGGAATTGCATCAGCTTATGAAAGACTTGCAGACAAAAGTTATACTGCTTGCTTTTGGTTTGGAAGGAATAATGCAAATGCAAATTCATGGGGTGGGGGAGTTATGGAAGCAAGTGATCCTTATGGCGTATTTGTGACACTTACAGATGGACAGTGGCATCAGATAATTTCAATGAGAAATGGAACAACTCATACTGTTGTTGGAGATGGCGGATCAGTTATATCTTCAAACACTGTTAGTGCAAATGCCTGTGACACAACTGAACTTGCTATTGGTGCATGGGGTACTGGAGTAACTACACAAAGTTTTGGAGGAACAATTGATGAAGTTGCAATTTATAATCGTTCACTCACATTACAAGAAATAAAAGATCATTACAAACGTGGAGCATTAAGATTAAATCTAACTGTAAGAAGTTGT
>JAGVZD010000067.1 GCA_018302805.1 Candidatus Woesearchaeota archaeon | reverse complement strand
TAAATGAGGCAATCGATCATTCTGTGTCTATAATTATACCTGCCTATAATGAGGAATGCTGCATTGAAGAGACATTAGATTCTCTGCTAAATTTAGATTTTCCTAAAGATAAATTAAAAATTATTGTAGTCAATGATGGGAGTACTGACAAAACCCAAGAGATAGTTCGAGGTTATCAAGATAGGGGAGTTAAATTACTAAATAAAAAAAATTCAGGTAAAGCAAGTTCGCTAAATTATGCTCTAAAGCATGTTAAAACAGAATTATTTGGAGTTTTAGATGCAGATTCTGTTGCAGATAAACATTCTCTTAAAAATATGATCCATTATTTTAACTATAAAAGTACTGGTGCTGTTATAACTTTAATAAAGGTTAAAAGACCAGGTAACATATATGAAAAGGTTCAGCATTTAGAGTATATTTTCTCAGCATTCAGCAGGAAATTAATGTCAAATGTAAACACGTTATTTATTACACCAGGTGTTTTGACTGTATTTAGATCTGATGTCGTAAAGAAATTGGGTGGGTTTGATGAGGGTAATTTGACTGAAGATTTGGAGATAGCTATGAAGTTAAGGTATAATGGTTACCAAATTATAATAGAAACAAATTCACTTACATATACTTCGGTTCCAAGCGATTTCAAGGGATTATGGGCTCAGAGGGTTAGGTGGTTTAGAGGTTATTTATATAATACAAGGAAATACAAGGATATGTTTTTGAGTAAAAAATTTGGATTTCTAGGGTTATTTCAGGTTCCTCTAAATTTTGTAACAGTATTACTTGTAATCCTTACTTTTTTACTTATCTCTTATGAAATTCTTAGACTAATTTATGAGTTCCTAATTAAATTAATTGCTTATAAACTGGACATAATTTATTCTTATAAACTACCAACATTAAAAGAATTAATTTTTAAGCTTGATTTAAAAATTTTATTTCCTTTAGTCATATCCTTTTTCTTAGCCTTGTATATATATCATAAGGCTCATAAAGAAACCAAGGAAACTTGGAAATTCCCAATAGCTATGCTTTTATACATTACTATCTATCCTTCTTTAAGAATAATCCATTGGATTGCTGCATTGGTAAAAGAGATTTCGGGAGCTAAGAAGAAATGGTAAAAGTACTAAGAAAAAGAACAATGCTTCTGATAAGTTTGTTCCTAAGCATAATAGTTTTTTCAGCAGGATTTCTTTTAGGATATGGTCTTGATAGGGGGAGAATTAACGACGTAATGAATGAATTGGATAATCTTGAATTTGAAAGAGAAAGCTATTTAACAGAACAACAATTTGCGGAGTTATTTGATGGAGATGAGTGTCATGTAATTTATATTAGATTAAATCAACTAAGTGGAGATCTAGCTGAAGCTGGGAAAATTCTAACTGATTATGAGTCGAGGGGGATATTTAGTGGAGATGATTACAAAAACCTAAAATTAAAGTATTTCCTTTCTGAAATAAAATTCTACATATTACTAAAGCAATTAAACGATGAATGTAACTTGGATAGAAGTGTAATTTTGTTTTTTTATGATCAAGATCAAAGAGCTTCAAAACAACAAGGGTATGCTTTGGATGCAGTAGTTAGAAGAGTTCAAAACATTACGGTCCTATCTATTGATAGGGGGTTAAGTAAGGGTTCTTTCATTGATATCATAAAAAATTATTATAACATTACAAGTAGCCCAACCATTATTATTAATTTTGATAAAAAAATTATTGGATATACTAGCGTAGATGGAATTTTAGAACTAATTGATAGGGAATAAATTTATAAGTAAAATTATATTTTATATATTATGAGATGCGAGCTTTGTGGTAGCGAAGGGCAATTATTTATTTCTGTAGTGGAAGGTGTTAAATTAAAGGTTTGTAAAATATGTAGTAAATTTGGAAGTACTTCAGAGCAAATTTTTAAGAAAGGTGAATTAAAGACAAAAAAAGTCCTGAATGTATACAAAGTTGAGAGGAGAATAATTTTTTCAAATGATTTTGGGCAAATTATTAAAAATGCAAGAGAAATTTTAGGATTAAAGCAAGCCGAGGTTGCAGAGAAGATTCAAATCAAAGAATCTTTATATAGAAGTATTGAGTCAGGTAGAGTAGAGCCCCCCATTGGATTAGCTAAGAAAATTGAAGATTTCTTAAAGATAAAAATACAAGAAGAAGTAAAGTTAGATTATGAAACTAAAAAGGATTCGTTAATAGAAAGCTTTTTAAATCTTTTTTACAGATTCAAGATTATGGAGATAAGTTATTTTGAACAAAGTCACGATCGTATTAAATTTGAAATAATTGGGGAAGGGCATACTTTAGCTAATTCTTTGAGGGATGAGCTCTGGAAAGACAAAGTTGTAGAAACCGCAGGGTATGAAATTGAACATCCGCTTACCAGTAACCCAATATTTACTCTTCAAACAAATGGCAAGGAAAGTGCCAAGAAAACCCTTTTAAGTGCAGTTGAAAGAATTAGGAAAAGAAATAAAGAATTGTTAGATAAATTTGCAAAAGCAAAATAGAGGCATGGTTTATCCTAAAATATTGGTTGGATGCCCAACTTCTTCGTATCATAAATACTGCCTTGATGAGTATAAAAAATCAGTTAGAAATATTAAATATGACAATTATGATATTGTTTTAGTGGATAATTCTGAAGATAATGAATATTATAAAAATTTAGAAGATGATAGGATAAGAGTTATAAAAACTGATTATAGTGATCATCCCATTGAAAGGATTGTTAGATCAAGGAATATATTGAGGGATATAGTATTAAATAAAGGCTATGATTATTTCTTAAGCTTGGAGCAAGATGTTATTGCCCCATATGATATTATTGGCAGGTTCCTCCTTAGAAAAAAAGATATTGTATCGGGAGTATATTTTGGTGAATATATAAGGAATAAACAAAAAAGAATTTTGCCAATGTTGTGGGTGCTTAAAAAAGACGATAAAAATAGGACAAAATATGTTCCTGTAAAACGAAAGTTTCTAAATTCTAACAAAATGTATAGGGTAGATATTTGTGGTTTGGGATGTGTTTTAATCAGCAGAAAGGTGCTAGAAGGAGTAAAATTTAGGTATACTCCTAATTTAAAGAAACAATTTGATGATGTTCATTTTTGCGTAGATGCGGTAAATCAAGGATTTAAAATTTTTACAGATACTAGTGTTAAGTGTAGGCATATGATTAGAGAAAGACCTTGGAGTTGGAAAGAATTATTGAAATAAAAAGATTTTTATGTCTTGTGTTTTTTATCAGTGACAAATGAGTTTTAAGAGAATAATTAGTAAAATATGGGACTTCTTATGGAGAGAGGATAGTTTGGCTTCTTGGTTAGTTAATTTAGTTCTGGCATTTGTTATTGTCAAATTTGTAATATACCCTCTTTTGGGATTTTTTCTTGCAACATCACACCCAATAGTTGCAGTTGTGAGTAGTAGTATGGAGCATCAAACTAACTTTGATGAGTGGTGGAGATCTCAAAGTGATTGGTATGAAAATTATGGTTTTAGCAAAACCGAAGCGAAAAAATGGCCTTTTAAGAATGGCTTCAATAAGGGAGATATAATGATTTTACGAGGTAAAAAACCCAAAAATATAATGTTGGGTGATGTAATTGTTTTTAGGGGTAATTCTAATGATCCAATTATCCACAGGATGATTAAAAAAGATATAAATGAAGGAAGATATTTTTTCCAAACAAAAGGAGATAATCCTTTAACTAATCCAGATTCTTTTGAAGCATTAGGTGAAGTAGATATACCACAAGAAAATGTAATTGGGACGGCGGTGTTTAGAATCCCTTACCTTGGGTGGGTTAAAATATTTTTTGTGGATATTTTATCAAAGATTGGTGTTAAGGGTTTAAAATAGTAAATTACTTAAATAAGACATGTTTATAGAGGTAAACCTAAATTTGATGGGAGCTGATTAAAATACAATTTTGTCCAAAGTGTGGTTCAATATTATTACTTGAAGAAAGCGGAAGAAGGAGTAAATTGATTTGCAATAATTGTAAATATAAAACAAGAGAGAAAAAGAATATTATTATCAAGGAGAAAGTGGAACTGGATGACAAGGAGAAGATAGAGGTTATTGATAAGACAATAGAAACATTACCAAAAGTCAAAGCAGACTGTGAAAGGTGTGGATTTAAAAAAGCTTACTATTGGATGGCTCAGACGAGAGCAAGTGATGAAGCTGAAACCAAATTTTATGAATGCTGCAAGTGCGGTAAAAGATGGAGAGAATATTCCTAATGCAAAATCCTGCAGTTGAAATACTTATCAAGAACATAAAGGACACATCTGGAAAGATTTCAATATCTGGAATTGTAACTTTTATTGGTATTAATTTTTGCATAATTGATGATGGTAGTGGACAAGCACAAGTATTAGGTGACTCAAGTAATGTTGTATTAGGGACTTATATCAGGGTATTTGGACAAACATTAATGTTACAAGGGGGTATACAAGTAAAAGCAGAATTAATTCAGGATTTACCTAAAATTAATCCTAAATTACACAAAAGAGTTAAAGAATTGCTTCAGTAATCTTTATTAATATTTACTATATAACAAGTAATAATGAAATTAATATTGTCTGAACCAAGGTTATTAAAAGAGCCTATTAATGCAATATCAGAATTAGTAAATGATGTTAGATTAGTAGTTGATAAAGAGCAAATTGAACTAATCGCTATTGATCCTTCAAATGTGGCAATGATAATTTTTAGACTTCTAAGTAGTGCATTTGTGGGTTATGAAATTACTTCTAAGGTTAGCTTATATATAAATCTTGAAAATCTTAGACAAATATTAAAAAGAGTAAAGCCATCAGATTCAATTGTTTTGGAACTTGATGAAAATAAAAGAAAATTAAAGATACAACTTAGAGGAGAAACTACTAAGACTTTTAATTTATCATTGTTGGACATGGAGCATAAGGAACAAAATGTCCCTGATCTGAAATTTAATGCAAAAATCGAAATGGATTCAAGTATATTCGATGAAATTATTCAAGATATGGATATTATTAGTGATAGTGTAAGTTTAATAGTTGATGAAAAGGTATTTTCTGTATCTTCTGAAGGGAATATAAGCGATGGAATAATTAATATTACTGAGGAGACAGGTGCTCAAATAACTAACAAAAATAAGGATGTAGTGAAAGCTAGATATTCTATAGAATACTTAAAGAAAATTATTAAGGGAGGAAAGTTATCTGATAAGGTTATAATACAATTCGATAGAGATTATCCCTTACGAATCGATTATATACTTAAAGACAAATTGCAATTAAGCACTATATTGGCACCAAGAGTTGAGAACTATTAATATTGAGTTCAAAAGTTTTATAAATATAAAGGTTACTTCAATTTGATAAAAGAGGTTAATATGAAGGGCTCAATACTATTAATTTTTGCAATAGTCTTAATTCTTTTTATTACTGGTTGTCAGCAGAAAAGTCCTTTAGTACCTATTGACTCACAAAATTTAGAAGATTTAGATGAACCTGTGGATGTGCCAATAGATGAAGTCACTGATAAAAAAATAAATACTGAAAGCAAATGTATTCCTTCTACTGAAAAATGTGATGGTATAGATAACAATTGTGATAATTCTATAGATAATGGATTAAATATATGCCCAATGGGAGCTAAATGTTACAATGGAAAGTGTGTTTCATGTCCGTTAGGTAAACCACTACCTGAAACCTGTGATGGAAAAGATAACGACTGCGATGGATTAATCGATGAGGATGTAAGAGATAATTGTGGTAACTGTATCAATTCAAATAACCCTTATCCGCTTAATAGAGAATTATGTGATGGAAAAGATAACGACTGTGATGGCGAAATTGATGAAATTGAGGGTAATGAATGTGCTAACTTTGTTTGTAGGACAAGTGCAAAATTCGATTTGTGTGACAAGAATATTGAATATAGGTGTCTTAAGGCGGAATGTGTATCAACAAAAATATGTAATGACCCTGATGCTTGCTATTGGGATTGGGTAGATGAGACAGCAAAATTTGGACCTGAAGGAGCGAAACCTATTAGAATTTGGGCTGGACCAGAAAAAAATATTGGAAGAAAATATGTATGTGGTGAGTTTGATACAAGAAAACAACAAGTGTACAGTTCATGCGAAGGAAGTGGATGCGTAGCAAATATATGCAAGGGTGGAAATCAATGCGCGGAGGCATGTTATATACAATTAAAGGATGATTTATTAAATCTTAGAAAATGCGTTAGGTATCCTGGAATAAATAAATTGTGTGGATAGAAACGTTTATATATAATTTTCAAATTTAATTAATTATGAATAAAAGAGGTCAAGTAACTATTTTTATAATCTTAGGATTACTTATTATTGTTATTATTGGTTTTATCTATTTCCAAAGGGGTAAAATAATCTCTGATGATGACCAAACACAAACTGATGAAAGATTTGTAACATCTCAAATTGAACCCATTAGAAAACTAGTTAGTGATTGTGTTACCACTGAAGCTATTAAGGGTATTAGAAAAATTGGCAAACAAGGGGGTTATTATGATCCCATTAAGTTTGAACCTGTTGGAGATTATAATATTGCATATGGTTGTTATGTAAACAATGGAAATAATGTTAATAATTTACCTTTGTTGTCGATGATTAGCAAAGAATTTGATAAATATATAAATTCCGATTCTACAGTTCAGGAGATTGACAAATGCATTAATGATTTTAAATTCCTTAAAGATAAAGGAATTAATGTGGCCGATAGTGTTAGAAATATTAAAAGTGATTTTCAATATAATAAAGTTGGTCTAAATATTCAATATCCATTAGTAATTTCAAAAGGTGATTATAGTACTACGGTAGATAGAATATTTAGTGAAATCTATATTGGTATGGGTAAATTACATAAGGTTGCCAGTGATATTATAAATGAAGAATGCAATGGAATAAGTTTTGATATAGATTCTTATATTAAAAATAATGAACCCATTGCAACTATTGGGATGCAATATTATCAGGGTAAGACTTATGTATATTTATCTAGTATAACTGAGGGTAAGGAGGAACCGCTTGATTTCCATTTTGTACTTGAAAATGTTTCCTAAAAAGTTATTCCTTATATTACTTGTTGGTATTATTACATTATCTATTTCTTTCAGTTCAAAGGCTGAAATAGTGCATTGTTGTCAATGGACGAACAATAATAATTTCTGTGTAGAAAGCACAGATATAGAATTTAGAGATTTTGGTGGCTGTAAGGCCGGGTATAAATCTACATATAGCTCTTGTAGTAATAATGTTGATCAATGTAAACTTGGAACATGTATTCCAAGTGGTAAGGGAGAATGCCTCGCACAAAAATATAAAGTTGAATGTACTCAAAATAATCAGGGTAGATGGGTAAGTCAAGACATTAGAAGTGTGAATGAATGTCAAATAGGCTGTTGTAATGTTGGAGGAAGTGTTTGCTCTTTGCAGGAAAAGAAAGTTTGTGTTCAAGATTTAGCTAATGGTGATCAGAATGCATTTAATGCTGCCATAGTCAATTCTGTTGAGTGTGACAATAGTTGCAGAGGAGCAGATTTTGGAACTTGTAAAACAGAAAATGGCTGTAGATATGTAAACAGGAGAGATTGTAGTGGAGAATTCTTTACTAATAAATACCCTAGAGAAGTTATTGGGTGTTTTGTTACATCCCATTCATTCAAGTCATGTGGTGATGGCACTAGTGATAATGATAAATTTAATGTTTATTGGTTTGATAGTAACAATAATAGGGAAGAAATTGTTGAGGAATGTAGTTATCCTGATGAGATATGTAATGATCCTGATGGAAAAGCTGGACAAGAAGGAAAATGTATCAGCACAAAATGTGTGGAAAGTTGTCCAGATTGCTACCCAGGTCAATTTAAATCAGGTGAAAGCGTTTGTTTAAATGTTCTTGGCGGACATTTTGAAAATGAGCAGAGAAGTACTGGGCTAAGCAATTATATTTTACATTGTCAATGGGGTGT
>JAGVZD010000065.1 GCA_018302805.1 Candidatus Woesearchaeota archaeon | reverse complement strand
CCTTCAATAATATCTTTCATTTTTGTAAATCTTTTACTATATTGTGTTGTGTCTGCTATAATTCTCATGAAATTTTCAGAGTTATTCTCTGGATTAATTGTTAAATACACATATTGAATGCCTTTGGAATTACCTTCTTGCATTGCTTTTAATGTATCCTGAAAAGCTGTGTTATTTTGGTAGTATGTATAATCACAGTTAGGATTCCCGTCTGTTACAAGGAATAGATATTTAGTCTTATATTGGTTTTGAAGTAATTTTTCATTTACATATCTAATTGCGGCTCCATCTTTATTGTTGTAATCAAGTGTTTCTCCAGTGTGTTCGATAGCGGCAATTCTTTGTTCAATTGTTCTATTATATACTTCATTATCTTCTTTGATGACTTCAATTATCGTTGGGTCTGCTGATTTATTTGTATGGAAAGAGTAAATAAAGAAATTATCATCTATATTTACTAGTGATTTTCCAATTGTTAAGGTTGCATATTTTATTAAGTCAATCCTCCTATATTCACTGTCTTGGTCAGCAGGATGTCTTGTTGATCCGCTTTGATCTAACAAGATTCCTAAAGACATGGATGATTTATATTTTTCTCGCAGAGGATTAGTTCTCCTGTCATAAATTCTTTCTGTTAAGTCTCTTCCAGAATAAAGTTGAATTAATTCATCTTTTATATACAATGGGTTAATTCTTCCAGATTTTCTAGTTCTTCGCTCAAATATTTTTTTGTCAGATCTCAAAATTCCTAGGGATCTGGCAAGTATGAAAGCCAAATTTTCAAATTTATCTTCAAATTTATTTAGTTCTGAAGGATTAGTATTTGTAAATTGTTTTACATTCACTGTTGATTCTCTATCATATCTATTAGTATCACAATTCCATTCAGGATATTTTTCAATAAGCATATTCCTCTACCAATTTCTTAGCCATAGAAGCACTGTAACCTTTTTCTCTAAATTCAGTTATCATAGATTCTTTGGATTTAATTCGTATTATTGACCTAAGTTCCTGTATGTTTGAGTTGTCAAAGAGACCGTAAAGTGCACATATTTTTTGCACAAGTTGTGCAATATTTGTGTCAGCTCTAACTTGAATATACCTTTCATTTGCTGGTACTGTGTAATCTACTATGGTTGTTGCTATGTCACTTAAAATTTCTCCTGTTGTATACCCTTTATTTCGAAGCAATACGTAATCTTCCATTAGCTTGTTTATTAATCTTGGACTCGGCGAAGTTATATTTAGTCTGCTAATTTCATCATAATCTGATCCTAGTTTTCTTCTAAGATCTTTTGTTCCTGCTCTTTTCAAATTTCCAATTTCTTCCAGCGCATTCACAATTGCCTTTCCAATTTGAAGATATTCATGTTTTTTTTCATTTGTGAATTCTAACTTACTTTCATTTTTTCTGTCAAAGTACAAATATGGATGAATACTCTTAGATTCAACTTTTTTGTTTTTATTGAATTCGTACCATGTATTATCTGCATAGTGGACGAAGTTTAGAGTGCCATCTTGTTTTTCTATCCCTCTAATTAACATACTGTCTTGAACAATATCTTCTAGAGTAAACTCTGGAATTCTTAACAAGGCAATTCTGAGTTTTATTTCCGGAGGAATATTTTCAAAGTAAAGTAATTTACATCTATCTCTTAATGCGACTTCTAAATCGTATTTTGCGACCCCAGTGTCAGGATTATAAGTTAGAAATAATCCAAATTCTTCATGTGCCTTTGCGTCGATATTCCCTTCGATGTCTCCGAGTGTCCTATGGTCTTCAAGTGCTGAATTTAAGGCTTTTTGTACAGTTGGACTTAATTGATTAACTTCATCAAGGATTACTAGATTACCTTCTTGCATACCATTCATCAATTTTCCTGGAACAAAGATTGTTTTTGTCGCTATAGATCCATTGGGAGAATGCTCTGCAGTTAATTTTTCTCCACCTATAATATCTCGAGCCATTGTTTCTTCTGTGCATCTAATTCTGTAAGGCTCTTTATGTAAAGCTTTGGCTAAGATTTTTATTGCTTGGTTTTTTCCAACCCCTGGTTCACCTTCAATTGCTACAGGTTGTTTGTTTAGATATGCTATAGCTAATCTTTGAATCTCATCAAAGTTGCTATTGTTCTGATTAGCTATGTAGAAGTCCTTTCTGTCGATATTTATTTGTTGGTCCATTTCTTTCTCGTCATTTTCTTTAACCTTAATTACCATTTAAATTTTTGTTGTGGATAAATCTACAACACTATTTCCTCCTCCCATGTATATCAAAATTAGATGGCTCATATGCATCTGCAACAGTCTGAATTAGATCTAATTCCTCCCTTATTTTTCTTAAATCATATTTATTTAGGCCATAATAGCTTGATCCGTATATTGTTGAATTTTGATCTAACTCGGCCGTAATTTCTACCATAATTCTATTTTCTAACGATATGGATTCTTTTTTTGATACAGATCTATAGCTGCTTTTATCTTTGTTTTTGGAATGTGGAACTTCAAATCTTTCATCAATTCTTTTAAGTGCATACTTTGCAACTTCAATCTCAATTTTTACCATATAGGAATCCTGAGGTTGTTGATTCTGTAATTCTTCTATTGTCTCCTTAAGAGATTCTATGAATACATCATAAGTTTTTTTTGGAGGATGTATGTAACAATAAGACCTTAAATCTCTGATAAATGCATCTTCGGCATCTAGCCTATCGAATTTCTTTTTTCTCCTGTAGATATCATTTTGATTTTGATAACTTATGGATTCACATTTTAGTCGAGTAAACTTTTCATCTATATCTTGAGTCCATTCTTGTAGAAAGTTTTCTATATTCTTTTGTGTAATTCTTTTCTTTGCACTTTTTACTGTCATTTTATTGATAAATTCTCCTGAAGGTTTTTTGAAATCTAATATATTAATTTTGAAAGCTCGTTATTGGTATTATTTGATTTTTTATAATGATCCAAGATGTCAAATGGATTTTGAATTGAACTTATATTCCTCAAATTCCACCATATTTCATATTCTAAACCATTGCGCTTTAGTAGCATTTTGGATTTTTCTAGCTCGTCTTTATCTAAATCAATTGATGTCTGTAGTAGTCTATTGATGTCTGTAGTAGTCTCATTCTTTCTTTACGAAGATCTATTTCCCAATTCTGTAGGAATTCATCAATTTGTGATTTATTTATTTCTTTCATTTTCCCTAGATATTTTTGCCATAAAATACGCATTGGATAGATTGTATTGTGCAAATTCGTCTTTAGCCCAGTAGCCAAGACCTTGTCTAACTAATAATGCTGCATCAGCATCATAACCATATTTAATCAATAAGGTAACTGGTTCAATGAATGTCGAATGTTCCTGACATAGGTTAATTAAATTTGAATATTCATTGGTTGTTAAGTACTTTCCATCTCTAAGATTATTCTCTAATTTTTCCAATTCAGTTTCCAATTTGGACATTTTTCCTCCCATATGACTATTCATCATACTCCTATGCTAAATATATCAGCTATATTAATATTATTCCCCCATCAAGGGGGAGAAATAGAAATATTTAAATAGATCATAGTTAATATAATTCTATGGATTTTAAAATACTTGAAAATATAGGTCTAACGCATTCAGAAACTAAGGTTTATTTAGCATTAATTGAACTTGGAAGTTCTAGTGTAGGTCCAATAACAGAAAAAGCAAATGTGGCAAGTTCGAAATCATATGAATTACTTAATAAGTTAATGAATAAGGGATTAGTTACAACATATAGAGAAGGAGGGTTTCGATATTTTAAGGCTGTTGATCCTTCTAGACTGCTAGACTTTGTCAAAGAAAAAAAAGCAGAGTTTGATAAATATGAAATAAAAATTAGTAAAATAATTCCTGTTCTAGAACTTAAATTTAATGAACATACTGTGGAAACTGAAGTAGAAGTATTTAAAGGATATAAGGGAGCTGAAACAATATTTAAGCAAATGATTAAAGAATTAAAAAGTGGAGATGAATTCTTAGTTATTGGAGGGGGGGATACACCTACTCAGAATATACATACAAAAATATTTTTTGAAAAGGTTCATAGGGAAAGATCAAGAAAAGGAATTAAATTAAGAATAATTTATAATGAGACCAGAAGAAAAACAATGAATAGAATGAATTTATTTCCTTATACTTATGCGAGATATTTGCCTTTTGGGACACCATCTACAATCAATATATACAATAATACCACAATATTAATGTCAATGTCACCTACTCCTGCTGCAATAAGAATTAAAGATAAGAAAATATCAGAATCATATAAAAAATATTTTGAAGAAATGTGGAAAATTGCTATAAAATAAGCAATAATTTAATTATTGCAATGGTGGAACTGATTTTTCTAATTTTTCAAAGAATTTACATATTTCTGGATTAAGTTTCTTCATACCTTCTCTCGATTTTTTTGAATAATAAAATGAAGAAAAGTGATCTGCAAAGTATTCTGTAGCTTTATTCCAATTTATCTCTTCTTTCCTTAAAATAAATCTTGCAAAGTAATTTCTATTATTAATTAATGAGTCTCCAAAAAGATTTACAAATGCTTTTGAATTGGAAGGAAAACCCAAAAGATGGTCTACCATATGCCCATATTCATGCAATGCTGTATATCCTTCATCAACATAAGCTTGTCTTTCTTGAACAATAACTTCAATATTTGCTGGTACTATTGTAGTTTTAGCTTCGAGATCATAACATCCATCACAACCTTTAGATTTTATTGAAGATCTTAGGGGATGATCATTCATGTATCCATCGAAAATATCAACAATTCCTTGATTGGTGTTACAAATGAATTGTAAGTTATCAGGAACATGTTCTAAAGTATTTATTATATCTTGTACATGAATAAAATTTTTTTCATCTGTAATATTCAACTTTATATTTGGTACAACTACATTATAAGTATGAACTGATAATGGTATTGGTTGGTTAAAAAATGTTTTTACATTTGAGCAACCTGCAACATTACTCAAGAATAATGTAATTCCTGCATATTTGGCTAATTTTTTCATTATTATTTATGATTGATTTCGTCTGTCTTAGAATTTAATTAAGAGCAACTAACTTGCTTCCAGTTTTCTGATTTACCACTTTCTAACATTGTTTTTTCGTAACATACTTTTCCTAATGGAATTCCAGTACAATAATAATTGTTACCAGAATCACTAACTCCGACAAAACCAAAACGATCACCAGTAGCTGAGTACTTTTGACCTAAACAGTTACATTGCTCACTTTTTAGGATTCTTCCAGGTTCTCTAAGAAACTCACTTTGGGAAAACCCACAATTTTTTGGATAAAAGAAATACAAAAAAATTATTATTAATATAATTAAGAGCCACCATTTTTTCATAAATTTGTATTACTTAAGAAGTATATAAAATTAATTAAAAAAAGAAATTATGTTTTCTTAACTAAATCTATGCACATACCTGCAGCAACTGTATTTCCTGTATCTCTAACTGCAAACCTTGCCATATGTGGAATCTCTTTTTGTTTCTCAATGACTAATGGCTTGCTTGGCTTGATTTTTACTTCTGCTACGTCTCCGTTCTTAAGCATGTCTGGATGATCTTTTATTGTCTCACCTGTTGCCGGATTAATTTGTCTGATCAATTCAACAAATTGACATGCAACTTGTGCTGTGTGTACGTGGAATACAGGAGTATATCCTTTTGTCAAAACAGTAGGATGGTTAATAACAACTATTTGTGCTGTAAATTCTGTTGCAACTGTTGGAGGATTATCAACATGACCTAGAACATCTCCCCGGGCAATATCTTTTTTACCAATACCTCTGACGTTAAATCCGACATTATCGCCTGGAATTGCTTCATTTATTTGTTCATGGTGCATCTCTATTGTTTTAACTTCGCCAGTAACTCCTTTACCTTCTCTAGCTGGTACAATTATGACTTTATCACCTATTTTCATAACTCCAGTTTCTACTCTGCCAACTGGGACTACGCCAATTCCAGTTATATTATATACATCTTGAATTGGTAGTCTTAGCGGAAGTTTAACTGGTTTTTCTGGTTCTTTGAATAAATCAAGTTGTTCAAGTAGTGTAGGGCCTTTGTACCAAGCCATATTTGTTGACTTTTTAGCTATATTATCTCCCTTAAATGCTGAAGCAGCAAGAAATGTTATATTTTCAAGTTTAAAACCAACTGTCTTAAGTAAATTTGTGACATCTTCTTTTACTTTATTGAATTTTGCTTCATCATAATTAACAGCATCCATTTTGTTAATCAAGATTGCTAATTGACCTACACCTAGAGTTTTACATAAGAATACATGTTCTCGGGTTTGAGCCATTACACCATCAGTAGCTGCTACAACTAAAATTGCTGCATCAGCTTGCGATGCTCCAGTAATCATATTTTTGATAAAGTCTTTGTGACCTGGTGCATCAATAATAGTAATTTCATATTTTGGGGTAACAAATTTTTCGTGAGATAAGTCTATAGTAACTCCTCTTTCTCTTTCTTCTTTTAAATTATCCATAACAAAGGCAAATTCAAATCCTACTTTACCTAGTTCTTGAGCCTTTTCTTTTAATTTCCTAAGAGTTTGTTCATCAACATGTCCAGAGTCATATAATAATCTACCAACTGTTGTGCTCTTTCCATGATCTACATGGCCTACAAATACTATATTTATGTGTGGTTTCTCTTTAGCCATTTAAATATCCCCCTTGAATATGATTTTTGATATGAAATCAGATTTAAAACCCCTTTATAAACATTTTGGTTTATTAGGTTTAAATATTGTAAATTAGGAAATTTCGGTAATTTTGGTTCATAGAATGTCATCTATTTGCTCTACACCAGCATATTCTCTATATGGTTTAAACTCAGGATCTAGCCAGAACATAGATCTATCTATTTCCGGATCTTCAATTAACTGTTTTCTTGGCCAATCATATTTTCTGGACTGTTTTTTGGATCCATCTATGATTCTGTATAAGAATTCCCCAAAACTTTTTGCAATAACTTCTAATGTTCCTTCAACTCTTGTTTCAGACATTCCAGAATCCAAAATGTCCCTTCTATTTGGATCTTTAGCTCCGTTTGGTAAATTTAAGTTCATCAATAGAGAAAAACCTGATCCATCGAATCCAATCCTGTATAGTTGATTTAATTTTCTTTCATTACCCGAATTATCTTCATATATAACAGGAATATTATATAATTGGTCTACTGAACAAAGTGATAAACCAAATACTTCTGCACCATCTGAAAATTTTAAAAAGCTTTTATAATCTGGTGGGAGCTGTAACTTAATTCTTGTTTCAAGGGCAGAAATTTTTTTATTAGTAGCTCCTTTTTTTAAAATCTCAATTTTATCTGTTTTAGATTTAACATCTAAAATTTCTTCGAGAATATCTTCCATCTTAACTTTATGGTATATATCGGTTTCAGCCATTTTTAAAACGCTTTTATGCATTACAAAAAATATATAAACCTATTAGATTCAGATATTATAAGAATTTTGAGTATGGTTTCTACTTAATTTATCAATGAATTTTGGTTTTTCCTGGAGTTGTTTCTCTGCAAGATATTCGCCTAATGGTTTTTTTATTGCATTATAAAAACAACTAATTAATTCGGATGGTTTAAAGTCTCTATTGTATTTTATTCCAAGTTCATTTATCTTTCTGGCACATTCTAATGTTGTTAAATGTATTTTTGGTTTAACAGTCCTATAATTACAGAATTCTAGTTGCCCTAGATAATTACTAATTCCTATATAATTTGCTTCACATGGAATATTGTCATCTTTAATTATTAAATGTGGATGAAACATATCAAGAATATCTTCTCCAAGATAATTCTGGATAAAATTTTTATCCCACAAGAATCTATATTCTTCAGCAACTTTCTTAATATTAGATAGCGCTTCACTTATATCATTTAAAGATTCTTTGTTTTTTTCTTCGGTAAATATTAATGTCATATTATACAATTGGGACGTCTTCTCTAAGACCTTTCCTTTTTCTGATTTGAAGCCTAACTCTTGACTGTAATTCATCAGGAATTCTTTCGAATACTTGATCTACTATGTAATGAGCTGCTCTGCCATTAGTTGCACTTCTTAATTCAGATGTTATTCCAAACATTTCTGCAACAGGAAGTTTTGCTTTTACTGTGATGTGTTCTCCTTCTTGTACTACATCCATTAATTGCCCTCTTTTATTTTGGACTAGCTTTGAGATCTCTCCTAAGAATTCCGATGGACTTTCAATTTGAATAACTTGCAATGGTTCATATAAAACTGCTCCAGCAGTAAACATAGCTTCTTTAATAGCGTCTCTAATAGCCGGTAAAACTTGAGCGGGACCTCTGTGAATTGCATCTTCATGTAATTTACAATCAATAACTTTAACAAGCAATCCAAATCCTGGTTCTCTTGCAGAAGGACCTTCATTCATAACCTGCTCAAAACCATCAGCAATTAATTCTATTACTTCTCCGATATGAACTATACCTCTAGTTGCATCAACCAATACATTTCCTTTATAGAATTCTTTATACTTAATTGCCTCTTTGCTATCTACTCCGATAGCTCTTAATTTGTCTATTATTGTTTGATCTTTCTTCTTTATTCTTATTTCTGGAAGTTCGCCGGATTTAATTAATGAGTACATTGCCTCTGGAACCTTCTCAACTGTTATGTAAAACTTATTATGTTTATTTGGTGATTTACCTTCAACAACATCGCTTATCTGCTTTCTAATACTCTCCCTGTAAACTACAATTGGTAGGCCTGTTTTAATGTCAAGACCTCTTTCAGTTCTAATCCTATTTTCTCTAACTTCTAAATGAAGTTCTCCCATTCCAGAAATCAGGTTTTCTCCAGTTTCCTCATTTATTGCTACTTTAATAGTAGGATCTTCTTTAGCAACTTGTCTTAATATTTCAATGAGCCTTGGAAGATCACTTGGTTTTGTAGCTTCAATTGACTTTGTAACAACTGGTTCAAAAATGTGTTTTATTGCTTCAAATGGCTCTATTGGTTCACTTGA